>JAGHUM010000071.1 GCA_018064855.1 Candidatus Physcocola equi
TGTGCAGGCCTCCAAATTTGAATTCGTATTAATTCGTAACGCCAATGGCGTTTTTAGTGAAAATATAGTTCTACGCATTAATTTAGAGAAAATTAGTATAAATTCGTTGGCAAAAAACATTACTAGTGCCAACTTGTATATAATTCCCTAAAAAATGCGCACCTTTGCCGAATTCTGGTCGCAGTACATAAAACGGTCGGCAGTGACGACCGATTTGCCGAGTCCCAAAATTTGCTCGTCAGTACCGAGCGAAATAGCAGTAGATACCTTTTCTCTCACAAAATGGTCGCCAGTGGCGACCGAAATACATCGAGATGAATTCCTCGGCATCAGTTTCAGTCACCACATGGAGATCCTCCACAAAACAAAAGACATACAGCAGGTACTCTCCATCATTCACCAGACCGTCCAACACATGTGGAGCACACGTCAGCTGGAATCGTTCTTTGTAAGGAAATGAACCGCTCTTTTGTCGAATATGCCGTACGCGACTACACCAAACCCATGGGTGTTGCTACTTACCGTACCCTCGATGATATGCCAGAACCACTTCGAAAGTCACTTCCAAATCTTGACGATATGGCGAAACTATTAAACGGCGATTAACGTTCCCCCAAAATCAGAACATTCATGTTCTTAAATTAACGTACCATTGTGCTTCGCATCCCTTCGGGACTCCCTGCCGGTCGCGACTACGCTAATGCTAGTTTACGACCATTAACGTCCACCTCAAACATTAATCTACGTCAATTAAACGTTAATTGTTCGTAACATTAACGTCCACTTCAAACATAAATATGCTTACATACAACATCAACCTTGAAGGCAAAACAATCCTTGTGACTGGAGCCGCTGGCTTCATTGGAAGCAACTTGGTAAAGCGTTTGTTTCAAGATATTAAGGACATCAAAGTCGTCGGACTCGACAGCATCACCGACTACTACGACGTCAACATAAAATACGAACGACTTAAAGAGCTTGATGAGATAGCAAATCATCTCCCTTTAAGGGAGACAGGAGAGAGCCCTTGGCGTTTCATCAAAGGCAACCTCGCCGACAAAGCCCTCATCGAGCAGATCTTCGACGACCACAAGCCCGCTGTGGTGGTCAACCTTGCCGCACAGGCAGGTGTGCGCTACAGCATCACCAACCCCGACGCCTATATCGAATCCAACCTGATTGGGTTCTTCAACATTCTGGAGGCCTGCAGGAAGCACGTCAAGGTGGAAGACGGGAAAGGGTCTGTGGAGCACCTCGTTTATGCTTCCTCTTCATCCGTCTATGGCACCAATAAGAAGGTGCCCTACTCTACCGACGACAAGGTCGATAACCCCGTCAGCCTCTATGCCGCCACCAAGAAGAGCAACGAACTGATGGCGCACGCCTACAGCAAACTGTACAACATCCCATCCACAGGACTTCGTTTCTTTACGGTCTATGGACCTGCCGGACGTCCGGATATGGCCTATTTCGGCTTCACCAACAAACTGCGGGAGGGGAAGACCATACAGATATTCAACTATGGCAACTGCAAGCGAGACTTCACCTATATCGACGATATTGTGGAGGGCGTAGTTCGTGTGATGCAGCACGCGCCAGAGAAGCAGAATGGCGAAGACGGTCTGCCTGTTCCGCCATATAAGGTTTACAACATTGGCAACAACCAGCCCGAGAATCTGCTCGATTTTGTGACCATTCTGCAGGAAGAGTTGATTGCGGCCAAAGTGTTGCCTGCCGATTACGATTTCGAGGCGCACAAAGAGTTGGTTGCGATGCAACCAGGCGATGTGCCAGTCACCTATGCCGACACGTCGGCGCTTGAACATGATTTCGGATTCAAGCCAAGCACCAGCCTGCGAAAAGGCTTGAGAGCGTTCGCAGAATGGTATGCGGGGTATTATGGAATTGCATATTCATAAGATTAACATCCCATTAACGTCAAATTTAATTCTCCAATTCGAGAATTTTTCTTCATGAGTTTACATGGTTAAAGTCAAAAATTCAGGGCTAAACTTCTATTATTCAATAATAGAAATCAAGGGAGGTGAAACCAAAATTCTTTTGCTTACAGCCAACAAACAAATAGAAGACATCTATGAAGAGACATGAACTGCAATGCATTACAACCTAGTAATTATGCAAATTACAAAGATTCTTACTGACTACGTAAAAGCCATAAAGACTGATTATGCCATCATGATAAATGGCGAATGGGGAGCAGGCAAATCTTGGCTTTGGAGAAATGTACTTTCCAAGGAAATAGAAAAGATTAATACAACAGATAGCACTACGGAAGATCCAATACACTACAAGGCTATTACCATATCTCTATTTGGTGTCAGTACTCCAGAGGACCTTCGATCTCGCATTTTCGAAGAAACCTGTGGGTTCCTCAATAACAAGTATGTCAAGACAGGCATCAAACTCATTGGTTTCGGAGCAAATAAATTGGCTAATTATTTTAATATAGGTGATGTAAAGCGCAACAATGTTGCAGATATTTTCACTGATCTTTCCATAAACCTCAATCATTATGTCTTATGCTTTGACGATTTAGAACGCATCAAACCTTCAATACTCATAGAACTACTAGGATACATCAACACACTCATTGAACAAGACAATGTTAAAGTCATTTTTATTTGCAATGAAAATGAACTCAAGGACGATAATTATCATAATTATAAAGAGAAAGTCGTACGTTTCACACATACTGTTAAGGCAGATATCGAAAGTATGGTTGAAGAGTTTGTCGGCATCCATACAAACAAAACCTACTCCGCGTATCTGAGGGGGAAAAGCGAATACATAGCATCAATATATAAAAAAGGAGAATGCTATAATCTCAGAACGTTAAAGTTCAACATTGACATCTTTGAACGAATATTTGACATTGTTAGAACTACCATCCAACCTTATGAAGAAAAACATGTAACAGAGATTACCAACTACATGCTTCTGCTCTCTATGATTTATTGTATAGAGTATCGTAGAGATAATAACAAGCGAAAACTTCGATCGCTTTCATCTATTACACGCAGTTGGTCGTATAATATTGACACGTTAGAAAGAATCAAGCAAATCACTTCTAAGAGTGAAATTCAGTCTATAGAAAATAAAAAAAACGAGATTCAAGAATATCAACAATCTGTACGTCAACGCTATTTTAGTAATACCTACATTTATGGAAGTAGCGAGGCAATAATCAATTATCTTCTTACAGGCTATCTCAACGAGGAGGCTATTAGAACTGAGATTTTGACTATAGACCAAGAGGCACAAAGATATGTTGCAACTGAAGAAAAACAGCTCTTCGAAACCCTGTCTCAATTGTGGGACACCAATGACGAAGATATGGCTAAGGCTGTAAACAAAACACTTGAGCGAGTTAAAGAAACCAGTTTTCAACTTGTTGATTATCCTACATTCTTTTTGTGTTTACAAAGACTTCATCTTTTTGAATTTATTGACTTGAAAATGTCCGTTGAAGATCTTCAGAAAATTTTTGAGGATGCGATAGACAGATGTAATCATACTTCATATTTCAAAGATATAAATGCCTATTACGATAATAATCCAGACATAAGTACTACTGAATATGAATTATTAGTGGGAAAAGTAAAAGATAAAAATGCAGCACTTTATAGTTCAATCATTATTAACAAGTTCGAGACTGTAGTACGTGATATCAAAAGCATTGAGCAACTAACGTCTTATCGGAGATTAGATAGCAACATATTCCAACAAATTAGTGCTTCAGAATTCTTCAATCTCTTCTTACAATACGATAATAGAAGGAAGCGAGAGTATTGGACCTTTTTCGATGAGCGATACAAATATCACGAATGTTATTTGGCCGATAAAGACTTCATCATACAGTTAAAGGCAATCATGAACAAATATACTTCTAACCCAGAAACTCCTATCTCAGGAACTAAACAATACTGTTGTAAGTTGATAGATTTGTTTGAAAAGAAGATGCAAATTCATGAGGCATCCGCTCGATAGATGATAACGCAAAATATGCACATGTACACAAGTCCTTTATATAGTTCTCATAGCCAATTCGGTTATACAACGGGGAATGAGTCTAAGTGATTAATAATTTTGGCAATTACAAATAAATTGTGTAATATTGCATTGAAATTGATGACATTATCACAAATATTTTATAATAAAAAATGACAGAATGCTATGGATTTAGAAGTACGAAAATTCTCAGACATCAACCTTGAAGATTCCTTTTTTGACAGTCTAAAAGCAAGTTATCCAGAGTTCTCTGAGTGGTTTGATAAAAAGTCTAAAATGGGCGAATCTGCTTATGTGTTCATGGATGAAGCAGGCAAGGTAATGGATTTCCTTTATTTGAAAATTGAGAATGAAGAAATGAATGATGTTATCCCCTCCCTACCTGCAAAAAAAAGATTAAAGGTAGGTACATTTAAACTTCTGCCTCGACATACTCTCCGAGGAGAGCGCTTTATGAAAAAAATCATGGATCGTGCCATCGCTGATGATGTAAATGAAATTTATGTGACAATTTTTCCTACGAAGGAACTTCAATACCTAATACAATCATTTGAAAATTATGGTTTTATCCACATGGCAGACAAGCCACATGGTAAGGAGTCCTTTGAATATGTTCTTGTGAAGAATATGAGAGACACTGTCGGTGATGTCGTTAAGGATTATCCTTTTGTTAAGAAATATGGGGTAAGTAAATATATACTTTCCATACGGCCAGATTACCACACCAAGCTTTTCCCTGATTCCATTTTAAGGACAGAAGATCCTTATGATTTGGTTAAGGATATCTCACCTACCAACTCAATCCATAAGATTTACATTTGCTGGATGAAAGACGTGGGAAAGCTAAAGAAGGGAGACTTGTTACTGATTTATAGGACAAGTGACGAACAAGGACCAGCATACTTCCGAAGTGTAGTAACATCAGTTTGTACGGTAAATGAAGTGAAAACATATAAAGACTTTGCCGACGTAGAAGATTTCATAAAATACACAAATAAATACAGTGTGTTTTCTGAAGACGAATTAAGGCACTGGTATAAACATAAGAATAATTTCACTGTTATAAAAATTCTTTACAACGTAGCATTCACAAAAAAAGTTACTAGGAAATCTTTATTAGATTTTGTTGGGATGGACAGTGGAGCATACTGGGGATTTATGCCAGTAACAGATAGACAATTTGAAGAAATCGTTAAACTTGGAAACGCTGATGGACGCTATTTTATCAATTAAACCGCAATTCGTAGATGAGATTGTAGCTGGACGAAAGAAATACGAGTTCCGAAAGAAAGGATTTAAGGAACAAGTGAATAAGATATATGTATATGCCTCAAGTCCAGTGTGTAAAATTATCGGAGAGTTCCTTTTGGGTAATATTCTAGAAGGAGATCCTGATAGAATCTGGGCGCTGACAAGTGCAAAAGCAGGAATAAGCAGAGAGTATTTTGACGAATATTACGAACAAAAAAAAGTCGCATACGCATTAGAGATAACTTCATTTGTCACCTATAAAGATCCAATTAACCCCTACGAGACAATTGCAAAGTTCTCACCTCCTCAATCTTTTTGTTATATAAGGAATGGAATTGAGAATAGAGGAAAAACCTTGTTCCCTCATTTATAGGTTATCTGAAATGAAATTGCCAAATTTCTATTAGCTTACAGCGGAAGGGCAAAATCATTCACAAGAATAATATAACCTAAAAACACTTAATCTATGGATAGCATTATCTTTTCATTATTGTCCAGTGGCATAGGTGCTGTCATAGGCACACTGCTTGGTGAACACTTTATTACAAAGAAAGAAGAAGAAAGGAAAAAGGAAGTACGTGCGATAGCGCTAAAAGCCATCAATGTGATAAAACAATATGCAAATGGCGAGAACACTTATGACATGACATCTGCTGAATTTAACAACAAAATGAGTTTAGCGGAAAAACGCACTGTAATTGTTGTTTTGCATAAATTAGGCATTCCTATCATTATACCGCCAACTACAGTTTTTAGGATTGAATCCATTTCTTTCGAAAAGAAACCCATAAGCAAAGATGAGTTATCTGCCATCGAAGCTCAGATAGAAAAAGGATATTGTGACCACTTGTTTTATTTAGACCCAGAGAAATATTTTGATGAAAATGTGCGTCTCCGAACGGTTCGTTCTACCGCCATCAGATGGGTACGTGAGGTTTTCTCCAATAGTGTCATAGATCATAATGCAAGGCAAGTGATTTATCCAAATAATTGGTTTGATTCTTTCTCTTACGGTGAACAATGTGCCATAAATGTTTTTCGAAGTAGGACAGCCGTCGAGTGGTATTTTAATATAAAGAATGAGGCAGATATAAATAAAATGGACCAACTCGTTCGTGACATAGAAGTCGGTTTGTGGGATACTAGTTTGTATTGCGACATCGAAAATTACCAGAATTTAACAGCAAATACATCTATCAACTCACAAATGACACTCTTCATGCAGAATATGATGAATGGGCAAAATCAGCAGCAATAGAATCCAGAAAGACGCCCAGTCACCTATGCCGACACGTCGGCACTTGAAGACGATTTCGGCTTCAAGCCAAGCACAAACCTGCGAAAAGGGTTAAGAGCGTTTGCTGAATGGTATGCGGGGTATTATGGGACAGCAAAATAAGTTCAAAATTCCAGTCTAAATACATTAAGAATGAGACAGTTTGAAGATATACACATTGCGGTAGCAGGTACTGGTTATGTTGGTTTAACCGTTGTTTTTAGATTTAAAAAAAGTAACAGAAGATTTGTATGTGATTGCTTACTAAATATATAAAATTCGAAACTTAAACGATTATATATTTCTCGCGATTAAAGTTATAAACATGTCTGACAATAACGATAATAATAAAAGAATAGCCCAAAATACGATACTACTCTATGTACGAATGATAATCTTAATGATCGTCAATCTTTATACTTCACGAGTAGTGTTAAGCGCCCTAGGTATAGAAGATTATGGCCTTTACGAAGCTATTGCAGGATTTATATCCATGTTTAGCCTGCTCTCAGGCTCACTTTCCAGTGCAATCAGTAGGTATATTACATTTGTGTTGGGAGAAAATAATATAGATAAACTTAAAAGAGTTTTCAGCACCTCGATTATCATCATCTTATCTATTGCTACATTTTCCGTGATTTTGAGTGAGGTGTTTGGCGTTTGGTTTCTTAACGCAAAGATGACAATACCTATAGGTAGAGAAGATGCTGCAAATTGGGTTTTTCAGTTTTCTCTTTTATCATTTGTCATAGGTTTATGGAGCACCCCATATGACGCCTTGATCATTGCACATGAAAGGATGAATGCATTCGCTTATATTGGAATTTTCGAAGGTTTAATAAAACTTCTTGTTGCTATTTTGATTTCTTTTTCTTCCATTGATAGACTCATTTTCTACGCTGCTCTTATGTGCGTATCATCGGCTATTATACGAATTATCTATAGCATTTATTGCAGCAGGAACTTTCAAGAATGTAAAATCACATGGATTTTTGACAAGAAACTATTTCAAGAAATGTTTACATTTGCAGGTTGGAATTTCATAGGTTTTTCTTCCGGTTTACTGCGCAATCAAGGTATTAATATATTATTCAATATTTATTATGGTCCAGTTATAAATGCGGCTAGAGGATTATCGGGACAGGTTAATACAGCTTTGACTAAATTCTCCCAAAATTTTGTTTCTGCAATCAAACCACAAATAACAAAGTCATACGCAGAAAATAAGATTGATGTTTCTAACAACTTAACTATGAGAAGTAGCCGTTTAACTTTTTTCCTATTCTTGTTAATGGGATTACCTTTTATTTTTGAGTCAGATTATATTTTGTCTATTTGGTTAAAAGAAGTCCCACCACACACTTCGTGTTTTGTGAAAATTATAATTATAAATTCTCTGATTGATTCCATATCGCAACCTTTGATACAACTTATGTTGGCGACAGGCAATATTAAGAAATATCAAATTTTGGTAGGAGCAACAATTTTGATGAGTTTCCCATTCGCCTGGATAATATTATGTTTGACAAATATCCCTGAGCTGGCCCAATCGACGCTGATTATTTTCTCAATATTGGCAATGATTATACGCATAGAAATGCTAAATAACATGACAGGATTCAATAAAAAAACATTTTATACAGATGTAATATGTAAGTCGCTATTTGTGATACTTGGATGTTGTATTTATCCCATGATAATCACAATTATCTTTCAACAATCTTTTGGAAGACTCTTATTGACTGCCTTCGGTTGTATTGTGATTTCAAGCATAGTAATTCTTGTTATTGGATTAAAGACTGACGAGAAAGAATATATATTGTTAAAAATTAGGGATTTTAAAGGTGACAAGATATCTTAATTTTGGATAATCTTTAAACACCTTTTATACCCTGGAACATAATTTAAAAAAATGTGATTTGAGTTTATATATGATCAAGACTCAATTAAGGCATATAGAACAGTGATATCAATAGAGGAAAAAAAACAATGTAGTGGATGTACTGCATGCGCAAATATTTGCAGTCAAAATGCTATTTCCATGGTTCCCGATGATATGGGATTTCTATATCCCCTAGTAATCAAGTCATTATGTGTAAATTGTGGTTTGTGTGAAAAGGTTTGCCAATTTCATCCGGGATACTTAAGATATGATAATTTTGATACACCTATCGTTTTTTCCGGTCGTTTAAAAAAAACAGATGAACTGGCTAGAAGTCAAAGCGGAGGTGCTTTTTTTGCTATTGCTGACCATTTAATAAAAAACGGAGGAGTAGTTTATGGTGCTGCATTCAAAGAAACATGGTGTGTTACCCATCAAAGGGCTGCAGACAAGAAACAGTTAGAAACTCTTCGCATGACTAAGTATGTACAAAGTGATGTACGTGGAGTGTACTCTTTAGTAAAGGATGATCTCAAAAAAGGTTTGATTGTTCTTTTCTCAGGAACTGCATGTCAAGTGGCTGGTCTAAAAAGTTATATTCCTGTGAAATATCATGACAACCTATTCTGCATAGATATAATATGTCATGGTGTACCTTCACCAAAAATATGGCAGGATTACATTGAATATATTGAAGATAGATATAAATCCCGAATTATAAAAGCATGTTTCAGAGACAAACGTTTTGGCTGGCATGGAGCACGTGAATCATATCTTCTGGAAGATGGTCGTGAGGTTTATATGAGAACAAATAATTATTTATATTTTAACGGTTATACATTAAGAGACAGTTGTTCATCATGTGTTTTCACCAATACAATGCGAGTAGGTGATATTACAGTTGGAGATCTCTGGGGATTGCCGAAGGATTCATTATACGAAAAAGATGCAAAAGGGGTTTCTTTAATTCTTGTTAACTCTGAAAAAGGCAATAAACTTTACGAAAAAATCAAACATACTTTATATGTAAAAAAAGTTAATGTAAACCATTTCCTTCAGCCTCAACTACAATATCCTAGCGAAATCAATCCCAAGAGAGATTTTTTTCTTGCAGATTATCGTAACAAAGGATTTGAATACGTGGCACACAAATATGGCAATTTGGGATGGCGATATCGTCTAAAAAAACTAATCTATAGTATTATAAATATAATAAGGTTATGAAAATCGCGCTACTTACAATATGGCACGAAAAAAATTATGGTGCAGAGTTGCAGGCATACGCAACTGTGAAAGTTCTCCAGAATCTTGGGCATAAGGTCGAGATGATTGACATTCGTCTTTCTGACATGGTTGAGAATTCTATTAAACATAAAGTTGCAACTTTAATTTCCATGCTTGGACAAGGAGAAAGGGCTTTCAATAGTTTCTGGAAATGCCATATCCCTACGACCCGAAGATATAATAATACTAATGAACTTCAAAACAATCCACCAAAAGCTGATGTTTACATTGTTGGTTCAGATCAAGTTTGGAACCCTGATATAACTAAAGATTTTGCAAAACTGTTTTTCCTTAATTTCGGAGACAAACGGATTTATCGTATTTCTTACGCTTCCAGTTTTGGTAAGGATTCTTGGAATCATCCAGAATTGAAACCTTTCGTACGTAAGCAATTTAGTCAGTTTTATAGAATCTCTTGTAGAGAAGAGAGTGGTGTTAATTTGCTTAAAAAAGAGTTCGAGGTGACAGCACAAAGTGTAGCCGATCCGACTTTGCTGCTTGACAATTATTCAGAACTAACAGGTCCACTCATTGACACTCAAACATTAGTTTATTACCCTTTAAGTCGCGATGAAGAGTTAGAGACCTATTCCTTGCAATTAGCACAAAGGTTAGCTCTAACACCTGTAAACAACAACAAAAAAGAACTGTTATTAGGACGATTGCCATGGAAACGCACTAGTATTGAAGAGTGGGTGAGAAATATTGCGCAAGCTCAATTTGTCATAACACGGTCTTTTCATGGGTTAGTATTCTGTCTTTTGTACAAACGTCAATTCGCTATACTTGCAAGCAGGAATGGACGAGGAGATAGGCTAATAAACCTTCTCAAGGCGATTGGATTGGAAGAAAGATATTATGCAAATACAGAAGCAATCGAAAAAGATTGTCCCTGGGAACACAACATAGATTATACAGTTGTAGATCAAATAATAATCAAAAAAAGGAACTCATCTTTGTTCTTTTTAAAAACGGCATTAGATAGCCTTAAAGATAGAATATGAAAAGAGTATTAATGGTTTCTTGTGGAGGCTTGGGCAACGGAGGTGTTCAAGCCATTATGATGGGCATCGTTAGAAACTTATCAAATAAATATCATTTCGATATGTTAGTGTTTACAAATGAAGTCCGTCACTATGATAATGAGTTTTTATCTTATGGGGGGAAAATCTTTCGCATTCCTCTATACAGTGGTTGCAACTGGTTAATGCAAAAATTTGGCACTCTTCAGAAAGACAATTATACTTACCGTAAACTAAAAAAAATATTAAAACAAGAGACTCCTTACGACATAATTCATTGCAATCGTGAAATGGATAGTGCTCCCATTTTAAAAGCAGCTTATGATGTGGGTATTCCTATTAGGATCTGTCATACTCACATAATCAACCAAGAAGGAAGCATTTTAAGAAAAATATTAAATAAGTGGAATAGGAAAAGGATTTTACGATATGCAAATCGACAAATAGGTTGTTCAGAAGAGGCTTGCCTTGCATTATATGGTTCTAATACGCATTATAGTATTATCAATAATTTCTATGATGATAATAAATATAAAACGAGTGAAATGTCTAGACATGCAGAATCCAAGGAACTAATAATTTCGCAATTGGGTGCCATATCAAATATCAAAAATCAAATATTTAGTGTCAAGGTATTATCTGAGATTTTGAAAAAAGGTTTCAAAGCAAAATTGAATATTATTGGTTTTGTTCTTGAAGAATCATATGAAAGCAAGTTAGCTGAATACATCGAAAAAAATGGTCTATCAGAATTTGTGAAATGGCATCCAGGTGATTGCGATATACCATCTGTATTGGCTTCTTCATCTTTTTTCATTATGCCCTCCTTGCATGAAGGTTTTGGCATAGCTCTTATCGAAGCACAAGCAGTAGGCCTAAGGTGTTTTGCATCCACTGGAGTGCCAAGTGCCACTAATTGTGGTGGTGTTATTTATCTTGATCTTAATAAAGGTCCCTTGTATTGGGCTAATTGTATAGTACAGTCTATTGAAGCAAACCCCTGTAATATTGATACCAGGGTATATAAGCTTTCTAATGTAATGCAAGAATATTCACTCTTATATAGTTAAGCATGAAAATACTTATTTCTGGCGATTTTTGCGACCGATATAGAGTATCCGAGCATATCGCAACCTATCGGTTTGGAGAATTATTTGAAAATGCAAGACCTTTAATCGAAGACGCCGATTTCAGTGTTGTAAATTTTGAGTTTCCTATTGTAACGAAGGATGAGAATCCTATTCCCAAATGTGGCCCAAATCTGAAAGGGCAGAAAGCCTCTATTGATGCTATCAAATATGCAGGTTTCAATGTTTGCACTCTGGCAAACAATCATATACTCGATCAAGGAGAAAAATGTTGTGTCGAGACAAAAGAATTATTGGAATCAGCAGGCATAAAGACCGTTGGAGCAGGGAAAGACCTTGCAGATGCAAGCAAAATTTTGTATCTACAAAAAGGAACTGAAAGATTGGCAATTATAAATTGCTGCGAACATGAGTTCACCATTGCTACAGACAAATCTGCAGGTGCCAACCCTTTGAATCCAGTTCAACAATTCTATAAAATTCAGGAGGCCAAAAAAAATGCTGACTATGTTTTGGTGATTGTTCACGGAGGACATGAACAATTCCAACTGCCTTCTCCAAGAATGAAAGAAACTTATAGATTTTTCATTGATGCTGGTGCAGATGCAGTTGTAAACCATCATCAACACTGCTATAGTGGCTTCGAGGAATATAAAAGTAAACCAATATTCTATGGGTTGGGCAATTTGTTGTTTGATGATCCAAATGCAAGAAATTCAACTTGGAATGAAGGATACATGGTAAGATTGAATTTCACAATCAACAGTATTGCATTTGACATTATCCCTTACCAGCAATGTAATGAAAATGTAGGAGTTCAAATACTGGAAGACAGGCATGATTTCGACCTAAATTTAACTCGCTTAAACGCAATAATTGCAGATGATTCTTCACTCCAAAAAGAAGTGGCAGATTACTATGAATCTTGTGCAAAATATCAACTAAGCATCCTAGAGCCTTATAAAAATAGGGTGTTTTCTAAATTGTTCAGAATAGGCCTACTACCAAAAGTAATTAAGGGAAAGAAAAAATTCGCCGTATTAAATCACATTCATTGTGAATCTCATATTGACAAATTAATCTATGCTTTAAAAAATAACCAATGAACAAAATTACTAGAATCATACAACTTTTATTTTCAGAGCCATCAACTTTCTTGGATACATTGGTGGAAAGGCTGCTATGGTGGTTGCCAGATGATGTTTATTTGAAATTAAGATTTCGTCTGAAAATGGGAGAACGGCTAAACTTAAAGAATCCCAAAACTTTTAATGAAAAACTGCAATGGCTTAAGTTATATAACAGAAAACCGGAATACACAACACTGGTAGATAAATACGCAGTTAAGGAATATGTGGCAACACGCATAGGAAATGAGTATATTATTCCAACCATTGGCGTATGGGACTCCGTTGAGGATATAGAATGGAATAAACTTCCAGATCAGTTTGTGTTAAAAACCACACATGGCGGAGGAGGAACTGGAGTGGTTATTTGCAATGAAAAGAATGTTTTCGACAAGAAAAAAGCAATTGATTCCTTAAAAAATAGCATGAAAAGCGACATATATCGCAGTTACAGGGAGTGGCCATACAAGAATGTGCCAAGAAAAATCATTGCCGAACAGTATATGACCGATGCAGATGGGCAACTGAAAGACTATAAGTTTTTCTGCTTCAACGGAGAAGTTAAGTTCTTTAAAGTGGATTTCAACAGGTTTACTGGCCATCGTGCCAACTATTATTCTGCAGAAGGTGTATTACAAAAATTTGGTGAAAAGTGTTATTTGCCAGACTTCAACACTGAAATCAAGATGCCAGAGAATATAGAAACGATGATTTCTTTAGCAGAACAATTAAGCAAAAACATTCCGTTTTTGCGAGTGGACTTCTACAATGTCGATGGCAAGATTTTCTTTGGTGAAATGACGTTCTTCCCAGCAGCAGGAATGGGGAAGTTTGAACCTGAAGAATGGGATACAACAATAGGTGATTTATTAACATTACCAATTGAAGAAGCTTGACCTCAATGCGAATATGATTTGTATAAATTAGTGAATAATATTAAGACCTCCTTTTCTAAACATTTTAAGAGAAAAATAACATGAACCTTCTGAGCAAGTATTTACCCACATTTTTTTTGAGGATTACGATCTTTTCCATGTAATTATTTCATTTCTATTTTTGAGTTAAATCTAAGTTTATGAAAACAATTGCAAATATCTCTAATTGGTATATAGCTTTGTTATGTTTAGAGGCTGTTCTTCATTATTTTATAAACACCCCAATAAACAGCCTTGTATTTTGGACAGTTATTTTCAGTTCTATTTATTTTGCAATAAAAGTCAATCTTGAATTATTTGACACTGTTTTTTTTAAGTATCTGAATTATTTGATTTTATTGTTTGTCATATATGGAATTGTTTATTATCTATTTGGACCTGTTTATATCGAACCGGCATCAGGTTTTCCTTTGAACAAATTGAGTTATACAACAATGATATTAAAATCATTGTTGCCAGTATATACGTTTTATTATTTGTCATATAAGCAAATATTGACATCTGATATGGTTGCTAAATGGATTCCGATATTCATTGTTGTGGGCATAATAGTCTTTAGTGAGGAGATGCAAAGTGCAACTCTGAGACACCGAATGTCAAATGACGTAACTAATAACGCAGGTTATTATATAATGACTTTATTTCCTTTATTTCTTTTTTGGCAAAAATCGCCAATTATGAAATACACCGGAATGATGGTTATTATTCTTTTAGTAATATCTTCAATGAAAAGAGGAGCAATCTTGACTATGACACTTATGCTCATATATTATTTCTATGAAACAATGAAGTCAAAAGACAATAATAATAACCTATCTATTATTATCCCTCCTTTGATTCTGATTCTGGGTATATACTTTTATTTAACAGAATATATGATGGACAATTCATATTTTATGAGCAGAATAAATGACACTATGGAAGGCAATTCCAGTTCAAGAGATGATTTATACAGCAAATTTTGGTTGCATATACTCAATACTGACTTTCTCAGTCAATTGTTTGGTGGTGGTGCCAATTATACGCTTCATGTGTCATATAATTACGCGCATAATGACTGGTTGGAAATTGGTGTTAACCAAGGACTTATTGGGGTACTATGTTTTGCTGCATATTGGAAAGGCCTATATAAAAAATTTGCAGATAATGTTCTTGATACCACTTTTAACGCCATGTTTGGTATGGTTATCATTTGCATTTTTGCAAAAACATTTTTCTCTATGTCTTATTCTAACACTACTTTTTTCTCAAACCTGTGTTTAGGTTATTGTCTTGCAAAAAATGACCTTAATACCAATATTTGATTTTATGAAGATTGCTTTTTTTATTGAACATATTTCAGGTGGTGGAGCAGAGCGAGTTTTGACAACCCTTGCGAATCTATTTTCAGATCATGGTCATAATTGTATAATGATTACAACAATAAAAAGAGATGACGAGTATTTTCTGAATGATCGAATAAAGAGATACGTTACAGAACCCAAAGGATACAATGGTAATAGACTTATTGGTCCTTTTAGAAGATTATACCGGTTAAGGAAAATACTTAAAGACGAATCTCCAGATTATCTGGTTTCCTTCTTAAACAGAGCTTTATATCATGGTGTTTTAACAACACGAGGATTGCGTACAAAATCTGTAATATCAGTTAGAAATGACCCTAATTTCGACTACCCTAATCTTTGGAGTAGAATTCTGGCAAAATCTTTACTTCCCTTAAGTGAGGGCGCTGTATTTCAAACTCCTGATGCCCAAAAGTGGTTTCCAAAAAAACTACAGCGGAAATCTGCCATTATATATAATCCTATAGGAACTACATTTTATAATGTCAATTATTTTCCTCAGGAAAAATCAGTTGTTGCTGTTGGACGTCTTAATTTTCAAAAAAATTTCAAATTTCTTATAAACTCTTTCGTTAAGTTTCAAAAAACACATAAAGATTGGATTTTACATATTTATGGAGAAGGAGAACAAATGGACACGTTACAAAATTTAGTGAATAAACTTAATGCAAAAGATACTATTTCTTTAGGAGGGCGCATTTCAAATGTTCCAGAAGTCATATCAAAATCTGCAATATATGCAATGACTTCCGATTTTGAAGGAGCACCCAATGCATTAATGGAAGCAATGGCTGTTGGCATGCCTTGTATATCCAGCGACTGTCCGTGTGGAGGCCCTCGAATGCTCATTACTAATGGGGAAAATGGTTTCTTGTATAATGTGGGAAATCAAGAAGAATTTATCACAAAACTGTCAATACTTGCAGAAAACGAAAGTTTAAGACGGGATATTGGGAAGGAAGCAAAAACAAAAGCCCAAGAATTTACAGCAGAAAAGGTATATGAAGCATGGTATAGTTTCATAAAAACATTATAATAATGACTAATATTCTTTTTATCACATATGGTCTTGAGAAAAATGGTACTGAAGAATTTATTATGAATGTTCTACGTGGATTGAATAAAGAGAAGTTCCACGCAGATTTCCTGATTTTTTCTCAAGGAGAGACATCAAACTCAATTGAAGCTGAAAGTTACGGATGTAAAATATTTAGGTTGCCACCTCGCAGAAAAGGATTATGTTATTACAAAGAACTTGATGATTTTTTCATGAAAAACGCAGCTTATTATAACGCAGTTCACCTCAACGAGGGAAATATGACAACCATATCGCCAATATATTATGCCTGGAAATATAAAGTGCCTGTACGGATTATTCATGCACATAATTCAAACACACCGGGATTTTTGAATAAATTGCAACATTGGTATAACAAACAATTCAATCTTAAATATTGCACACATCGTTTTGCATGTTCCACACTGGCCTCAGAATTCTTTTTTGATGGGAAAAATTCTACTATAATAAAAAATGGTATTGTTTTAAATCGTTTTTCTTACAATACAACGGAAAGGACTAAGTTTCGCGCCCAGTTAGGTTTTTCAGAAACAGAAAAAATAATAGGACACGTAGGCCGATTTACAGACGTTAAGAATCAGAATTTCATTGTTGACATTTTCAATAAATACCATCAAATGAATCCTGACTCTCGATTGGTTTTGATTGGTGTAGGAGTGAATTATGACAAAATCAAACAGAAAGTCAAGAAACTTAACATTGATGATTCAGTATTAATGCCTGGACTGCAAACAAATATTAATGAATGGATGCAGGCGTTTGACTTATTCCTTATGCCTTCTTTGTTTGAAGGACTACCTTTTGTTTTGGTGGAAGCACAAGCTGCAGGACTCCCTTGTGTTGTGGCCAATACTATAAATAAAGATGCTGCTATTACTGATTCATTTTATTATCTACGCCTTTCTGATTCAGCTCAAATATGGGCTGATAAAATAAATTCCATTCTCATGAATTATAAAAGAGAGAATAAAGATGAAATAATTGAAAAGACTGGATTTTCCATAGAAAACACAGTTTATTATTTACAGGAAGTGTATGAAAAGGGATAACAAAATCTAAGTATTTATATTGACGGCTCCCTATTATTTCCTCTGATAGACCATTTAATTATGATGTACTTTCTAAGAATAATTCAATTTTATTAGATCCAAATGATATAGAATCAATCGCATCTGCGATACTATGCTTAAAAGAGAATAACAGTTTAAGAATAAAATTCTCTGCTGATTCTCTATCAAAATCTACTGAATTGACCATACATAAAAGAGTTCGTGAAATCTTAAATTTTATTGGAGGGAAAAACATTGGAATCAGGAAAAACTAAGAAGCACAACATCATATTTCATGACTATACTTTGTAAAAAAATAAGTATTCTGCATTTTTTCTATTAGGAATAAAGAAATGAGGACGAGAATTGGCATCAATCTTATTGCTCTCCCCAATGAGAAAGGGAGCGGAGCATTTCGATATATCCAAATGCTTTTAAAAGCTATGGGAGAATATGATATAAAGGAATGTGAGTTTATTGTATATAAACAAAAGCAAATAAATAAAGAATATTTGGGGATTCCTGATTGTTTGAATGTTAAGTATGTCAATGTGCCCACCTTGGGTTCTGGCTTTAGACGAATACTTTTTGAGCAAACAATGTTCTACAAATACCTACTACCTTGTGATGTGTTGTATAGTTATTGTACTTCAATGCCATTATTTGCTCGTTGCAAAAAGGTGTTTACTCTTCACGATGTTTATTATATTACGACGAAACAACGATATGGATGGCTACAACGTACGTATCTAAAATGGATGACAAAGTTATATTGTTCTGTTTGCGAACGAGTTATTACAGTGTCAAAATTCAGCTATGAAGAAATAATAAAGTATATTGGCGTAAGCAAAGAAAAATTAGCACTGACTTACAACTTCATATTACAAGAGAAAGAGAAAAAAATTGTTCGCCCCAATAAGTTATGTGACGTTAATGGAGTGAAAATCGATATTGACAAACCATTTTTCTTTTATGTCGGCAATTTACAGCCTGGAAAGAACATAAAAGGTATGATTGATGGATTCTTAAAATTTAAGGGGAAACGATCTGACATTCAACTGATAATAGCAGGGAAACCAACAACATATGGAGATGAGATGGTAGAGTATGTAAAAGACCACAAATGCATTCATTATATAGGCTATCAATCTCGCGAGAATGTCGATTGGTTATTGGCAAATTGTACGGCTGTTGTGTTATTGTCTTTTTGTGAAGGATTTGGTATTCCCCCAATTGAAGGTTTTGGATTTGGTCGCCCTGCACTAACTTCAAATACGACAAGTTTACCCGAAGTTGTAGGGAAAGCGGGACTTAAAGTTGATCCGAATAATATTGAACAAATTGCCATGGGTTTCCAAAAGATGCTTGATAATCAAACTGAATATATAAAACATATTCCGGAACAACTATCAAAATTCAATCCTCGCACATCCGTTGAAAAATTTATGGATGTTTTAGATATAAAAGAATACTCATTGAAAGACAATAGTATTTTAATGAATTAAAAAAAATATATCTCCCCACAAAAATAAAATAATGAACAATATAATATCAGTCTTGCTACCGGTTTACAAAAAAGATAATCCGATATTCTTTGAAGAGTCTTTGGCAAGCATACTCGGTCAGACCTATCAGGATATCAAAGTCTTGGTTGGTGTGGATGGTCCCGTAGATGGTGAACTATCAGAGAAACTGAAGCAAATCGAGAGCGACGCACGAGTGGAGGTTATCCGCTTCAAAGAGAACAGAGGCTTAGCTTGTGTGCTGAATGACCTTGTGGCACGTTCACGCGAATTGGGCGTGGAATACCTCGCACGCATGGATGCTGATGACATATCCATGCCTGATCGTTTTGAAAAGCAAATGAAGTATCTGGAGGCTCATCCTGATATTGATGTGACCGGTGGCAAGATAGAAGAGATTGACCAGAATGGAGATAAGAACGGTAAGGCTGTGCAATACCCCTTGACGCACGAAGACTGCCGCAAATTCTTCCGCTATCGCGATCCTCTTGCTCATCCTGCCACCTTCTTCCGTATGCGCTATTTTGACAAAGCAAAAGGCTATCGCCCTGAATACAGAAAGAATCAGGACACAATGCTATGGTTTGATGGTTTCATGAACGGTTGTGTGTTCGGAAATCTGCCAGATACGGTATTGAACTTCCGAGTTGCTCCAGATTTCTACAGTCGCAGAAATGGCTGGCAACGTGCAAAACAGATGCTGACCGACCGCATGAAGATGAACAAGGCTCTCGGTTATGACCTCAGTGCAAACATATTTGCCTTCGCTATGTTTTGCATGACAATCTCGCCAACTTGGTTAAAGAAATTTTTGTATAGAATACGATAAGTAATATTATAATTTTAAATCCTCCTGCCAACATTAAGTATTGTATCCAAGAGAGAAGTTTTTGACTTGCTTTACCTCTGTGATGCGGACTTCATAGAGGATGGAGTCATGTTTAATTATACGTACGACAACTCAAAGGAGCTTGTACCTGTACTCAAATCTTTAATAGAGTTCAGAGTTTAAGGGATGAAGGTATTTAAGAATTTAAAATGTTAAGGGGATGAAATAATAGGAGTGTATGGGATGGGATTAATATCTTTAAAAATAAGACAACAAATACAAATATGAGCACAAATCTTAAAAGACGTAACATACCTTTCAGTCCACCCGACATGACGGAGGCTGAAGCGGAGGAAGTAAAACAGGCCATCCTCTCTGGATGGATAACCACCGGACCTCGTACGAAGAAATTGGAAAAAATGGTGGCTGACTACGTGGGCGCACAACGCGCAGTATGCCTCAACAGCGCTACCGCTTGCATGGAAATGGTGCTCCACCTATTGGGCGTCGGCCCTGGCGATGAGGTCATCGTGCCGGCTTACACCTATTCGGCAACCGCCTCGGTTATTCTTCATGTGGGCGCAACACCGGTCTTTGTGGATATCCAAAAGAAGGCTCCGGAAATGGATTACGACAAGCTAGCTGACGCCATCACGGAACGCACAAAGGTCATCACTCCTGTAGATTTGGGCGGCATCGTGGCCGACTACGACAGAGTGTTTGCCATCGTTGAAGCGAAAAAATCGCTGTTCAAGCCCAAGAATGACATCCAAAAATTGTTTGGACGCATCGTGGTCAGCGCAGACTGCGCACACAGCTTCGGGGCTGTGCGCCATGGCAAGAAGGCGGGCGCCATTGCCGATTTCTCCTCATTCTCGTTTCACGCAGTAAAAAATTTCACCACAGCTGAAGGGGGCGCGCTTTCCTGGAATATTCCTTTCGGCAACGAAGTGGTGGCCAGCCAACAGCACTACTGCGGCAGCAACGTCCCGTTCATCGAAGGGGAGACATGGACGGATTTCCTTTACCGCCTCAGCCAGCTGTTCAGCCTGCACGGGCAAAACAAGGATGCGCTCGCTAAAACGAAACTGGGTGCTTGGGAATACGACATCATCGGCCCTTGGTATAAATGCAACATGACAGACATCATGGCGGCAATGGGGCTGATGCAGTTTGAACGATACCCAAGCATGCTGGAAAAGCGTAGAAAATATATTGAACGCTATGATGATGCGTTGGCTCCGTTTGGGGTGGTGGGGTTGAAGCACTATGGCGCCGACTTCGCAGGTAGTGGACACTTGTACATTGCTCGCTTCCCTGGTAAGTCGCGTGAAGATTGTAATCGAATCATTGAAAAAATGGCGGAGCGTGGTGTGGCAACGAACGTGCACTACAAGCCATTGCCTATGATGACGGCCTACAAAGCGCAAGGCATCGATATCAAGAACTACCCAAATGCTTATCACTTCTTTGAGAATGAAGTCACTTTGCCTCTCAACACAAAGATGACGGAAGATGATGTGGACTATGTGATTGAGTGTCTTATTGAGGTTTTGAAAGGATAATGAAACGTATTTTTGATATTGTGGCAAGTGGATGTGGCTTGTTGGTCCTCTGGCCTTTGTTTTTGATTCTTGCCATCTGGATAAAACTTGACTCGGAAGGCCCAGTATTCTATCGTCAGGTGCGTGTGGGATATAAGAATAAGGACTTCCGCATCTTTAAGTTCCGCTCTATGCGCATCGGCTCAGACAAAGGCAGCCTGGTCACCATTGGCGGTCGTGATCCGCGTGTGACAAAATCCGGCTATTTCATCCGCAAGTTCAAGTTTGACGAACTTCCGCAGTTGATCAATGTTTTCATAGGGGATATGAGTTTGGTAGGACCACGACCAGAAGTGCGTCACTATGTAAACTTTTGGACACCCGAGCAGATGCATGTGCTGGACGTGCGTCCGGGCATCACCGATCCGGCAAGCATCAAGTTCCGCAACGAGAACGAATTGATGGAGAAAGCCGAAGATCCGGAGGATTACTACATCAACGTCATCATGCAGGAGAAAATCAAACTATACCTGGAGTATGTGCAGAACGCGAGTTTTTGGTACGACATCAAACTAATCTTCAAGACGTTCTGGGTTATTGTTTCTGAACGATAACCTTTTCGAAGCAATATAATACTGCCACTATCTCGAACCAATGCTTTAGTTAAGAAGAAAAGTTAGAAGTTGGGAAAAGAAAGGTGTTTGATTCACTTCAAAAATAAATCGCTACCAACCTGAATTGTGATAGTATTATACTATGAGCTGTGAGCTATGAGATTTTGGAATTGAGAATTGGGAATTGTGAAGTGAGAATAAGAGGACTGAAAGAAGATGGGATTTGAGTTTCCCCTCGACAACGCTTTGATTGGTCAAAAAAAAACATATTTTTGCAGCAAATATTGGAAAAACGGACAAAAATACCAATTTTTTACATGGAAAAACGGACAGATATTAAATTATGATTCATAGAAAAGCGGACGATCGGATTGTCAATCACTTCAAAAATACGAGAAAAGCGTTGTTATAATACTGCCACTTTTTTACTTGAAGGTTTAAAAGGTTAAAGGAAAATAATGATATTTTGTCTGGTAGTGTGACTGCCCGCCATTTTTACTTAGTAATAATTTCATTATTGAAAGATCAGCCCCAAAATCGGACTTAAATTATAAAACAATAAAAAATATCTTAAAAAATTACCAAAAAATGGTAATTTATATTATATTTGCAACAAATTTTGATATCAGATGATCGTAGATATACAAGATGAAGATTTAAAAGAGCTATATCAAACTGGGAAGAATCCAAAAGGAAAATATAAAAAGATTGCAAAAGACGGTCTATTTGTAGAAAAGTTGAAAAACTTGTTGGATTTAATGTCTGTAACTAAACTTCCTTCTGATTTACCTGGAAGGTATGCGTATGAAAAGTTAAAATATAACTACTCAGGATTAAGTTCCGTTAGAATAGTTCACAATCGAGTAGAGCGGCTGATATTCGAAGAATTTGAAGGCGGAATTAGAATAAACATTATTCAATTAGAAGATTCTCATTATGGAAAGAAAAAATGACCTACAAGAATTGATTCCATTCAAGGCGACCCACCCTGGGGCTATAATTGCTGAAGAACTGGATTATCTCGGCATCAAACACAATGAGTTTGCTCAATTGATAGGTATGCAGCCAACACACTTTAGCTCTTTGCTTAAAGGCAGAAGATCGCTTAGTACAGAGGTGGCTTTAAAAATAGAAGAACATACCGAACTCAAAGCCGAACAATTGATGGCACTTCAATCAAAATACGAGATTGATTGTAAGCGCATTGAACAGAGAATGATTGATAACTCTAAAGCAGAAACAAAACTAATAGAGTTTTCTGCAGTAATCAATCTCTCCGCACTTGTTAAAGAGAAACAAATTCCAGCAGATTCTGCACAGAATACATTAGAAACTTTTGAGACAAAGTTTTCATCTGCATATAATTGCATATCATCTATTGATAATCGTCTATACGGTTGTTTCAAGAAAAGTGAGAAAGCTCAGACTGACGAACGCAATCTGAGGACATGGCTTCTTCTTGCCATGTATAATATTTCCAATGTATCTTGCGATAATAAATATGAAGACGATTGTGCGGAATCGGCCGCAAATGAAATAGCTGCAAAAGCAAATCAAGGAAGGATATCAGTAGAAGATATTGCAGGCATTTTGGACAAATATGGCATTTTATATTGTCACGTAAAAAAATTGGACAAAGTTCCCGTTGATGCTTTCTCTACAATGTCAGTAAGTGGACATCCTGCTATTGTCGCAACATATAGGTATAATGATATAGATAAGCTTGTTTTTGACATACTTCATGAATTAGGTCATATCTCGTTACATTTTTCAACAGGAAATTCGTTTATCAAAATTGGAGATGAGACGTCTTCGGAGGACATCGAAGTTGAAGCTGATAGTTTTGCAAGGGATCATCTTATTTCACCAACTGTGTGGAGAAATATTTTAAGAAAAGGTTCAGAATCAATTGACTCTTTGGTCTTCTATTCTGTTGTAAATATAATAGCCAAAGTAGCGCAGGATTATGGAATTAATCCTACAATTGCCGTCGCAAGATATAAAAAAGAAAGTGGTCAATACAATGTATCGAAATATAAGTCACCTAAAATATTTTAACCATAAACAGCACTAAAAAATAAAGTGTTTCCAAGTCTTTTTAGGATTTGTATAATACTGCCAAATTTCGAACCAAAGTACAAGCACAATAAAACGTAAGTGTTTGTTTTTAAATAATTAAAGAATAGTAAGCTTAAAGAGGAGTAAAGCTTAACTACGAATTGAGTATAAGAGGACTGGATAGTGACAGAATTATGCAACGTCGGCATACAGCATTTATATGAAGTATGAACGAATTATTTTTTGAACTGCTCCGTGTCGCCATCGGCACGCAAGAAGGCCTTTCCCGACAGCCCAATGCTGACGAGTGGGAAGAACTGTACATGATGGCAAAGAAGCAGAGCGTAATCGGCATCTGCTTTGCCGGGGTGCAGAAGACCATCTCCCGCTCTGCTTTGAAAGGCGAGGACTTTTCCGCCATCGGCATGAACGAAAAGCTGTACCTGACATGGCTGGGAAAGACAACGAGGATACAGCAACGAAACAAGACAATTTGGGACCAATGCGTGGCCCTGCAGAAAAAATTCGCGGCAGACGGATTCCGCTCTTGCATCTTGAAAGGCGCCGGAGTGGCTGCACTGTATCGCTCCGAGGAGCCGAATCCTGAAACTGACCTCTCTTTGCTCCGACAAAGCGGAGACATCGACATCTGGCTAGACTCCACCCAGGATGAGACACTGCACTATGTGATGAAAATATGCCCAACCGACGATTTTGACGAAAAACACATCCATTTCCATTGCTTCAAAAACACCGATGTAGAGGTTCACTGGATTCCCGTGAAATGGGAAAACCCCATCTCCAACCGCATCATAAAAAAATATATGGGCCAGGTGCGCAATGCTCAGTTTGCCAATATCTGCGGCGATCTGTGCCTGCCCACCACCACCTTTCAGACGGTGCACCAACTGATGCACGTGTTCCGGCACTACGTTTACCTGGGTGTGGGAATGAGACAACTGATGGACCTCTATTTCGCACAACGCGCCTGCATAGAGGGAGAGAACAGCACCACGGCTGTTCATGAAATAACAGCCCTGTTTACGCAACTAAGGCTGATGCGATTCGTGGCTGGCACACAGTGGGTGCTGGGAAAAGTGATGGACCTGCCCAAAGCACAGATGATATGTGAACCCGACGAACGGGAAGGACGTGAACTGCTGGAAGAAATGCTGCAAGGGGGCAATTTCGGACAGTTTAGCAAAGAAATCTGCGTAGAGGAGGAGCCGTTTGTACGCCGATTTTTCAGCCGATGGAGCCGCAAACTGCGTTTCTTTCGTTACGACCCGCTGGGTGCACTCGTCATGCCCTTTACGCGCCTGAGACTGGAGATATGGATGCGGTGGAAACGCTTTGCAATGAAATATTAGTCAATCTGACATACTTTTTGTGACAAATACAATAATAATTACCTGAAAATATTTAATTTTGTGTTGTAGAACATATTTTGCACATATAAACCAAATGAACAAAAAACTTTTCGCAATTTTGTTGTCTTGCGCAACAGCTGCTAACCTGTATGCACAAGAACAAGAAGAAAACAACCAAGAGGCTACAACATCACAGCCTAAAGGCTTCTGCCACTGGTCGGTACAAGGACATGGTGGTCTCAATTTCTTAAAAGGTGTTGATAACAATGGCTACGGTTATTTTGATGGTTATAACTTGAATGGTATGGGTGGTGCCCAGGTAGAATACACCTTCACTCCATACTGGGGTTTGGGTTTTGACTGCACCTACAACCACAACGACCAGCGTTGGTACGAAAATGAATTGGTGGATTTCAGCCTCTTCGCCAGCGTCAACCTCAGCAATTTACTCGCTCCAAACAGACAATGGGACAGATTCAGCGCTTACCTCAACCTCGGTTTCGGTACTTGCTTGACTTCTTGGAAGAACGCTTTCTACATTGAAGACGGCAAAAGAACCGATATTGAAGATAAAACCAGATTCTCTCGTCCGTTCGTTCAACCTGGTCTCAACTTGGAATACAACATCAGCAAAAGCTGGGCTGTCAGCCTCCAGGGGGATATGTTGATCGGCATGACTGAGTCTGGCAACTCCTCAACCATGGCTATCCACCCAACTTCAGACGGTGGATCTATCCTTTTGATGGGTGGTGTGGGTGTACGCTACAAATTTGCAGGCGACCGCAACATCCGCAACGTGGTTCCTGGCGCACTGACCGCACAGGCTACCAACAACGAATGCTGCTCTGAACTCCAGAGACTGCTCGACGAATACAAAAACGAACAGAACAAGCTCTCTGAAGAGGTGGCTGCCATGAACGCTGAATTGGAAAAAGCCAAGGCTGACAACAAATCGCTCAAGAAAGACCTTAGAGATTCTCAAGACAGCCTGGACGCACTCAATCACAGATTCAGAGCTTATGTGAACAAGCCAAGCAGCGAAGACCTCAACACCATCAACACCGCCATGGCAAGACTCCGCTTCGAAACCGCCAAGGCCGTCATCATGAAGGGCTCTTACGCTAACCTCGACCGCATCGCCGCCCTCATGGCGAAAAACCCAACCTGGAACGCTAAGATTGAAGGTCACACCGACAACGTGGGCGACCCTAAACTCAACCAGAAACTCAGCGAAGACCGCGCTGCCGCTGTGGTGCAGTATCTCGTTGGTAAGGGCATCAACATCAACCGCCTGTCTAACCAGGGATTCGGTGACACACGCCCTGTTGCTGACAACAAAACTGAATCGGGACGCGCAAGAAACCGCCGCGTAGAACTCGAAGTGATTGTGAAGTGAGTCGTGAGCTTTGAGCCGTGAGCTTTGAGCTTTGAGTTTTGAGCTATAGCTCCTATATAAAAAAAACGATTGGCAATTCTGCCAATCGTTTTTTTGTTTTTACACCCCCCTGTGGATTACTTGGTGACATCCATAAACATGGTAGGAACCTGACCATAGGTTGGAAGGTGACCGTCCCACTTTTCAATATACATCTGCTTGATGATAAGTGGTGTGAGGGCTGCCGACTTCAAGTCGTTGACCTTCTTTTCTGCTTCAGCGGTGATGACCTTAGCCTCTGCCTCTGCTTTTGCTTTCTGGAGGTAGTTTTGAGCATCGAGCGCTTCCTGAATGGTACGGTTCTTCTTTTCGATGGCCTCTGTCAACGATTCAGGTGCCTGCAAGCCGGAAGTGAGCTGCTCCAAAACGAAGCCTTCTGGCTCGAATGTCTTCTGAATCATCTGCTGCACTTCGCCTTCAAATATCGGACGGTTGCTGATGAGAGAGTCGCTGACGTAACGGTTGAGGACGTCGCGGTAGCAGTTGCGGATAACGTTGCGGAGGTAAGTGTTTTCCAACACGTCGAGGCTGACACGATACTTACGGAAGATGGAAGGCACGTTTTCCTTCACCACGCGGTAAGACATGTTTGGATCAACGGTGAAAGTCTGACCGTCTTTCGCATTGATGGTAAACGGCTCGTAGTCTTTGTTCTGAACGGAAGTTGGGAACTCGTGGATTTCGGTAAACAATGGCATATAGGCCACCCAACCGGTACAAACGGTGATGTCGTCCACACCACGCTCGTCGCCGACGAGGTTGACTTTGATGCCGACTGTGCCGGCGTCGATACGTTCGAAGCTTACAAATGATTTCAACAACACACCTGCGAAGACCAACACGATGAACGAAATCAATAAAAATCTTAACTTACTCATATAATATTTGTTTAGTTTTTTTTGAATTACAATTTAAATCAGAATATCAACAGCATGACCACAAACACACCCGAAAGTACGAAAGGTGCCGGCTGGATGGTTTGAGACGGGCCTACGGTGATGCGTGGCAGGTTGTTGGAAGCCTCCCACAATGGGCCGATGAATCTCTGCATGTAGTCGTAAACGCTCTTCCAGTTTGATCCGAGTTTGTCTTTGATACCCATCAGTCTCCAGTAGAACAATGTCGCCATCAGCAACAAAGCCGCAAGGAACTTGATGATGAAACAGCCACCGAGCAAATAGGCCAACAAGATGATTACTGCTACGATTAAAACTATGTCAAATGTTTTCATATAATAATTATTTATTTCCTTTGTTCAAAGATAGTAAAAAAAGCAATCGGAAGGGAATGGCTGCAACATTGCAGATTTTCGATGATGGTTTCGTGTGTAAAGCAAAGCAACAATGCGAACGATTTCCGAGGATTATTCCCCGTTCAGGATATGCTGGTCGTAAAACTTGGAATATTTGCTGAATTCCTCATCCACTTTGCCAAGTCCGTGCTCCTCACACAAGGTTTTCTCTTCCGAGAAGAGGTCTGTGCCCAACGCCAGACGATGGTTTTCAATCTCAAAGCCAAGTCCCGACAAGATGGTCGGATAAAGGTCCATCTGACAGAATGCCCTGTTTTTCATGTTGGCAGCCGGCTTGGTGTTGACAAACACATTGTAGATGCTTCGCGCTTTTGTGGTTCCTTCAAAGAAAGCGTGGTTCATGGTGAGGTGGTCGCCCATGATCACAAGCACGGTGTTCTCAAAGAACGGCTGCTGGGAAAGCCAGTTGTAGAACTGCTCGATGTGGAAATCGAGGCACGCGATGGCGTTGGTGTAGCTGTCTTCGTAGCTACACTTGCAATCGCTGGTGGTCTTGCCCGTTGGCGCGTGGGTGTCGATGGTCATGATGTTGTAGTAGAAAGGCGCGTCTTCCCTGCCAAGGCGTTCCAAATCGGCCTTCGCCCTGTCGAAGATGGTCTTGTCGTCGAGTCCCCAGCCCGACGCCTCCACCGTTTCGCCTTTCTGACCTGCCTCCTGCACGAGGGCTGGAAGGTCGTAGATGGTGAACGACCCGTGGCTATTCAGAAACTCTTTGATGCCCCCAAACTCAGAGTCGGCACCCATCAGGAAATACTCTTTGTAGCCATACTTGTCCAGCAGATCGGGCAAAGTGGCGAGATGGGCATAGGTGAACGGATTTTTGTCGTTGATGAGTTCCGTCTTAAACGGAGTCTGGATATTGACGCCAGCCATGGTGGTCACCAAGCCGGCTGTGGTCCATCCCGTTCCCGTCACAGCCATTGCGCCGCCAATCTGCTCCGAATGGGAGAAGCAGACGTGCTCTTGCGCCAACTTGGTGAGGAAAGGAATGTAATTGTCTTTAAACAAGCCGCCTTTCTCTTCCGATGCGAAACTCGCCTCGAGGCTTTCCACATAGATCACCAGCAGATTCTTCTTCCTGGCTGGCTCTTTTATGACCGTCTTCCGGCTGTCGTGGTAATTGTTTTTGATGAATTCCGACTGGAGGCCTTTATTGCGGATGTAGTCGAAAAACCTGACTTCATTCAGGCTGTAGGCCAACGCACCGACGAAAAACAGCAGACTGGCGGCACCGATGAGGCGATAGACCAACTTGGGGGCCTTCAGCATACTCATAAGCACAAACACCGGAACAGCCACCGCCAAAACGATGAAGCACGGCATATAGTTGGAATTCAGGAAATCGTAAATAGGCGTCGTGTCGGTACCCCGGAACGGTGAAAGCAAATGATAGATGATGGAATCGAAACTGGCTGTGTTGAAAAACTGCAGGATGTATTCCGACAATTTAATAGATAGAATTCCCAGAATAAAGCAGGTTACCGTTGTTATCAGATATTTTACCATTTACTTGTACGTTTTTTTGAATGACCAATTAGCACTACCCCATCAGATGCTCCCAAAGCACCTTACTGCCGATAAAGAGCAGCACCAAGCCGCCGATCAGCTCCGGCTTGAATCTTTTTGCGATGGCATTGCCGAACTTCAAGCCCAGGGCGTGACCCGCAAGGCTGAAACCGAACGAGAAGATGCCGATGATGAAAAGCGGAAGAAGCAACGCGCTGAACGTGTTGAAACCCGTGCAGGCGAAAGAGATGCCCACCGCCAGCGCATCGATGCTGGTGGCAACAGCCAGCAGCAACTGCGTCTTCAGGCTGCGCGGATTCATGGCCTGCTCTTCCTCTTCCTGAAAGCTCTCATATATCATTTTCCCACCGATGAAGCCGAGCATTGAAAAGGCGATCCAATGGTCGTACGCCTCCAGCTGCTCTTGGAAATGACTGGTGCAAAACCAACCGATGAGCGGCATCAAAGCCTGGAAGAAACCAAACAGCAAGGCAATCTGAACCATGAGGCGCAACACCCTTTCGCGGAGCATCACTCCGCAGACAATCGACACCGTGAAGCAATCCATCGCCAATGCCGCGCCCAGAAAACACAATTCAATTATTCCCATTGCCTGTCTTTTTCTCTGATAAACAAATTCTCAAAATCTTTTCAGCAGATTGCGCGCCATCAGCGCATCTTTGTGCAACTGCTTTTTCAGCGACTCCAATCCGTCGAACTGGTGCTGGTTGCGCAAGCGGTCTTCCACATACACCGTCATCCGCTGGCCATACAAATCGCCGGTGAAATCAAACAAATGGACTTCGATGGTCAGGTCGATGACTTCGGTGGTCGGACGGGTGCCGATATACATCATCGCCTTGTAGCGCTTTCCGCTCACCTCCGCCATCACAGCATATACGCCGATTTTCGGCAGACATTTGTTTGGAATCTCAAGTTTCAGGTTGGCAGTAGGGAACCCGATGGTGCGTCCCAGTTGCTGGCCCTCCATCACGGTGCCCGTAATGCTGTAAGGGTAGCCCAGATAGTGGTTGGCCATGTGGATTTCGCCCACGCTGAGCAGTTTGCGGATGAAAGTGGAACTGATGGTGTAGTTACCATCGGTATAAGGATCGGCCTGGCTCACTTTGATGCCCAGTTCCTGCCCGTAGCGCACATAGTCTTCAAACCCCTCCTCGCGGTTGCGTCCGAAGCGGTGGTCGTAACCAATGACGAGGTGCTTCACGTTCAGCTGCTCTTTCAGCACCTTTTTCATGAAGTCGTAGGCGCAGAGATCGGCCAGGTCCATGGTAAACTGGGTGAATATGCAATAATCGATGGGAGCGCTGCCCAGCAGCTCCCTCTTTTCCCCTATGGTATTCAGCAAATCGGGTTTGTAATGCTCGTCGAGCGTGATGCGCGGATGAGGCCAGAACGTAAACACGGCGGCCTTCAGATGCTCCTCGTCGGCAAAAGCCTTCAACTGGTCGAGAAGAAAACGATGGCCCGCATGCACACCGTCGAAAAAACCAATGGTCAACACCAATCCCTCCTCACAGGCGTGAGAGGTCTGGTATTTCGCTATATCGTCGATAAACTCCATTTCAGATCGTAAATATGCCGCATTTATACGTTTAAGCCTACCGCTCTCGCATCGGCGAAGATATGTTCTATTGTGTTGATTTCCAAGAAAGTGGCGCTCTGTCCTTTTCTACCGTCTCCGCTAAGGTAGGCCACCTTGTCGTCGAGATGGAGATAGCCGTGGTCGAGCAGCATCTGCAAGGCCTTGAGGAAATAGGCGCGTTTGCTTTCGCCTTCCTTCTGCTTCTGGTAGAAAGGAATCACCCCGTACGAGATGGAGAGGTGACGGATGACCAGTTCGTTGTAGCACATGGCCAGGACAGGCCGGTCGCCACGGTAAGCAGCCAGATAGCGCGCAGTCTTACCCGTGTGGCTGTCTGTCACCAAAGCCCTTACGCCGAGCGCGTCGATGCTTTCCACAGCCTGTTTTGCCAGGAAGGAAGCGATGTCGTTGTCTTCAATGCGGTAAGGGATGCGTATATCGTTGTCTTTCAGTTTGGTTTTTTCACTTTCCGCGGCGATTTTCGCCATAGTGCGCACCGCCTCCACCGGATATTTGCCCTGCGCGGTCTCTCCGCTGAGCATAAGTGCGTCGGTGCGGTAGAAGATGGCGTTGGCGATGTCGGTCACCTCGGCGCGGGTAGGGCGTGGGTTGCTGATCATCGACTGCAGCATCTGGGTGGCCACAATCACCGGTTTCTTCGCCACCACACACTTACGGATGAGGATGCGCTGGATGCCCGGAATGGTCTCTTGCGGCACTTCGATGCCAAGGTCGCCACGGGCGATCATGATGCCGTCGCAGGCGTCGATGATACCGTCTATATTGTCGATACCCTCCTGGTTTTCGATCTTGGCGATGACGCGGATGTGGCTGTTGTTCTGTCGCAGAATGTCGGTCACGTCTTTCACGTCTTGGTTGGAGCGGACAAACGAGTGGGCAATGAAATCGAGTTTGCGGTCGATCGCGAAAAGAATGTTTTCACGGTCTTTCGGGGTGATGGATGGCAGGTTGATGCGCACGCCGGGCACATTCACGCCCTTGCGGTTGCCCAGCATGGCGTCGTTTTGCGCCTCGCAGACCAGGCAGTCGTTTTCCTTGGCGGTCACCAGGAGGTCGATTTCGCCATCGTCGATAAGGATATGGATGCCGGGGTGCACATCATCCACAAAATGGGCGTAGTTCACGCAGATGACCCCGGTGTCGGTCAGTTGGTCGGGGCGACCGTAAATCTTTACGGTTTCGCCCTTTTTGATAGGGAGCTTGGCCTGCTTGTCGCCACAAGCCAGCATGGTGGTGCGCACTTCGGGTCCCTTCGTGTCGATAAGAATGCCTATTTCGCTAGAAACGGCACGCACATTGTTGATGATTTTATCCATGCCTTCCTGGCTCAGGTGAGCGGTGTTGAGGCGGACAATATTCATGCCATTTTCAAATAACTGGCGGATAAACGACTCTTCACAATGGAAATCGCTGATGGTGGCGATTATCTTCGTTTTCTTGTCAACAGAAGGTCTCATGCGCTATTGAATTTTACTATAATTACTGTTCGTTGGTGTTCATCTCTTCCATTTCGGCCTCTTGGTTTCTGCGGATAAGAGCCTCCACCGCCAGGCGGTAGCTGTCCATGCCGAATCCGAGGATGGTGCCGAGGCAGGCGGCTGTGAGGAACGATTTGTGACGGAACTCCTCGCGCTTGTGCGTGTTGCTGATATGCACTTCGATCACAGGGCACTTGATGGCGCGGATGGCGTCGGCAATAGCCACCGAGGTGTGGGTGTAGGCGCCGGCGTTGAGCACGATGCCATCGCTGATGAAGCCAGTCTCCTGGATGATGTCGATGAGTTCGCCTTCCACGTTGCTCTGGTAATACGATATGTTTACATCTGGATATTCAGCCTTCAGGCCTTCCAGATAATCTTCAAACGACTGGTTGCCATAGATACCTGGCTCGCGACGCCCCAGCAAGTTCAAATTAGGGCCGTTGATGATGATGATATTCATTTACAACTAATAGTTTTTACTTGAGTGTATATCTCTGCAAAGGTAGTGAAAAATTTTGGTGAAAAAACACAGAAAATCGCACGAATATGAAAAAAGGGCGCTTTCCTGCCAATCATTTCAAATTTGTTGTATATTTGCCAGAACAACACCCTCGGCACGCTGGGGGCAAAACAGAAATTGCCTATGCGGAAAATCTTTTTACTTTTGGGAATGATAGTCGGCGCATTTGTTTCCGACCTCTGCGCACAAAACCACACGCAGAAATGGAACGACTTTTACAAACGCATCGAATATTTTGACGAGCACGGACACCTCACGGGCTATGCCAAATACAATGATTTTTACAAACGCATCGAATACTACGACGCGAAGGGACATCTGCTGAAGACGGAAAAAAGAAACGATTTTTACCAACGAAACGAGACGAAAGACGCACGCGGCAATCTGCAATCCTACACGAAATGGAACGATTTTTACCAACGGGAGGAAACACGCGACGCTAAAGGCAACCTGCTAAGTTACAAGAAATGGAACGACTTTTACCAACGCTTTGAGGTATATGACGCCAAAGGCCACCTGACCGGCTTCTATAAATACAATGATTTTTACAAGCGCTGGGAATACAGGGAACCGTGAGCTATGAGTTGTGAGCTATGAGTTGTGAGTTATGAGTTGTGAGTTGTGAGCTGTGAGTTGTGAGTTGTGAGCTGTGAGCTGCCCCTCCTAAATCCCCCCTTAAAGGGAGGACTTACCATGAGCTGCCACCGCCGCCGCCACCTGACGAACCACCGCCATAACTGCGGCCACCACCGCCACCCGAAGACGAGCCGCCTCTGCCCCCGCCATTGAGTATCATTTCAATAAAGATGGAGAAGATGGTGGAATAAAAATTCATGATACGGACACGATACACCGATTCGGTCATCTTCTTCAGCAGATGCGTCACAATAGGGATATTGTCCGCCCAATGCACATGCGCTTTTGGCAAATCCACACCCGTGGAAGAAAAACCCTTATACAGTTGCTCGTCATCGTCGAAAACGTGGGCGTAAAGCATGTATTCATCCCAGTTATCCACATCCGTTTTAAGCGCGCCACCGTCAGCGTCTTGAGCCATAGCCGCAGCATCGTCGCCACCATGCGTCTGTTGGAAGAAAGCGTGCAGATTCATGATCGTGCGCGCCTCGTCGTCCGAGAAACTTATGTCGCTAAGCATCCACTTCAGCGACTTTTGAAACTCATATACCTTTCTACGGTAGTCGCCCACCTTCATAAAGGCATCAATCCGGTTGGCGTCGATCACGTATTCATCGTTAGCCATAAGCACAAGAAGGGAATAAAGCCTTCGCTCCATACCTTCCTGCTGCTGTGCCACGTTGCCCCATCCCTGGTCGAAATTACCAATATGCAGTCTGTCCATCCGCAGATTGCCGTCGGCATCCCTGCTGCCTTTGAACGAGATGATGTTGCGTTGCTCCATGTGCAGCAAAAGCCCCTCAATGAGCCGGCGGTAACGCATCGTCTCAAACTCAAACGGCGAGTGGCTTCTGTATTTCTCATACACCCTGAAAGCAGTCAGCAGATTGATTTCAGCCGGCAGATCCCCGTTCAATACCGGAGGATTGTTTTCATAGAGGCTGCGCCTTCTGGAAGCGGCGATCAGATTGCCAATCGTGATTCTCCAAAGGTACTTTACAGGCACCACCACCGCCACGACGAAGAAAGAGGCGCCAGTCAGCATGACGAGAAGCGGAAGCAGGAACAGCATTAGAATTATGGCCACAAAGCCCCAAGCGTCTAAGTCAGAGTCATCCCCAGTGCCGCCATGGCTGTCGTAATAGTCCTGTTCGGTAAACTGGTTCAAGCAATACGCCTCAATGGTCTGCACCGCCTGCCATATACCTGCCCCATAATCATTTTCCTTAAAGTGCGGAATCATCTCATCATCGCAGATTCTGGCGCAGAGAATATCCGGGATGACGCCTTCCATCCCATAGCCCGTGCCGATGAAGGCCTGGCCTCTGTCCGATTCTCCGCGTTTGGGTTTCACCAGCACGATCACGCCATTGCTGTGCTCCTTGCTGCCGATGCCCCACGCATTGATGATATTGGTAGCCACCATGCCAATGTCTTCCCCGCCGAGATCGTCAACGGTGACGACCTGAATCTGTGCGCTGCTTTTGCGCATAAAGGCTTCGAGGCTGTCGCGCATCATCTGCGCCATAGCGGGATCGATGATGTTGGCGTAGTCTTTCACAAAGTCGGCAGGAACAGGTTTTTGCGGGACAGTGAATTCCGCGTAACTGTTGAGGCTAAGCAAAGAAAACAGGAATATAACTAAGGATTTAAAGAGATTGCGCATAATCTTATCAATTTGTATGATTTACAAAGATAATCATATAATTTGACAAACGAGGGGATTGGGGAGGAGAAAACTGACATAATGAAAATCGGCTACCATTTTCATGATAGCCGACTGATTTCAATACTTGATTTTGGCTTTTTCTGTATCGCTCATTGTTTCGGTAATCGGATGAACGATGTATTCGTATTCATGACCAACATAGACTTTTGTGTCGAGATATGAAGTGTCGTTAAACTTCACGGTCTTGAGCAGTTTCATGGTTCCACCATCTTCCCGTCGATATATGCGAACAAAATCGATTGAGCATCTGCAACGTTGCCATGCCACAGCAATGCCTCCAATAGTGTAATCCTTAGTCACTGTCAGATTCTTAATACAATGCGGACGCACCATTTTCGTGTGGTAATGCGGGCATTCTGCAACACTGACATTACCACCATCATCATATATCTTGAAACGATAACCCACCTTTTCACCTAAAAATGACAAAGTATCGGTAAAGGACTGAGGGGTTTTATTTCCTTGCCATGCTTCTGCCAACACCCAAGCTGTATCTGGCAGGACATTTCGATAGAGTTCCACTTTCTCCACGTCCGTACTTGGACTATCATACCACGTCAGCACCAGACTGTTATCTTCATTTTGCATGATAGAATCCACCACAATTAAAGCAGGCGGGATAGTGTCGGGACGCATTACCTTTACAAACTTGGAATACTTACTATGACCATAGTTGGTTCCCACAGCCTGCACCAAATAATAGACGTCTTTCGTCAACACATTCAAAGACAATCGGTCTTGAAACACCTGCTGCTTAACCAAAGTATCGGAAAAACATAGGAACTCATCTGTGCTGTCATTAGCCATAAAGACACGATAGCCTAAAATCTTGTTATCAGGATTTTGTTTCCAAGTCAACGTCACCAAGCCGGTTGAATCCACCACTCCCTTCAAATCTGTTGGCGCATCTGGCGGAATGGTGTCGTATGGGAAACGATAAACAACACTACTGTATCCTGTCTGTCCCTCGTCGCCACGTGCCACAACGCGATAGAAGTTGCTGTTGAGCGGCTTCTTATCCACAAAGTGAGTTGTTTTAGGGGTTAACGTATTCGAGATTTTGATAAACGTGTCTGGTTCTCCCACATGCATTCGTTCAGCACGCTGTACCTCAAGCGACCTGACCGTTTGATTCTCAGGGTTATCTATTCTCCACTGGACATCAGCCTCTCCTTTTTCATTAAACTCAATACGGGTGATGACAGGTTTGACGTAATAGTCACATTTGACCATTTCGCTCACCACATTGCTCGGTTTCCCCGTGAAACCAAACGCGCTCACGCCAGTAATACGATAATAGTATCGTTTTCCGCATTTAGGTAAAAGGTCGCGGTAAGAACAAGTGTCACGATCCATTTCTGAAGTCGATACATGGATGATCGGTCTTTCGTTTACCTTTTTAAAATGGATGCCATCTTCACTTCGTTCCAGATTGTAACCCGAATAGTCTTTGCGCAATTCTTTGCTAAGATACCAACTTAAACGCACTTTTTCATGAATTTTTTCAATCTTCACCTGCGTCATTTCTGGCAACTCCGTTTTTCTCGATGTGCTTATAGTCACCTCTTGCGAAGTGTATTTCAGTTTAGCATTACGCGGACGCACACGGTAAGTGTATTCCTGCTGCGTCTGCGTTGTTTCGTCCAAGAAATTCAGTGCTGCATACTTTGACAACGATACGCTAAACTCCGCACTCAAAAGGAACATTCCATAAAAATAAGGTCCACTTTGTTTGCTCGTCATATCTTTATATGACTGCTTAACAATGTTTATGGAATCCGGGAAATTTTTGGTCACCTCTTCTATGGTCCGGTCTTTATAGAGCACCAATTTGAGCATTCCCGCCTTGGAATCCACTTTTTCCAACTGCGAGATCTCATCAAACGAACCCTTTACCACAGTTTCAATCGGTATCCAACCGTCCACAGATCCCAACTGCCTTCGTTCCACAATAAACCCATCTTCCGCACATTTTTGGTAGATATCCAGATCCTTAGGATACCAACGCAACAATACGTCGTGACCAGTATAATACAAACGAAGTCCAATGTCATATTTGGTTTGTGCAACCACATTACACAAACCAAGAATTGATAATACTAGAACTAAAAATCTTTTTTTCAACATTTTTTAATCATTTTCTTCTGCAGTTGTTTCTGGAATTTCACAGTTGCCACATGTGACATTCTTATCTTCTCCGACACTAACTCTTATATCTGGCCAGAACTCTATGAAGCCACCTACTTCCACATGGAAATTCATTACGGCTTCACCCTGAATTGGAGCAGGCACCATGCCCTTCAATCCTACAAAGGCATCTGCTTTTATCACGCTCCATTTCTTTTCTGGGAATGGCCATTTCACTCCAAGGTCAACTCCCACATAGCCGTAAAGATTTCCTTCACCTCTCCATTTGCGGCACTTGTCCTCATAATTATATCTGCAATTCGTCAAAATCAAGTCCGTACCTCCATCAAAGAAGAAACCGGCATATACCAAAGGTACCTTGTCAAACTTCACGTCCATCTGTGCATTCACACCAAAGGCAACACCTTTGGCTTTGACCTTCCCACCATCAGCCAACTGGTCTGGACGAACCATCTTTATTGTGAACATCTTTTGCGCATTCTGAGAAAGCGATTGGATATTGGCATGAGGCAACTGACCAGCCATGAAGTAGGCGCGTCCTTTTGCAACATTGCCCAGCACATGCACATAGCATGGCGCGGTGTCGGTACCAGCATATATATAGAACTTCTCCGGCATCATAAGCATATTGAAAGTTCCCTCTCCGTACAGAATCTTCTTGTTGAAATCCAATTCCACGTTTGCATCCAATTTAAAGAATTTGTCGGACGGACGGTATCTTGCCAAACATGTGCCACGGATAGTACCGGTTTTAGGTATATCCTTTGGAATACTCTTGTCTTCGACAACCTTGTCGCCTTTCTTTCTTTTTTCTGCCAACTCCATGTACTTGCCTCGCAAGTCGTTCAAGATTTGGTTGTTTTGAGTAAACTCATCCATCTTGTCTTGCACATTCTGCAATGCATCTTTCAAACCTGCGCAGAAAGGAGGTGTTGGCGTCACCACAGAAACATCACCACCAATCACAATTTGTTTCAAGGCAAAAGATGGTGTGAATTGCAACTGAGCCTCCGCATTGACTGTTGACATACCATTACCGCCCACGGTCAGACCCATACCAAAGATAAGACCAAGTCCCACTTTTTCTGTTGGAATATAATTAGACACATCAGCAAAACGGAATTTGTCGTTTTTCTCAGGGACCATCTTATCAGGATCTATTTCATTAAATACCCCCTCAGTCTCATCCATCATATGGAAATATGCTCCACCAGACAAACTTTTGATGTAACAACCACTGAAGACAGGAATACCATCGCCCGGTAGTGTCGCGTTTGCTTTGGTAAACCAATAATGAAGATCACCCGGGGCTGTTTCTTTTTGGGATTTTTCGGGAGTTGGTGGCGTTTTACCAAAAGCCAACTGCACGCCGACACCCATTTCGTCACCCATCGCAGGTATCTTCATATCAACCTGCCCCTTGAAACCTTTACCGAATACAGAGTCGTCCTTAAAGATGTCAATCGAGCCCTTCAAAGAGAATGCACCTTTATCGATGTTAATGGCAATCTTGCCAACATCTATACCTCCAAAGTGCCATTTGCTCTTGTTCTCTTCTGTGGCCTCTTGGTGATACATCTTAAATTTCAACTTGGCTTCCGCACCGAAGTCACCACCCGATTTAGGCGCCAAGCCAATAGTAGTGGTGGCAGTCAAGCCACCCCATGCATCCACGGGAATATCTTTTCCATCTTCTTTGCCATAATTGCCACGGGCATTATCCCATCCCAAGTCCTTGATAGCAATAGTCAAGCCCATGAATTTCACACCAGCAGAACCACGCGTAGAAAGGTGGTCGATAGACACCTTCTGACCTAAGTTGCAGAATTTCAAGCCCTCGAAAGTAAAGCCTTCGAAACTACAGTCAAAACCAAGCTTACTACTTCCTCCTTTCGATGTAGCTGCAGACTTCATATCAAACGATCCGTTCATTACGAGACGGAAGCCCAACTTGCTTGTCGTATCTACACCCTTTTCCGCATCTGTCAACTTCGGATTTCCCTTTTCATCCAACTGTTCTGCTGCGGTTTTCGAAGTGAACAAATAAAGACCTGTTCCCGGATTGACCGTGACAGTCGCTTTGTCGGTAAATGGAACCCCGTAAGTCTGCTTTGACTTGAATGTACATTTACCTGCAAAGTCATACTTTTCTCTATTTTCATTGTACGAAACACGCACCGAAAAATCCATTTCCGTTGGTTTCGCTTTATTTTCTTTTTCCTTAAGTTCCTTTTCTGTTTGAACATCATTCTCATCCAAAACAGCCTTTTTATCCGCTTCCGCTTTAGCCACATCCCCATCATTAGATGATGCAGTTCCCCCTTCCGCCTTTTTCTGGTCGTCAATAGGTCGCAGGAATGGCACAGATGCCGTACCGGTCATATAACCATTGATAAAATGGTTTTGGAGGACCTCAGCACCAATTTCCGAAATCTTCAGATGCACACCTGCATTACCTCCAACTTTTTTATCTACCAAGTTATTGACCACAGCCTTTCCTGTAAATCCATAGTCATCAATCAGCATATCTTTAATAGACGTGGAAGTTGGGGAATCGCCATCATTCAATCGGAAATCTTCCGGGAAATAGCAGGTCAATTCTTTAAGTCCCACACCAGTCCATGCTTCTGTATCAAAACCCTCTGGCAAGTAGCCCGCCGGCAAGGTGAACCCAGGTGCATTTTTTGTCGTACTGATGTCAAGCACCGCATCGTGGACCTCAAACACAAAGTTTTTAGCTGCCTTCTTGAGTTTAAACGGATAGTTAAAGCACAAGTTGGAAGTAATACCGTCTTTCACATTAAACGAGAAATGAGCAACGACCTTTTTGTCTTTCATCACCACCCATTCTTCGCGCACATTCGTCGGTTTATTATCCGTTGTCGATTGCGCAGATGTAGTAGTAACTGTTGAACTCTTATCGGTTTTCGTTTCCTCCGCTTTTTTATCTCCAACTTTCCCTCGTTTAACCGGAACCAATAAAGTGTCGTTAAACTGTAGATAACCAGCAAGAAAAACATCGGTAATACCGTTACAGTCGAACTCGATATACGAACATTCACAATCTTGCAACGGGCAACCACCAAATAGCTCCTTATCTTGCTTTCCACCTGGGCACTCTTGACTATTCGTCTGAGCAGGTGCATTAGAATTTGAGTTTGAATTAGAAGACGTTTTCTGAGGGTCTTGAGGTCTTTCTCGACCAATCAGATACAAGTCTGCCACTTTTTTTAAGAAAGGTAATTTCAAATCACGTTCAAGATAAATTCTGTTTGGAATATCTCCGTTATCCTTTTTGAAATATACATCTCCTGCAAATTCTGCGTTTTTCGACCCGTCATTTTGTTCCGGCAAAAACGGCAATTTTATCTCTGCTGTAGCCCTTGCATAGGTGGCAGAAGCCTTTTCAACCTGTGTATTGTAAGGCACATCAGCGTTACGGATATATTGAATATCACGCAATGCAAGTTTTATATACACCGGTCCAAACTCGCCTTCAAGACCGATTGGCGCCATAAAGGTAAATCCGTCATTCTCATCCGGATCTCCAGTGGATATTTCCTGCGCATGGATGGTGAAGACGAAGAAGAAAAAAAATATGATAAATTGTATGCGTTTCATATTAACATGTCTATTATTGTTCTTTTTTAACTCTTGAATAATTTGGATCAGAACATATACTTTTACTTGGGAGCTGTTGAGCATCAAACAAGACAGCATCTATATCTCTATCATTCAAAGGGAAAGTAATATAAGCTGGATTAAATAATGACGGATGTCTAATTATTTTCTGGACATTATTTTCATCAATTGTCATCTCTCCTTTATAAATATAGTCAAATATTTCCCTCAAACCTTCTGTGCCCAATTCTTGAACAATATGTGCATATATCTGAGCTAAAATATCATAATCATCATCTCCTACATAAATTGTGGATCCATTTGTTGAACCTAATTTTTCTTTTAGTTTATTATAAATTAATGTCCTTGTGTCCCCTAAACCTTCAGCCTTTATGTTCACTAGGCGACTTGCGTTTTTATTTAATGCACAACTAAGTGATTTTTCAACATATCTTTTATTCGAGAGATACAATTCCACTTTTTCAGTACCACTATAACCGTAAGACTCCCTGAAAAGTAGATAACAATAGGCAGAGAACACGGCCAATTCATCGTCGCGTAAGATATTTTTCTTAACGGAAGGTTCCTTTACTATTTGCTCATTTTGTTTGGTTGTTGTATTCTTATTTGACGATTTGTTTGCAGATAAATTTGTTGAAGTTGAAGAACTATGATTATCTGATTCTTCTCTAATAAAATCCGCTGCTGTGGTTCTACAACACATATATTTTAGAGAAGGGTCACTAATTGTTGCTTTTGTTTCCCCATAACCCATGAAATTAGTAGTTACATTTCCCAATTTTGTTCCCATTTTACTTTCTAATTCAGCTTTATAATCAGAAGAGAATTTGTCATGAATCAAATAAGTATAGTCTTCATTAACAGGCCCGGTTGACAAGGTTGCCCGAATCGCTATATACGAAAATGGATAACCCTCATCTGGATCACAATGCAATTTCACTCTGTATTTGTACAATCGTTGATTATCGTCCTGTGCATAAGACTCCCAATTAGCACAAGTTAATACAGTTTGTTTTCTCAAGATCAAATCCACACTCTCCAAGTACAAACTTTCTTCTATCATCTGATCAACATCAATGCTTCTCTTTCCTACATTGTATAAAATATAATCTTCAAGATCATTATTTTGTTTGCGGGATTCATATAATTCTTCACCTTTTTCACATGACAAATTCAAATTAGATTGCGGAAATACAGTTTTGATTGGCGCATTATTCTTATTTTCTATTTGAATAAACAAATGATTTTGCTGATCCTCATGTTCTCGAACTATATAAATATCTTTCAATTCATAACCATCTTTTGAATTCAATTCGATTAATAATTGTTTAGAATCCTCACTCGGAGCATACACTACAGCCTTCACATAAGGTTTTGACAACGGTCCATCTTGAGGTGAAAAAAGAGCTATAATACCGTCTATTGCATCTTTACATAACTCTTCCGCCAATGCCTCATTGGCGCCATCAAGAATAAGACTGGCCACTGTGTTAGACATAATTTTGATAAGTTTTTCGTTTTCCATACCAGCCATTACACACACCTGTCTAACAACTTTTTCTGCAGTATCTGCTACCAACGTTCTAACTGCAGTATTTTCAACTGGAGAAAGTCCTTTCGTTGTTGAATTCTGGTTTGTCGAACTGCTCGTTGAACTATTTGCTGTAGCATCAGGCGTAGAACTATTTGACTTTTTACTTCCCTTTATACCTTTTGCCAATGTTTTGCATACTGGCCAAAGCCAAGTCTGAACAGCACTAGTGCACAAACACTGAGCATATACTTGCGACTCCTTTCCTTTATTCTCATCTTTCTCGGACTCCTTCCTACAGTCCCAAACAGCAGCCTTTATAGTAACTGCGACATCAGCTAGTGTTGATAAGACTTGAAGTGGCTTGAATTTTTTTTGAAGTTCCTTATCATCACTATCACCTACTAATTTATCATAAGCATTCTCTGCAGCATTCTTAGATACAGCAATAGCTCTATCTAAAGCCTTAGACCATGAAAATTCATGTGTATCTTCATCATATAATGCATGTTCCAAAACCTCCTGAGGTGTGGTTTTGCCTTTTTTTGCGGCATCAAATGTTTGGGCAATAGCCTCCTGAGCCAAACCCTCCGCTATACACAACGCCACATCCCAACCACCAAATTCTCCATCATCCACCTTATCAAATGCCAAGATGACGTTCATAGTGGTATCAGAGGCTAACCATTGGTAATACTTTGATAGATAACGATCTGACTTGGTGGAATAATCCATCAAGTTTTCTGGCACAGCACCTTGACCTACTGAAGAGTAATTAAATGTATGTTCCATACCAAAAAGACCATGGCAAAGTTCGTGGGAAACAATATCAGCATTGAAATTATTTAGGTTATCCCCCACAAAAATATATCCTCTTCCTTGCCCACGCGGCATATAACCTCCTACATTCTCTTTCTTCGCTATAGGCAACAAGAACAGACATGCACTATATTGCGACTGTTCTTCTGCTGACAACACCTTTGCAAATTCACTCTGCAACGATTTCATTTCTTCTGTTTCATTCGTGAAGAATGACGCACCATCACTCGTATTGAAACCGTCTTTATTCACCTCAAAATTGAATGAAGACTCAAACACATCAAACTCAAACTTCTTTCCAAGCGGAGCAAAAGATTTGTTGATCGTTTTGGTTAAATCTGAGACCTGACTTTCAACATTATCCTTATCCACACTTGCAACTGGCACCAACAAAATCTTTTTGGTCATCGACTTAAGCGTATAGATACGTGCGAAACCAATTGTTCGTGCTTCCTGGCAGTCATTAACTATTTCTTGGTTGCTATTATCAGACGAACCAGACTGATTATTAGCATCAGATTGAGAATTATCGGAATTATCTCCATTCTCTGCATTTTCACTTTCACCTGCATCGCCAGCATTATTTGAATCACTTCCATTAGATCCACTTGGTTTCGTTGTTTTTATCTTAGCGTTTATACGGACAAATATGTCTAAAGCCTTTTGTGGTATACCACCAGGAATGCTCACATAGAATGTGTTATTCCCCGCATTTTCAGCATTCAATTGTACGACTTGAGTGCCTGCATGGCAATAGAACTCGACTTTACTCATATCAAGTTCGTCTCCTCCCTGTCGTGGTTGGAATACTGCCTTTACTTTTCTCAAATCACCCTGTACCATTGAAATCCATGGGGCATAGAAACTACCATTGCTTATATAGGTATAACCTCTACGCACCATTTCTACGTCATTAAACACTCCTGGTGCCAAATCAACATACGGATCATAATCATTCCCATTCAAACCAGTTGCCTGCTTGAAAATGAAATATCCATAATCCACATCCAAACTGCATCCTGAATTCGCAGCATGAGATGGCAGGTCACACAAATTGGAAGGATCCACCAACGGTCCAACCTCATTAACTGCTCCTGTCGTAGAAACTGCATAAAGTTTACCATTGTGAGTTACCAAAGACCCCCATTTGTCTGAACTAATATTTCCGAGATCATCAACCTCTTCTCCCAACTTTTCCTGTGTTTCCGTATTGGACCCGCCACTCAATTTTCCCAATAATTCATTGATATTAAGCAGCAAATTTCCAGGATCATCGTCATGCTCAGTCTGCTTTACTTTGACTATACCTTCACAGAGTTCATTTTCTCCATTGACATTATGAATCTTTACATCAAACATCTCAGCTTTTAGACCGAAAGAGTTCTTAAATATCTCTGTTGTAATAGTTGCATCACCAGTATAGACACCTCCATTGTTCTTAGCATCTTTCAATTTTACCAATCTACCGTTTGCTTTGAAGGTCTCTCCGTTTTTCAAATCTTTCACCAACTTTTCGGCATCACATTCCACCTTTTCCAAGTTGGTTTCACAAGCGTCTTCCTTGTTTTCGACTTCAATCTTGAATGTGCCGATGTTACTCTTTTGCGATTTCAACAAATTGTCGTCTCCATTTGAATTGTTATACGCCACTACATAACATTCATAGGTCACACCAGGTTCTATACCCGACAATTCAATCTCATTACCTGTGATTTCAAGTCGTTCCGCTGCCGAAGTTTCCTCTCCCTGCTTGTAGTAATAGATGTTGAAATAGTTGCACGAACCTTCAGTTAGTTTCCACTTCAAATTGGCTGTTGATCCTTTTGCTTCTCCTTTTGCTTCTACCAATTCTACCTTTAGATTTTTATCGACCTTTTCCGTAGTTTTAGCCATAGGTTCTGATAGTTGCAATGGTTTTTCCTCTGGACATGGGCCATAGGTAAAGGTGTACCATTCGCTATATCCGCCATTTTTGTAGGCATTGTATTCCTTTGAAGCTTCTCCATTTGAGGCATCACTCACTTTCACACGCCACTTATAGGTCTTCGCTCCGACAGACTCGGAATAAGGCTGAATACCGCCCTCTGTTGTTGGTACAAAGGCAAAGGTCGTGTTATAGGTATGAGCATTGATACTTTGTCCTGTTTGAACTTCATAGTCAGAAAACATTGGAGCCGCACCCGAGGAATATTTTCCGTTCTCATAAATCTCCAATGAATATTTTCTATTAGTTACAGATGGCCCAATAGCAATCGGCGTCATCCATTGGAATTGCACCCCATTGGCAAGCAGACCTGGTTCGGTACCAATTCCGCACCCTCCATCAATAGGCTGTATGCCAATTGGAGCTTCAGCCTGTTGCAAATATGTAAACACAGAAAAAGGTTCGCTCAATGGCACTTTACCGTCGTAATAGTCAAACATTTGAAACACAAATTCATAAGAACCTTCCGGCAAACACCAACCGTTATCAGCATATTTTAGTCCCTGCTTCACATTCAACAACCCAGTTTTAGGGGCATTGGGATTATTTAAATTGAAAAGTTCACGAACGTTCAGTTGATTGATCATCTGAACTGTATTCAACACATATTGTGTGTGGGATTCAGTCTCCAAGAAGACTGTATTCCCCTGTTTCACACGCAGATGCAATGAAAACTTTACCGGTTTACCATTGTAGCGACTCATGTCTCGCAAGATGGCTGTGAGCTGCATGCGGCCATTGCTCATATAGTCGCCCAAACAATTGGTGTAAGGCGGCAACATCACCGCATTAAGTTGGAATGGATATGTGGTGGCCTGAGCCATTGCACTTAATCCCACGCAACTCATGATCAGCAAAAGAAGATAACGGTAAAAGGTTTTCATATTATGAAGATGTATTTATGCTTTATATTTCAGAAACTTACAGAATAACTTAAATTGGCCAAGAATTCATAATCATTGCGTACCTGATTGTTTGTTTCCAACCAGTTGGTCAAACCCAAAGATGCATTGAGGCTGTGACTTCCATATTTTTGATCAATTTGCTTGAGTGAATACGAGGCTCCCAAATTACTGTTGAGCAACGAACTGTTGCGTGTACCATTCAAGTCGTTCACATTATAAGCCACGCTGGCATGCACATTGAACTGCCCGTCTTTGTTACTCCAAGAACCATTGAGCCCAGGTCCCCAATACAAGCTTTCCATCATGGAAGCATCAGCATAGTTCATACTGACAAACGCACCCCAGTTGACACGTTGTTTCACAAAACTTTGACCAAAATTGAGCGCACCACTCCAAATGTGTTGTTTTGCAAACGATTCGTTTCCTTTCTCTTGGTTACCAAACTGATAACTGGCTGTAGTAGCCACCTGCTGTGTATGTAAACTGTCACCCCAACTATAACCAACCATCCCTGTCATGTTTTGATTGACCTGATAGTAATTCAACGTATCGAGTTGATCTACATAATAAGGGTAAGCCTGTTTTTTATATTTAGTATAATTCGAGAAGTTCGAATAAGACAAAGAGGTCGTCCAATGCTTTCCGTCGCTAAACGAGCCGTTGATGGACCCTACCACCCTACGGTTGTCATTGGCTTTCAAATCGTTCAGGTTGTTGAACTCGAAGCCAAGTTTTCCATTCAGATTGATTTTACCTTTCCACAATTTTAAATAAGGTGAAATCGTATAATCTTCCTTGTCGTCGGTGAAATAGTAACCACCGAGCGTCTGATAATACGGAGCGATTCGCTCGTAGCACAACGAAAGGCCCCAAATCTCCCCTGCATAACCAGCCGATGCATTCAGAGCATCGACAAAACGATCATTTCCTTTTCGTCCGAACAACTTATCCATAAATGTTGAACCTACAGCAGGAGCTCCATCTGAAGTACGAATGTCTGAATTATACAAAGAGAAAGCATATTCAGCTTGAACAAAGAAATACTTATATATAGACTGACGCAAATATGCACTTATGGCCGTATTCTCTTTAGGATGTAAGTCAGCCTCGGCGGGAACTGCGAAATCCAAAGAACTGACATCATCTTTTGCATGGAAGAAGGTCGCATTTACGGATGTACCATTGCCGTCCCATCCTACTTTTGCACTATATCCCATTCTTTTATAGGCAACTTTGTCGAGATTATCTTCCATGGGATCATACTCCACCGCCTTAAGGAAACGCCCATACATAGCACCAATATACCAATTCTTCGGCGTCAGTTCAACACCCACACCACGGAAATCATGTCCAGCCAAAGTGTATGGAGAGAATGTCATACTAGCACTACCGAGATACAAACGCACCCACTTGTATTTTGGTGCCACTTGGAATCGGTTAAACGGCTGTGTGTATTCCTTGCTAGTATTGCTCAACGCAAAACTGAATGGGAGGTCAATACCAAGATAATTCAAATTGAGATTACCACATAGCGTATATACATAAGGATCTCGATTAATTAAACTATCGCTTCCAGTGTAAAAGGTGTTGTTGAAATTCAAACCACCACTGGCTGTTAATCCTTTTTTGAAGTCTATTGCATCTGGCGAAACATCCACCGCCTTCAGTTGAGTCACTATAAGCAACAACGCGGGTATTAAAAATTTCGTTTTCATTGGTCTCTAGTCTTTCTTCTGTTGCTTATGGTTCAACTATGATGGTGGCAGCTGAAGAGTTTGTTTCAGCGTTAACTTTGACAATGATTGCGCCAGAGCTTGCGTTTTCAGGGATCATAAAATCGAATTGGTAAACGTACAAATATTCACCATGATTCTTATCCATTTCTGTCTGAACATCATCTGTAAGATCTACCGGTGAATTATTTTCATCAAACAATTTACCATTGTACTTCTTCACTGGTTTCTTGTCAGGATCAGCAGCAATTGTACCTGAACCCAGGTAACGTCCTTCCAATCCAAAGATGGTGTAATGGAAGGACTCATTCGAAGTTTGTGAAACTTCGATAGTACATGTTTGACCAGGCTTAACAGGGTTAGGAGAAGCAATCACCTTAATCATGTCTTTATAGTTTTTACCCTCAGGGAATGGATCATCCCCCTGGATGTTAACTAACAAGCCATTGTGTTCAGTGATCACATCACATCCACCCACGTAAGCAATGGTAAGAAGTTTAAAATCTTCCTGATATGGAGCACCGTCTTTCATGCCTTTCTTTTTCTTCTCTTGAAGGAGTTGGGCAATCGTTTTACCATATACTTCCTTGAATTGAACAAAGTTCATACGTTTCAAGGCCTCCTTGTCAACCAAAAGATCAAACTTGTCGTACAGAGTTTCAGGCTCTTTAGAATCCCCAAGACTAGCCACATAATTACCATAATCCTTAATGGCCTCAATTGGAATACCCCATGATGGACCCTGGTACGTTTTTTTCAAGAATTCTACGTATTTCTCACCGCAAGTGCTATTTTCAGCAACGTTATCAAGCATGTTGCAATCACGAATACCATAGGCATAATTCTCCTTCGGCTGAGATTTACCCTCTATATATTGAGCAACACCATTGTCATTTAAGACGACCACAACCTTCATGCTATCGTAATGATAGCCCTTAGCTTCCAATGTAGCATAGGATGTCTGGTCGGTAACCACCAAGATGTCGCCATAATTATGCCAAGTAGAGATAAACTGATCTTGCTCAATGTCACCCCATCCAGGATCATCGAAAGCAGCAACAGGCACATCTGCCATAGCTTCACAACCATTGGCATCTGATACCCATAAGTAGTGATCAACCTTAGCAAGCACTGGTATATGATCGTTCTTCTGATAATTGTCCGCATATTCGCTCAAGAATGCTCCCAATGTTTCCAATGGATCACCATTATAATCCTTAGGGTAGATTTCTGCATCTGGTGTCGCAATATAATCCTGTGATGTCAAGTCCTTCACGCTCCACAAATATGGAGAAACACCACCTGTCGTTTTATCTGTTGGGAAAATACGAGCTGATTTGTCCGCACAAATAACAGATGTGGCAGCATCTACCGTCAATCGTTCAGGTTGGTAAACATCAAATTCAAATGTACTTTCACAACCTACAGCATCTGTCACTACAAGCTTATGCTGATGATTTTTGCTTTCATCCATCCAGTTCAAAGAAGCGTCAATTCCATTAATCTTGAAAGAATAAACATGCTTTGAGGCTTCTCTCATAATCTGATTTGCACGAGCAACGATCACAGAATCGACCACATCTTTTCCGTAATACTCTTTCTTGGCTTTTTCTCTTGCTGCTTCCTTGTCAAATGGAGCTTTAAGCTTGTCGAATAAAGATTTATTACCAATTAGTATAACGTTGTGTTCCTCTTTTCGATTCACAGGTGATAAGGATGTGTCTTTGTCGATCATGGAAATCGCGCCACTCACATCCATATCGTCCAATTTAATTGATTGGTAATAGTCGTGACCGCCAAAGAGTTTGAACTCAACAGCACCTCTGTCTTCAGGATCACGAGCAATAGCCGCATTAGGATGATCTATAGAAACAGAAGCCAAACCACGATTATTATCGGCATTACATTTCACAGAATCTACAGCAAGTGGATAGAACGAAGTTGGCAGACCCTTAGAAGAGTAAGTGTATTCAGCATAAGCAGTACAATTGTTGGCATCCGTCATCATGACACCAATGGTTCCAGAAGGGAGATCGTTCAAACCCTGGGCATCGTATCTCTTCCATGCGCCAGATCTCTCATCTTTTTCGCTGTAAGAGAATTTTCTAAATTCAGATGGACGAATCTCCATACAATCATCCGCCATGACAGGACATTTATTTCCGTCGTCATCCGTCCAGTTAGGATCATGGTGATGCACATGCTTGATGGTCAGTGGACCAACAGGAGTTCTGCAAGAATTGATGTCGTCAACCGAGCAATACGGATAGCATTGGCAATGGGTAGCATGACCGATATACAACGAATAACTATAATTGTCGGCATTGGCATTCTTAATTTCCAACATGTTGGCAGATGAAGGATCGCATAAATCAACATGAGTTTTTGCGTCAATTTCAAACTTCGACTTAACCGTGAAATGTTGAGGCCATTTCACCTGGCAACCCAAACTGTCGATCACCGACACTTCATAAGTTCCTGCAGAAAGCATACCTGATGTAAAATCGATATACATCTTATCCTTAGAAGTCCACCCCTTCACAATTTCATAACCAGGAATGTAGTCTGAAGAAGATATAGAACCTCTTGCATCGTCAAAAGACTGCTTTGAGTTCACATCTCTCACACTATAGTAGTAAGGATAATGACCACCAGTTGAGGTGAATTTGATGCGACGTTCTGCCGCATTACATACAGGATCAATAGCATCTTCTGCATATACAGCCTCCGTAATTTTCAATGCATCCTCTGGTCCTATGATCTCAAATTCTTGTTCATATGTGCAACCATATACATCATTAAAGACGAAGGTGTACTTGTCCATTGGCAACATATTGAAACCAATCCAGTCGGTCATGGCATAATTATATCCACCATCTTTATAGAACGCATCCAATGGATACTTTTCATTGCCACGTCCTTTGATATTCTTATCTTTATTGCCGAAGATACTATCCGATATAATCTGCTTTATTTCCGCTTGAGTATGGTTCTCAGCTTTCAATTCAAAACTTGCAATATCACTGAAGAGATTACTGTAGAAATTTTCACGTTGAGCAAACGCTGCTTGCTGTTCTTGTGGAGTTTTCAAAATCAATTCTCCCCAGTTTCGTCCTTTGTCTCTAAGTTCGGCAGGGCATCCCTCAATCTCATCAGTCCAATGACGCCAGATATTCTCATTGTATCTCACTGGTAAAATGTTTACCGTTCCCTGATTGGTGCTGGCACAAACAACATCCTGAGTAGCAACGTGGAATTGAACATCAGGACGTTTTACCACTATCGATCCAGAAACTTCATCTTTAGGACATGCGCCTGTAGAATCTTGATAGATTATGACATAAGAACCATCCGCTAATCCCTTGTCTTCATCAGTCAACTCATAGGTTGTTCCCTCTGCTTTGTCATGTCCCTGATTGCCATCACCCATAGCATGACCATAATATCGATAGGTGTTCTCAGACTTCAATTCCTCTGTTGTCCAATTCCAATCATCATATCCTTTTCCCTTTGGTTGGAATTTAAACAGAAGACGCTTGTTATCTGGTGCTCCACCTTCATACTTGAAGTCGATATACGCCTTGTCGTAGCTACACTTCAAGTCGGTATAGCTGGTTTCAAGGATTTCGAGATTTGGTTTCTTCAAAGAGTCAACGGTGAAGTCAAACTCAACGATATCCTCCTTACAAATATCACCCCAAACGGTATGGTATTTGCCGGCTGTCAGATCCTTTTTTGTCGCCCAAGCATGCACTTTTTGCTCATCGTCCTTTGAGATATCATTCGCATCTGTTCCGCTCCAAATGTATTCTAAAGATCCGTCTTCTTTATACTGATAGAAGATCTCCTTATAGGTGTTTGGCACCCAACCAGTAACCGCCACAACAGCCTGCGCATTCATATTTGAATAACAAGTACTTTGAATGACACTCGTCTTCTCTTTAAACAACTCAAGCGGTTCCTTGAGTTCTTTTATGGTGACATCCTGAATCTTACGAGGCTCAACTCCGGCATCACATTTGCCTACGACATGAGTCAAATACAATTCGTATTCACCAGGCGCAAGTTTTTCAAATGCGAACTGAAGTTTTGTGCCATGCTGCGGCTCAGATTCGATATACTTCACCTCACCGTCAACTGTATATTTCAGGAACATCATTACGTCATAAGACATTTCTGGGCCTTCATAGTTGAGCGTAATCTCACCGTTATCAACTTTATAACATTGCTGATTGTGATGCGATGCCACAGTAACATTCGCTGTCTCCAATGCCGATTCATCCAAAGGAAGTTCGACAGTCTCCGCATACACACTGCACTCTGCTCCAACTACTGCTGATAACCCCTTGAGTTTCACATCAACTGGAATACTATAGAACGACATCGAACCCAATGCCATTCCAGCAGGATATGACTTTCCTTCTGCATCGTATGCAACAAATTTATTACCTGCAATGGTGCCTTTGTCTATCGATGCGACAATCAACACAGTCTTCTTATCGCCACAAACAGCTTCGCGCATCTTGGCTTCCATAACATGGGCAGGGTCGATAACCAAATCGCCGTTGTAAACCGCCTTACAATCTGTTTTGTCTGTAACAGACACCTTATAACTACCATCGGTCAAAAGATCACTTTCGAAGGTTGTACTTTCTATAGCTTCCGATGTCTTGACTTCTGTGCCATCCACCTTTGTGATCGCATAGACGTAAGGCGCTGTTCCACCATTTGCAGTCACTGTGAATTGACGCGCATCCACGTCACATTTTGCAGCATCTGCATCGAAATCAACATTGGCTACCAACGCTCCGTTTTGGTTGGAGAATGCAGTGAAATCAAATGGGAGAATCACATCACGCTTGCAAAGGTCTTTTACAGACAATGTGTATGTACCGGCACCTTGCTCCTTATATTCAAAATAAGCTTTACCATCTTTCAAACTAGGATGAACATCTTTAGCCTCTTCTTCATCTTTCTTAAATTTAGCGGTGTTGGCTACATCCCATGGGGAAGCGACGAATGTGAAGCTACCGTCTTTGCGGTCGAGACAAGTAAACGCCACCTTATCTTCCACATCCAATGCAGGTGTATCCACATAATCAGCACCGATGAATTGGGAAACCGGATAATGGAATCCATTTTCACACGCATCCCAGATGGTGAAGATGTTCACGCCTTCTGGAAGTCCCCAAAGGTCGAATGCGGTCGCGCCGTTTTCGAGGAGCTCACCATGGTGGGTATAAACCTCCAAATCTTCTTCCGACTGGCCTGCGCGCTGAAGAGTCCAGCTGTAGATGCCGTCTTTCCAGCCCATCATTTCGAGGTGCATACGTCCTTCCGAACCTCCTTCACACTTGTTGTTCTGATAGCTGTAATTCTCAGTCAAGAATTTAGGTTTTTCAAGTCCCTCGATAGTCGCTCTTGTGACAGTGATAGAGTTGTCAGTAGCTCCACAACCTTCATAGCCGTAACCAAGCTTCACTACATATTTACCCGGAGCGAGTTCATCGATGGTAACATCATCTTTTTCGGCATTAGATGTGATTGACTTACCTGCTACTGGCTGACCATCTTCTCCAAACACAGCAAACTGCAATGAAGATGCCGCACTATTGCCTGAGAAACTGAAACTGATGGATCCATTGTTGATGTTGTTACAAGTCTGATCTTTGTGGTCCCAATTGCTAACCTTAATCGAGGTGAGCGGTGTCTTGACAAGTGGATCTATATTGAACTTCTGACTTACCAAACATTTCTTACTGTCTTTGACTACAACCTGATAATCCTTTCCTTCCGACAAGCCTGTAATTTCTTCTTTTTCGCTCAAAAGGGTTCCTTCTGAATTGGTCCATGAATAAGTATATCCAGGAGTACCGCCACCAGCTTCTACTGTGGCTTTTGCTCCGGTGGCTTCACACTCCACCTTTCCATAAGAGAGATGCATTGATACTGCTTCAGGAGCTGTAATCTCAACCGCCTCCTTCAATGAGGCTTCGTCCTTACACCCTTCTTCCTTGCTCTTGAATGTAGCCATATAATTGTTTGCAAGGAGGTCTGTAGCAACATAATTGCCATTCTCATCTGCAGCAACTTCAATTTCGTCGGTAAATTCACCCGATTCATTCTGTTTCGATACAAATACGCCGAATGTCGAAGCGTCACCACCTGCGACAGAGAATGCCAAAACGCCATCTTTTGAATAGTCGCAGTCGAGAAGCAAATGGCTATCGTCTTCGTTAAACGTAATTGATGGTTTAGCCAATTCATCAAGCGTAATGGTATAGTCGGTCTTGTAACCGCAACCGTTATCCACTTCCACTTTATAGGTGCCACCATTTATGTTTTCAATCTTCAAGTGAGCGGTGTGCGCCTCTTGTTTTTCTTTGTCTTCATAGTAGAACTGGCAAGGGGCAGAACCTGAGTATTCACCCAAAGAAGCAACCTGCGTGCCCCAAATAGGAGAATCGCCTCTATATACAGTAATGCCGCTTTCTCTTCCCCAGTTGAGGATGTCGATATCCACACGTCCGTTAGCCGGCTCGGTACAAGTGGCTACTGTAGGCACAAATGAAGATTCGTCGATAGCAATCTGTCCCATCTCCACAATCTTAGTTGTTCCAAGCGCTTTAGCGACCGGACTCGAAGATGAGCATTCGCCGTTGTCGTAGTCCACATAAACGGTATATTCACCAGGTGCAAGTTCTTCAAATACAGCAGCTGTACCCGCATTGTTGATGGTGCCGACGCGACGAACATTGTCTTCACCGATAATGGTAAAGAGCACATTATTCAACGCGGTCACACCTGAGAAAGTAGCAACAATTCGGCCGTTCTTTCCTTCATGACAGCTTTCGTCGTAAGCGAAGATTTCAGCGGTAACCTCTTCAAGGTTTGGCATTTCCACATAGTTCACCTTGATGTCCTTCACCTCAGTGCTACATCCGTTTGCGTCTTCCACCTTGGCTGAATAAACCACGTCAGGCTTCAAACCGACGATAGTCATGCCCGTAGAGACGGCCTTGCCTTCCTCGTTATATAAAGTGACTGTTGGGTTGCCTGTTCCACCTTCCACTTTGAAAGTGACTTTCGCACCCTTTTCGGCACATACGACATTGTCGGCATTGTAAGTGGCAGTCAACTTTTCTGGGACAGTTATTTCCACAGGTTCCTTCAAAGAGGCAACATCCTTACAGCCTTCTACTGTGCTCTTGTAAGAGAGCGCGTAACTGCCAGCCGCAAGTCCTTCCTTCACGCACTTGCCGGCTTTGTCAGGAGTGATTTCCTCTTCATTGATATACGCTTTCAGGTTGGATGCGTTGCCGCCACCCACGTTGAATGCGATCACGCCGGTTTCCTGTCCGGCACATTTGATAGCCAACTGGCAGTCGTCCTCACGAAGGCTAAGCTCAGGTTTGCTCAAAGAGGCAATTTCGATTGAGTAGTCGGTCACATATCCGCAACCGTTATCCACTTCCACTTTATAAGTTCCACCGCTCACATACGGAATTCTGAGGTGCGCTGTGTGTTCGGCCTTCTTGTCAGCATCGGCATAGTAGAACCAGCAAGGGGCGCCATTGGTGTATTCCTCATTGGCAGCCTCCACAGTTCCCCACATTGGCGACTCACCCTGATAAACGGTGATGGTGCTACCATTTCCCCAGTTGAGGATGTCGATGTCAATCTGTCCGTTTGCCGGAGTCACACAAGTTGGATCTACAGGCACCAATGAAGAAGCGTCAATAGCAATCTGACCTAAGCCTTCGATAGTCGCCTTGTCGATTTCTGTTGCGTATGGACTTGCTGACGAACATTCATCGTTGTTGTAATCCACATATACGGTATAATCACCGGCAGCCAATTTTCTAATATTCAAAGTTCCTTCAACCGCACTTGACGATACGCTGTGCTTTTCGCCCTTCGCATCTTCCGCAGTAAAGATCAGTTCATTTTCAGCGGTATTACCTCCGAACGAAATTTGCAAACGTCCATTATCCTCGCAATGAACCGACTGTCCGATTGCTTCCACTGTCGCCTTGATGCCCTCGAGGCTTGGCTGTTCCTTGTAGGTCACCTTCACCTCTTCGATTTCGGCGGTACATCCGTTTGCATCTTCCACCTTGGCAGAGTAAGTCACACCAGGTTTCAAACCGACAATAGTCATGCCGGTAGATACAGCCTTGCCTTCTGCATTATACAATGTTAGAGCAGGTGTGCCGGTTGCATTCTCCACTTTGAAGGTTACAGACGCGCCCTTGTCGGCACAAATAACGTC
>JAGHUM010000100.1 GCA_018064855.1 Candidatus Physcocola equi
GAACAATACACATGGGATAAGGAGGGCGTATTGAAAGCTACCCACGACCTTCTTGTCGAGCGCAACACGTTGTTCGACGACATGGTTAAGAAACTTGACCAGTACCCAGAACTGAAAGAATTGCTGCGAAACATTCTCTTTGAGGGGAAAACCAGGACTTTCCATACAGATGAGAAATATCTACAGATCGGCTTGATGTTCAACTTTCTTGCCAACAACAATGGAACGGTTGCAATCGCCTGCCGACTTATGGAAACACGTCTATACAATCTGTTTATTGGAGAAAATGAGACATCAAGGATATTCAGTCTTGGACAGATGGACAAAAACCAGTTCGTCCATGACGGATTTATCGATATGCGTCTTCTCATGGAGCGTTTCTGCGTTCACTTCAACGAAATCTATCGTCCGGAGCACGATGATCAGTTTGTAGAGGACAACGGCAGAAAGATTTTCCTTACCTACCTTCGCCCTATTATCAACGGTATAGGCAATTATTACTGCGAAGCCCAAACACGTGACCTCACCCGCACCGATATCATCATAGATTATCTCGGTCAACAGTACATAGTGGAATTAAAAATCTGGCGAGGACAATCTTATAATGAACGAGGCGAGAGACAACTTATAGAATATCTTGAACGATACAACCTGCAAACCGGTTACATGGTAAGTTTCTGCTTCAACAAAAATAAAAAGTCTGGTTTGCTGCCACCAGTAGAATTAAATGGCCGCACATTGATTGAGGCAATAGTGTAAATTCAACATTTTAATAGGAAGAGAATTACTCTGTGCACAAAAAAGCCCGACAAAAGATTGCCGGGCAGTTAGATTATCAAAATCACATTGGTTTAATCATCTTTTCGATGAAAGCAATTTCATCGTCAGACAGTCCATACTTCTTATACAACTGTTGGTCAATTTCCGGAATTGAAAGGGACCAGTTGATGTCGGAAGATGATGTGAAATCTTGGAGAGGGACGAATTCAAATTTATCTTTCGTAATATTCATTGATGTCAAGCCTTGAAGTAAAAGGAATCTCAAGAACTTTGTTCGCATGTACTTCAATAGATTATCAGCTTCCTTCACATTATCATACCTACCTATTACAAGATAAGACTCGGTTGTTATCTCATTGGGATTAATAATCTTTGTAGTTGAGAGAATCTTCACTTGTCCATTTGCGTCACCCTCGCCCAAATGTCCAGAAATCGCCTTTCCTGTGATTACTTTATATTTATCAATATAATCCACTCCTTTAGAAACCAAAGTTCTATCAAAATAACCCACCCCAGCGCTAGAATACAATAACAAATCTGAAGAATTTGATTTTGTGTTAGTACCACGTTCGTAACTACGAATGCCGAATGGCATATAATCAGAGACTTCCTGGGCTAAAGAATTCGGAGTAACATTTTTTACCTTACGGACAATCGATAAAGCATCATTATATCTAATGAACATTGAGAATTCCCTCCAAGACCTCTTGAGTGGATTCTTTTTACCATTTGTTACATTAACAAATTCACATTCATTACTATCATAATTCTTGTCCCACAAGAAAAAACACACCCCTCCACTAATATTTGTATTAGGGAAACATTCTTTTGGATTTGGATAATCAAACAATTTACAAATGTGAGTTTCATCTAACATGTTTCTTCTAAAGTCATCCAGCCCTCTACCCCCATTATACCATCGAGCAGGCATAATCATGGAGAAATACGACGGAGCAATAGTCTTTGCCACATCAACAAACAAATTATAAATAGGAGTTGCAGCAGCTCCAGTTCCTCCTCCATCCAATTCTTGATACGGAGGATTCCCCACAATTGCATTGAATTTCATAATTCTAATTTTTTGTTTTTTCTCTTCATTTTTGATAAGGTCATAAGATGTAAAATCAAAAATATTATCTATATTAAGATGCAATATTTCAAAAATTTTCAATGTGAATTCATAGGCCACACTTGAAGTTGGTAACGCATATATATTCTTTCGTATATTCTCTTTATCTTTATTCAATTGCGTCATTCTATTATATAGCGCAATCGTGAACTCACCCACTTTACTTGCTATGTCTAGTATTCTTCCATCAAAGGCATCATCAGGCAAGAGAGCAACAACGTCATCAGCCAAATTTGGAGGAGTAATTATTTCTGATATTGAAATCTTTTGAAACTTATTAATACAAACCTGAGCACGTTGCAAAGGATCCACTTTTGTATCGTTTGCCAAAGTATTCAGATTAAATATCTTATTATCCAATTCATTCAGAATAAACGGATTGATAAATTTTCTTACGACTTTGAGCAAGTTTAAGTAAATTTGAAGATTACCAGCAATACGCTTATTCTCCTTCTCATCTTCTTTTTCAAGAAGTCTAATAATTTCATCAACTGAATTCACCTTTGATTTTGTAAGGAATGCGAAGAATAAAATACGCACATAAAGAGTTCTAAAATGCTCCGCAAAATCCTTTTCTTCTGATGGTTTTTCTTTCTCCGACGGGCCAGATGTTGACACTGAAGAAGAAATTTCTTCCACATCAAGAGCATTTGCTTTTTTACTTTCATCTTTCGCTTTGTTTGCTGGGACAATAATGCCTTCATGTGAACCAATCTTAGGCAAAGATTTGATTACCTCCAGCAAAGATTTGATTTTCATCAGCGAAACATCAACAGCAATGTCATTTGCTTCATCAATTGCGCTACGAGAATTGGAGTATTCACTGACCGCAGTTATCACATCTTCAGGAATGACTTCAACCATCTTATCGGAATTGAGCCTAAAGATTGGCGAAATTTTCAGTTCATTTTTCAGTCTTTCGTTCAAATCATTGTTTCCCCCAGATTTCCCCTCATTTACATTGTTTATCAGGGACTTTTGAGCCTGCAAAACAAACATCCTATTAGGGGCAAAATCAACCAACAAAGTTTGAGGTTTCATGTTGTATTTAATGACTTTCCCTTTTTCATCAACAAAAGACTTCACATTTTGATTCTGCAAGCGAAATATTGCTTGATCGTATTCCTGTGGTGAGGCAGTATCTTTCATGAACAGCATCGTATCCCACTGTCTTACTGTGCTACCTGTAAGCATACGGTTTACAGTCAATGTGATTGTTTTCCGACCATTTGCTTCACAGTAATCAATCTCACTTTTCACATTTTTTGTCTTACTATACTTCTTCTTTGAATCCAATCCTGAAATATTGATAATCCGATATTCTTTCAGATTCTTAAAATCATCTTTATGTGAAATCAACAATTCTTCCAAAGCATCGCAAGACGCACAGAAAGGCAAAACACAAACTATGTGTTGACACATTTTTCCATCTTTCAGTTTCTGATAATCAAGGAAGCTAAACAATGTATCATCCTTTTTACTTCCATCAATAATCTGAAACATTTTGAGGATCTCATCTTCATAAATAAACTTTTTGTGCAGATTATTTGTGTCTTTTTTGAGAGAAACAGGCCTCAGTAATTGAGAGAAAGCGTAAGAAACTCCATTTTTTCTCAAATCATTCAACCGATCATGCACATCTTTGTTCGGGCATAATGCAAAACGAACCATTTGAGGGAACCCATAATACGGATTGTTCCATTCATCATCTTCCGGGTTATCGATATTCCATTTTTCTTGTTCTTCCATTATATCTGAGAACTGACAAAATGAGACAATATCTTCAGCCTTAAACTCACTACTCATCAAGATTCGATATGGAGTACCCGAGAGATGAAGTCTTACCTTTGCATCCAAAATCTTCATACTTTCTTTTGCCACGACTTCATCTTCACTATCATCATCCGAATCCAACGGGACTTTGGCTCCAGCCAAGACAGCTCCATAATGTTCAGCCCGTGCTGCAAAATGAGTCTCGTCTATTATAAGAAGATCGATTCCTTTCTTTTCAAACAGTTCTTTATGTTTTTTCTTTACATCTTTTGACGCCAAATCCTGCAAAGTCAAAAAAACAACAACATTTTTACCTGAAGCGCGAATCTTGCTTATTTTTTGAGGATCCCTTTGCAAATCCTTTGATTCAACAAATTCATAATCTGCAAAGTTTTGTGGGACTTCAACATTATATTTCCATTCATCTTTCACATCCGCCTTTGCTGACACCACAACCACAAATTTTGCATCCATTTCCTTCGCGCAACAAAGCGAAGTAAACGATTTTCCAAAGCGCATTACTGCATACATCAGAAGATTCGTTCGTCCTTTGTTTATAGCTTCCTTGAACTTATCTATTGCAGATTTTTGATTAGGTCGAGGTTCCCATTCAGACATAGAACGGACATAAGTATAAGATTGAACTGTACCAGCCCTATAGAAAGAATACTTTCCCCCATTACTTTTATAATCAGTTTTAATATCAGAAATTGCCCCACAAACATCACAATTTGTTGTGGCCGCAAAAAACTCATTTGAAAAATAAAGACCAGATTTCAAATTAGATTCAGTTAGTCTTTGTTTCCCATTTTCCAACAAATAATTATGAATTGAATAATCTCGAAAATATACATTATTATCAACAGAAGCCGAGCATTGAAAATCATTAACCAAATCCGAGTAATGCTTTTTCCATTCATTCAATCTAACCTCAACAGGACGGTAGGTATCGCCAATTTTCAAATAATCAGGAATTAATTTGGTGGAAAATGTATAAATCTGAGGTTCGATCCGCCCGTAGATTACTTTGTCTAAATTTTCTGTATTTATTGCCATAATAAACTACTGTTTAATAAAATGTTTTTCATCTCCCCATAAGGTCAACAAACTTCACTTTGAAATTTTTGGACTTACGAGGTTTCATCCAATCGTGAATCAGCGCATAAGCACCGATGTGGCCGCGAATACCACCTTTTTCACACGCTTGGCAAGTACAAGGAGATTTAGTTGTTTCTGTTGGTTCGCTCAAATCATCACCAAGATCGAGCGATAGTTGGACATTTTTTGGCTTTGGCAACGCCTGTTCACAGCTTCGAGGCAACACACCTTTCAAACCGTCCATCTGCCATAGGTTGCAGGCAATGATATAAGCGGCATGGTTGATAGTGTCTTCTCGAGGCAATTCGCCAAAATGAGCGTGATAATGTTCGATGAAAGTGAAGAGGGCAGCTTCGCGTGCCAACAACAGGCTGTCACCCTGCCATTCAAAACCGTATGTGCTTTGCAAGGCAGTATATGCCATATCGCGCCAAGCCTCTTTGTTTTCTGCTGTAGGTTCGTGAGGTGTGTTTTCGGAAACTATGCGCAGTTTTCGGTCGAGCAAACCGATACGCTGTGCCACAGGGATAGGATTGCCAGTGGTGGTGTCGTAACGACTGACAAGGTAAGGGCCTTCTCCGCAACTGATTTCAAGACGCACATCTTTGACATAATCGGTCCACGACTTTTCATCGGGGAATTCAATTTTATCTGTCACCGTCTCCCAAGAATGAGAGCCGTCGGAGTTGTCAGTTTCGACATTGAAGACATTGGGACGACCAAACCAAGCCTCATCGATGAGATTGTTTTGCTTGTTGCAAATCCACGAAGGAGTAAAAACCTCCGCCATGGATTTGCTTCGGCTAGTCTGCGTCTCTTTGTCCTTCAACACGCGCGGACGAATGACAGTGCCAAATTGAGGTCCGGTGATAAGTTGGGGGAGGATGGGATCGAAGAAAGAAAACCCACTTCCGAACGCCGCATAATCGTCGGTCGCCCAATAGATGTTTTTCATGGTGGAATGATCCACCAAGAGCGTCTCGAGCACCTTTGGCATAGAGGTGCGCAAGTCTGATTCCGAAACGTCAATCTCCTCCTTGGAAGAAACCACGTTTGGCATGAGAGAAAAAAATTAAAGGATTATACAACCGGGAAGGGGGACCTCCCTGGTTGCGCTAACTACGTTTGATTAGCGCGCCATATCAATTCAAAAAAGGCAAGGTTAGAAAAAAATGTGCGGCCAAATACCCACTGTCTCGACAATAAAAAAGCGCAGGCCTTCTTATCGAGACTCATGGGTACTTGGCCGGAAACCCTGACAAAGACGATAGAAGAGCCCACGCAAAGCGTGAGCGTCTCCAAATCCACCTTTGTCATCATGCAACGGCCAAGTTTTATGAGTCTAATTTGATTTGTAGAACGCGAAAAAATGCTATGTTTATATAACGATTATTTCTGTTTCGTGAAGAAAAATTTTAATTCAACAATTGTGTTACTTGTAAAGTTACGCCCAAAAATCTTAAAAAGCAAGTTCAACAGGTAAAAAGGGGAGACAAAAAAAGGTCTCCGAAAAATCGGAGACCTTTGGATATTGCGATTAAAGATAATCGATTAAGCCTGACGGAAGTTTTCAAGCAAACTTGCATCGAACTTGTCGATGTAGTTGAAGTGCTTTTCAACTTCGCTTTCAGCGAAACGAACATATACGTTAGCGCTCTTAGCAAAGAGGTCAGGACGGTTGCTGGCATCCTTGATGATGAGCAAGCTCATGATACAGTCAGCAGCCATTTCATACAAGCGACGAGCCAAGAAGTCGTGCATTTCTTCATTGCCGGCTTCGTTCACCTTGGCAACAGCCTGCTCGTACTTTTCTACCATAGCCTGCGCTCTTGACTTCAAGCCTGCGAATTCGGCAGCAACTTCTTCCTGCAAGTATTCCTTGAGGACATTGCTGTAGAAGCCAGAAGTCACATAACGGATAGCGGCAACAGTCTGGAGCTGAGTAGTACCTTCATAGATAGAAGTGATACGAGCATCGCGATAGATGCGCTGACAAGCATATTCGAGCATGAAACCTGAACCGCCGTGGATTTGGATACAGTCGTAAGCGTTCTGGTTGCAGTATTCTGAGTTCATACCCTTTGCGAGTGGAGTGAAGGCATCGGCCAATCTTGAGAAGGTCTTGCATTCTTTCTTTTCTTCAGGGGTGAGTTTGCGGCTGCGTTCGATGTCTTCAAGAGCCTTGTAAACATCAACGTAGCGAGCGCACTGGTAGAACAAAGAACGACCAGCATCGAGTTTAGCCTTCATGAGGGCCAACATGTCGTAAACAGCAGGGAAGTTGATGATAGTCTTACCGAACTGAGCACGGTCTTTAGCATAAGCGAGACCTTCGTTGTAAGCAGCCTGAGAAAGACCTACAGACTGAGCAGCGATACCCAAACGGGCGCCGTTCATCAAAGACATAACGTATTTAATCAAGCCTAGTTTGCGGTCGCCGCAAAGTTCAGCTTTAGCGTTCTTATAAACCAATTCGCAAGTTGGAGAGCCGTGGATACCGAGTTTGTTTTCGATACGACGAACATCAACACCACCCTGGCGCTTGTCGTAGATGAACATAGACAAACCACGACCATCTTTAGTGCCTTCTTCAGAACGAGCGAGAACGAGGTGGATGTCGGCATCACCATTGGTGATAAAACGCTTACAACCATTCAAAACCCAAGTTCCGTCTTCCAACTGAGAAGCCTTCAACATAACACGCTGCAAGTCGGAACCAGCATCTGGTTCAGTCAAGTCCATAGACATAGACTCACCAGCGCAGATGCGAGGGATGAAACGGCTACGCTGATCATCGTTAGCGAATTCGTAAAGCGTTTCAACACAGTCTTGCAAAGACCAGATGTTGCTGAAACCGGCATCAGCCTGAGCAACGAGTTCGGCGCACATAACGTAAGGCACCATAGGGAAGTTAAGACCGTTGTATTTACGAGGCATGGTCATACCGTTCATGCCGGCAGCGATCATCGCTTCAACGTTTTTCTGGGTTCCAGAAGCGTAGCGTACGCGACCGTTTTCGCAGTGAGGGCCTTCTTCGTCAACACCAGCGGCATTCTGGCCGATAATGTCTGAACTGATTTCACCTACAATGTCGAGGACCTTGTCGTAAGAGTCCATCGCATCTTCGAAATCAACTGGAGCCTCATCGTATTTGTCCTTATCTTCGAAACCACGTTCCTTAAGTTCAACGATGCGCTTCATCATCGGATTGTTCAAGTGATACTTGAGTTCCGGACTATCTGTATAAAAATTAGCCATTGTCTGAATGAATTACTTGGTGTTCTGTTTGTAATACTTGATCATCTTAGGAAGCACTTCTTCAACAGTACCGTTGATAACATAGTCGGCGATAGTGTTGATAGGAGCGTTCGGATCGCTGTTGATAGAGATAATGATACCAGAGTCCTGCATACCTGCGATGTGCTGGATCTGACCAGAGATACCACAAGCGATGTAAACTTTAGGACGAACGGTAACACCAGTCTGACCGATCTGACGATCGTGATCAACGAAACCAGCGTCAACGGCAGCACGAGAAGCACCTACTTCAGCGTGAAGTTCCTTAGCCAATTCGAAAAGCATATCGAAATTTTCCTTAGAGCCGACACCGTAGCCACCAGCGACTACGATAGAAGCGCCCTTGAGGTTGTGCTTAGCTTCTTCAACGTGACGATCGAGGACTTTAACAACAAATTCGGCAGCAGGAGCGTACTTAGCAACATCGTGGCGGATAACCTCACCTTTGTAGTTGGCATCGAGCACTTCCTTCTTCATCACACCTTCACGAACAGTAGCCATCTGAGGGCGGTGTTCAGGGTTGACGATAGTAGCAACGATGTTACCACCGAAAGCTGGACGAATCTGATAAAGTTTGTTTTCAAAGTGCTTAACGATTGGCTTCTTGTCAGCATCGAGGCCGCAAGTCATATCGAAGTCACCGATTTCAAGTTCTGTACAGTCAGCAGTGAGACCGCTGAACAAAGCAGAAGAAACACGAGGACCGAGGTCGCGACCGATAACAGTAGCACCCATCAAGCAGATTTGTGGATCTTCTTCCTTGAACAAGTTGACAAGGATAGAAGTGTGAGGGTTTGAAGTGTAAGGGAAAAGACCTGGGGCATCAAAGATGTGTACCTTGTCAACACCGAAAGGCAACACCTGTTTTTCAACACCATCGAGGCCAGTACCGGCGATGATACATTCCAACTTCACACCAAGGGTATTGGCAAGTTTACGACCCTTTGTCAAGAGTTCAAGAGAGACTTCCTTAACAGTAGTGCCCTCAATCTCGCAATAAACGTATACGCTATCCATAACTTAACCAATAATCTTATCGTTCAACAATTCAACAATCAAACCTTGGATGTCGGCATCGCTGCCAGTCATCACACGGCTTTCCTTAGCCTTGAAGACAATGTTTTTTACAGCCTTCACATTTGTAGGCGAACCAGCCTTACCAACCTGGTTGAGGTCAGCATCAATGTCAGCAGCACCCCACTGGTTGATGTTGAGGTAAGGTTTAGCTGCGTTGCGAGCTGCGATTTCGTCAGCTTTCTCAGCTGGGCGTTCAGCAGGAACGGTAGCATTCTTATACTTCATTACGCGCTTAGCGTTGCGAGGACGGCAAGGAGCAGCCGAACCGTTTACGGTAACTACCAATGGAAGTGGAGCTTCAACAGTTTCAACACCACCATCGATGTGGCGCTTGATAACAACCTTGCGAGCTTTTTCGTCGAGAGAGATGATTTCTTCAGCATAAGTGACCTGTGTCAAGCCGAGTTTTTCAGCGATCTGCGGACCTACCTGTGCGGTATCACCGTCGATAGCCTGACGACCACCCAAGATGATGTCGTAGTCACCAATCTTGCGGATAGCCTGACTCAAAGTGTAGCTGGTAGCCAATGTGTCGGCACCGCCAAGACAACGGTCAGTTACCACGTAGCCTGCATCAGCACCACGGAAAAGAGATTCACGAATCACTTCGGCAGACTTAGGAAGACCCATTGTCACCACCGAAATAGTAGAACCAGGGAACTGGTCCTTCAAACGAAGCGCCTGTTCGAGCGCGTTGAGGTCCTCAGGGTTGAACACCGCTGGCAATGCAGCACGGTTCACTGTACCTTCTGGAGTCATGGCGTCTGGACCCACATTTCTTGTGTCGGGTACTTGCTTTGCAAGCACAACAATTTTCAAAGCCATACTTATTTATATGTATATAAAAAATTTAATTTTTTCTCAAAAATATTAAAAGTGTGCAAATTTAGTGATTTATGTTAATACATACCTAACGTTTTTTATGGAAAAAAAGACCACTTTGCACACATTGCGACTATGTGTGCAAAATTTAACATGTTTTTAACATAAAAGAAAGAATAAATCGACCAACACTGCCATTTCAATACCAGTCTTCCAACTTAGCATTTGATTCCAACGCCTTTTGCTTTGACTTCCTTAATTTTGGGAAGAAATTATAGCCGGTTATCTTTTCCACCTCATCCACCGTCATCAATCCATCCTGGAGTTGTTGCTTGGAGTCATCGTTCCTGAAAATGAAGCCAAGAGCCTTATTATGCCCAGCCCGATAGGAAAGTATCACTTTGAAAAAAGCGTCGGGCACAGCAATTTTGTGCGTCTTGCCGATCCACTTTGCGGGTTTATCATAGAAAACGGGTCCGGAAACAATAAAAATGGAGTCATTTTTCCATGCCCACACTCTGCAAGAGTCTTCCAAGTCGTTCCACACTCCCCCATTGAGTTTCTGGGTTTGCGGGCACATGTTGCTCATATACATACACTCGCTCATCACAAGGCTGTCTTTTTTATTGTCGGCCGCAGGAGACTGGTGCCCTCTGGAATAGCCCGACCCTTTATAGTCATCGGTGGTGACACGGTATTTTTCCGGGATTGCTGGGTCTGGCAAAAACGCCGCCGCACGTTTGGTTTTACCCGATATTTCCTCATAGCTCAACACCCAAGCCACCCACAAAGGTTGTCCGTATTTCTTGGAATAAGCCAAAGAATAGTCGCTATGGTTGACCACCAACTCACTTTTGAGCAAGCGTTTGGCTGGCACCCCTACCACATTACCCAACTTTCCATTTGCCACCTTACGGGAAGAACTGCACGATGGCAGAAACAAGGCAGCACTCAATAAGAGACACAGATAACTGATGAACTTTAGCATATAGACAAATATCAAGGGAAGACAACTCTGGTGAAGATTTCACTTCCGGCGTGACTTCTTTCTGCGATTATGATCCTCGTCATAATATTTGCCCGTCCAGACCGAAAGATCTTTGCCCGATTTCACTTTTTCATATATTTCCGCATCCAAATTAGGGAATATTCTGAAGCCCACACATTTCTCCACTTCCTCCAACGACACCACCCCATCTTCCATTCTTGCAGAAGATTCGTCGTTATCAAAAATGAAACCAATGGCCTTTTCATGTCCCTGACGAAGGGAAAGCACAACCTTGAAAAACTGGTTTGGGACAGCAATTTTCACAGCATCTCCAATATATTCCAACTTTTGAGACTTGAAAATCGGTCCACACACCACAAAAATCATCTTTTCCTTCTTTGCCCAAGACGTGCGGCACAGATTCTCAACCGTGTTCCAAGCGCCAGCATTCAATTTGCCTGTTTGCGGACACATATTGCTCATACGCATACATTCTTTCATCACATTTGCATCGTATTTGCAATCGCCGGCAGGCTTCATGTGGCCACGGGTATAACCTGAATTGCCGTAATCTCCTTTCTGGACTTGCCATTCATAAGGCAAACGCTCATCTACCGTGAATCCCCCACGTTTCACATTGCCTTTGTCCATTCCGGGTGTCAGCACCCAGAAAGTCCAAACCGGTTGCAAAAAACGAGGGCTGAAAGAAGACACATAAGAGTCGCACGCCAGCAGCGTATCCCCTTTAGCACACAAAGGGAAACCCGGATTAGCTTTAAAGTCATCAGAAAGACATGAAGGTGCCAAAGACGTGAACATCTCTTCAGCATCGTGCGCATCCCAAGAATTGTCAATCCTATCGGAATTAGGCAGAACTACAGACTTTTCATCAAGCAGAGAAAGTGAATCGGCACCAACCGATTTCACAGCATGTCTGCACGCCACCTGAGACAGTGACATCAATAGCAGAAATGCCGACAAAAAAGTGCGTAAAGGATATTTTATCAAAACAAGAAATATTATAGAGGTCGCCTATTGCTTAGTCACCTTATAAGAAAGCGAATGATTGACACCATTCATCACCATTACCAAGGCTAAATCAATCTGTCCGTCTTTCCATTTACCAGTCACCTCAACAGGCATATCGCCGGTTGTTCCAAACATATTATATGTAGCAGTATTGCCCCAGAATTCATAGGCATCACCCGATTTGCTCCAATTCATATTTGGCAAAGCAATGTCCATCATAGGCATTTTATCCACGAACTTACATTGTTTCAATTCAACAGAAAAATATCCTTTCTCAGTAAGAGACACTTCCACAGTCTTATCAACCGGAGCGGCGCTATCTGCCACACAGTCGCCAACATAAGAGCCGCTAACCTTAGCTACCAAATCTGCATCGGCAGGCTCGTGTTTTTCATCGTTTGGTTCGTTGTCAGGCGCTTTGGTAGTAAGCATTAAAGAGTCGGTTGCGAAATAGATTGTATCAGACAATTCCGCGCCAAACACCTTTACGAACATTATGTCGGAATCGGGGCGGATAAAACCTTCCAATGAAAGAGTGAGCGTTTTGTCGTCGCTCGTATCATAGACCTGATTTTGAGCATGAAGCACCATTGAATCGGCCTTTGGAACAACCGTCACATTCGTAAACAAAGGAGAAAAATAAGGCAATCCGGTGGAGAGCAAAATTTTAAACGAGCCATCCGCATTTTGATGGATGTTTGCGGAAGCGCTGTCTTTCAAAATGTTGCCATATTTAGCCCATCCATCAACAGACTTAATGACTTTTTCTTGAGGCTTGTTGGAATCCTCATCTTCGCTACAAGACGAGATAAACACACACATCACGGCTGAAAAAACAGCCGAAACCAAGGCAAATATTCTAATAAAATTTTTCATAGCGCAAAATTATGTTAAAAAATCTAAAAAAACAAGAAAAAGAATTAATGTAACCTCTAAAGCCCTGCCATTTTTTTACAAAGAGCGCACTTCAAAAACGGTATAGACGCCATCTGCATTCTTTTTAATCTTTGCCGCCACGGTTTCCGCATCGTGCGGAAACACCACCCACATATTGCGATCGACTGCCTCATTGAGCAATTGTTCCTTTACCTGCAAAGCAAGTTGAGGATTCAAATCATGGACATCCAAGTAATTCAAATTCAGATTGACAGACGTAGGGACTGCATCTCCAACCAGCATAAACAATTCCTTGTCGGAATGAATGACAGGAACAATCAACCCCTTCGTGTGTCCATCCACAAGACGCAATTCCACAGAGGCGCAAAGTTTTTCGTCATCCTTCAAAACATGAAGTTTATCCTGCTTGAAAGTCTCCATCACATCCGACGGAATAAACATACACTCCTCCAAAGGTTCGGGGTTAATCATGGAAGTCCATTGACGCTCTGCGATATGCACAGTAGCATTAGGGAAAGCAAGTTGTACCGACTGGTCTTCCGCAAAAAGAGTCGTGCCGCCACAATGCTCGAAATGAATGGAAGAAAGCACTATATCGGTCACGTTCTCAGGTTTGTAGCCAGCATTCACCAGACAATCGTTCAACGATTTAAGATTATGAAAGCCAAGTTCTTCCATAGTTTGCTGGTGTTTTGTTCCAATGCCAGTATCAAACAAAACAAGTTTGCCGTCTCCTTCGAAAACGAACGTCCTCAATGCCATTTCATAGACTTCTGCATTGTCTTCAGAAGAAGAAACAAGCACTCGTGCAGCCTCCTCTCCGACGAGCGCCACATATTGATAGAAAAAGTTGCCTGTTAGTATGTTTTTTAACATCATTTTATTTATTTTTGCACAAAATTAATAATTTATCTGATATTTATGGAATATCTGATGTTAATAGGCGGTCTTGTACTGCTTGTCCTTTCAGGAAACTATCTTGTAGATTCCGCCACAGGAGTAGCTCGTTATTTTAAGATACCGAGTGTAATCATTGGTTTGACCATTGTGGCATTTGGCACGTCCGCACCTGAACTATTGGTATCTGTCACCGCCGGTTTGGAAGGACATTCCAGCATGGCACTTGGAAACGTCATTGGTTCCAACAGCATCAACTCGTCAGTCATTGTGGGCATAACAGCATTGATATGTCCGTTTATCGTCGAAAAGGAAAGCATCTCCATCGACGCCATGTTCATGCTGTTCATTTCCGGACTGCTGTTGTTTTTCGGCTACACCAACAACGTCATTGAAAGATGGGAAGGAGCCCTGCTTTTTCTGTCTCTTCTGATTTTCGTAATCCAAAAGATTAGAAGCACAAACAAAGACACAGAAAAAAGGTTGGAAGCTGAAAAAGAGAACGAAGAAGACGAGAAAAACTGGCCTATATGGCTCAACTTCATTGTGCTGATAGCCTCGATGGCCGGATTAAGTTATGGCGCGGATTTCATGGTGGAAGGCGCCGTCATCATCGCAGGAAACATGGGTATCAGCGAACGCGTGGTCGCCGTAACAGTCATCGCACTTGGCACCAGCCTTCCTGAGTTGACCGCATCCGTCATAGCAGCCCTCAAGAAAGAGCCGGGCATCACCATCGGCAACATCATTGGCTCCAACATCTTCAACATTGGCAGCGTGCTTGCCATTTCATCCAGCATCAGTCCTATACAGTTCGACGCAGCCAACACCACGCCAGACCAGTTTTTCAGCGACATGATTTGGTTGATCGGTTTTGAAGTGATGCTGATTATCGGAATGATCAATGTGACCGAGAATTATGCGAAGTTCAGAAAAAGCAATAAGTTCATCAGTCTGTTCAGCGCTGAAGACGGTCTGGTCGGACGAATCTGGGGCGCAAGTGCATTGGCACTGTATGCTTATTATATTTTCACATTGCTGAGATAAGGGACAAAAATAACCGGCGATACTCACCAAAAGAATCAACGGTCCACCAAAGCACCAGCCAAAAAGAAACAACTATTTCACCTTTTAATGGTAAATAACACAAACAACAACGCTAACAGCGAAGAAATAAAAAGAGAGAAGGCTTACCGACTCGACTGCCGCTACATGCAAATGGCTCAGATATGGGCTGAGAATTCTTACTGTGTCCGACGAAAAGTTGGAGCATTGCTCGTTAAAAACAAAATGATCATTAGTGATGGATTCAACGGCACACCTTCAGGTTTTCCCAATGTGTGCGAAGATGAGAACAACCACACCTTCCCCTATGTGCTTCACGCAGAAGCCAACGCCATCACAAAAGTAGCCCGTTCAAACAACAGCAGCGAAGGCGCCACGCTTTACGTCACCGCGTCTCCTTGCATCGAATGCGCCAAACTGATCATCCAAGCAGGCATTACCCGCGTGGTATTTTCCGAATACTACCGCGACACAGAAGGACTTGAATTATTACAGAAAGCAGGGATTATCACAGATTATTTAGGACAAGAGAAACAAGACTAATGCAAATGAGAAAAATAATTTTCCCCATACTGCTTGCCATCGCACTGATAGCCGGCGTCTTCATCGGAGTCAAGATTCCGAAAAACCAGACGCTTAACAATGTATTCCCGCAAAAGAGCCAGGCAAGCGAAAAAATCAGCACCATCCTGGATCTTATCGACGAGAACTATGTGGACAAGGTAGATATCGACAGCATTACAGAAAAGGCCATGCCGGAACTATTGAGCCAACTAGACCCGCATTGTGTTTACCTGTCTAACCAAGACCTGCAGATCGCCAACGACGACCTGGAAGGCTCGTTCAGCGGCATTGGCGTACAATTCAGCCTCGAAGACGACACCATCATGATATCCAATGTCATCAGCGGCGGACCTTGCGATAAAAAAGGCGTAAGAGCCGGCGACAGAATCGTAACCGTCGATACTGTGAACTTCACAGGAAAAGAAATCACCAGCGATAAAGTGGTGAAAACCCTTCGCGGCAAGAAAGGCACGAAAGTCAAACTCGGCATATACCGACCAGGCGACGAAGGACTTTTGGATTTCGAAATCACACGCGACGACATCTCCGTCAGCAGCATCGACATCGCCTACATGGTCACTCCAACCACCGGTTTAATCAGAGTGAACAAATTCGGCGAAAAGACATACAGCGAATTCATGCAGTCACTTATTAAATTGCACCGCATGGGCGCAAAAAGATACGTCATCGACCTTCGCGACAACCCTGGCGGCTACCTTACCGCCGTCATCCGAATGGCAAACGAATTTCTGGAAAAAGACCAAACCATCGTGTTCACCAAAGGACGCGCAAAAGGCACAAGCGACAGCTGCAAAGCTGACGGGAACGGACATTTCAAGAATGTGCCCGTAACCGTGCTAATCAACGAGTGGAGCGCATCGGCCAGTGAAATTTTCGCAGGAGCCATGCAAGACAACGACAGAGGCACCGTCATTGGCCGCCGTTCATTCGGGAAAGGATTGGTACAACAGCAGTTCACTATCGACAAAACCACAGAAGTACGCCTGACCATATCCCGCTACTACACGCCATCGGGCAGATGCATCCAAAAGCCGTATAAAAACGGGAAAGATTACTCATCGGAAGTATTTGACCGCTATGAGAAGGGGGAAATGGAAGACTCTTCCAAAATAGAGCACAAAGAAAACGAGGAGCAATTCAAGACACTGAAGGGACGCACCGTTTACGGAGGAGGAGGCATCACGCCAGACATCTTCGTAGCAGCGAAAATAGATGGCGACAACTCGTATTACCGTTCTCTCAGCAACAAGGCGCTCTACGACTTTGCGTTCCACTACACCGACCGCAACAGAAGCATTCTTAAGAGTTTCAAAACACAGAAGGAACTGGAAGAATACCTGGATAGCCAGAAACTGGAAAACGAACTGGCAGAATTCGCAAAAAAGGAGAAAAAAATCAACATCAACTCCAATATGCTGGATCAGTGCAAACTCATCTTACGCAACCGAATCAGTGCCTGCATAGTCCGCAACTTCTTCGGAGACGAAGGATTCCACTCCGTCTTGAACAAAATAGACCCAATCGTGCAAAAAGCCATCGGCAACATCGCAGATGACGTGTGCACTGAAGGATACGACGAAGGTGATAAATTCTGAACAGAGCAATCAGATGTCAACCAAGAAGCATTTTGATTTTTTTGCATCTACTTTTGGGGTTATTAATCACCAACAAAGATTAAACAACTTCTAAACTTTTGGAAAAATAAAATAATATCACTAATTTTGCACTGTTGAAAAGACAAAGCAAATAAAAAGAAGTTCCGGCCTTGCTGGTCGGAATTTCTTTTTGTCTGCCCGAAGAAACATCTAAACAACCTGAAAACAATAACATAAAAGAATATCAAAGAAAATGGCTGGAACTTACATGTCACAAGAAGGACTCAACAAGTTGGTTGAAGAAGTCCGTCACTTGGAATCGGTGGAGCGACCTTCCATCGTACAGGCAATCGCAGAGGCTCGCGACAAAGGCGACCTTTCAGAAAATGCCGAATATGAGTCTGCAAAAGAAGCACAAAGTTTGCTTGAAACACGAATTGCCATCCTTAAAGAAAAAATCGCCAGCGCCATTGTAATCGACGAGTCAAAACTTTCGACCGACAAGGTGCAGATTATGACAAAAGTGGAAATTAAGAACACCAAAAACGGTGCTAAAATGTCTTACGCCATCGTGTCTGAATCGGAAGCAAATTTGAAAGAAGGAAAGATTTCCATCAAGACCCCTATTGCACAGGCTTTGCTTGGCAAAAAAGTAGGCGACGTAGTGGAGGTTCAAGTGCCAGCAGGCAAGATTCCTTTTGAAATCATCAACATTTCTCTTCCTTAATCGTCGAGAAGAAAACATAGGTGCACCCGTTGCACCTATTTTTATTTCCAGCACATACCAAATATTATCTAATCATGGCAACTATATTCACAAAAATCATTAACGGAGAAATCCCATCCTATAAAATAGCGGAAGACGAGAAATACTACGCCTTCCTCGACATCAACCCTCTCAAGAAAGGCCACACCCTCGTGATTCCAAAGGTGGAGGAAGACTACATCTTCAACCTCGACGATGAAACCTTGGCTGGTCTGACGGTTTTCGCAAAGAAGGTGGCCAAAGCCATTAAAGCAGCCATCCCTTGTCAGCGCGTAGGCGTTGCAGTGTTGGGAATGGAAGTGCCCCACACCCACATCCATTTGGTACCACTCGAAAAAGAGGGAGACTTGAACTTCAAGAATGAGAAGTTGAAACTCAGCGCAGAAGAGATGGCCGCTATCGCTAATAGCATCAGCGACAAACTCTAATTCACAATTCCAAACGCGCCGCAAACAGCAGTTATCGTCCATCATCATTAAGCAGCCGCACACCTCATGCCTACCTATAGAGAAGAACTGAACGGAGAGCGACAAAACATGGTGTTACCACCAACAAAAGCCGACTCTTCTTATGGGTACGACAATCCAGCGACCAACGCAGCAAGCACATCGGATCAACTAGGCGAGACCTTCTCCAACACACTGAAGGAAGACACCGTAAACGCTCCACTTCGCTTGCGTGAACGTCGCCAGGACACCTTTTACGTGTCGGCATACGACTATCCGGACATAGCCATAGACAGCGCATATCTCGACAGCTGCATTCGCATTGAAGAGGTCAAAGTTCCTGAGTTGCTGGAAAAATCGGAGCACATTGCTGTATCACCGGAAGAAGAACTGTCTGACAGCCTCATCGCCATCTGCAGCAATATCGCCGACACCACCTACATTCGGCCGACCGTCGAGCAAATCAACATAAAAGAAAACTATCCGGGTTTTGAAGGAACGGCACGCGCTACCCATTTGCGCGATCAGTTTTGGTTCATGCCGGTTTTGTTTGGTCTGTTCTGCAGTCTCGGAATGGTTTACGCATTCCGTTCCAAAGCGCTGCTACGCGACACGAAAGGCTATTTCTCTTTCGGCAACTCTGTCACCAGAAACGACTTTGAGAGCCGCCACAATGCGCAATACCGAATATTCCTGACCATACAAGGCCTCATATCCCTTTCCATTTTCAGCACCTTGGTCATCACCAAAGGCCATAGCGGAATGAGCGCAACGGAATGGCTGACCATTTCATTGTACTCCCTCGGCACGCTCACGGCTTTTTTAGGGTTACGCGTCGCAGCCACCTCCTATTTGGGCTATATCTCAGCACAGTCCACAGAAGCGCAACAATGGAACCACACGTTTCTTTTCACCATACAGGGGCTGGGCATTCTCCTTTTCCCTGCCATTCTACTCCTGTCGTTCGGCAAAGAAGCCATAAGCACAGGAGCGCAATATTTTGGATTTGGATGCGTTGTTATAGCGGTATTTCTTTTATTTTGTTATGATTTGATACGTTTTTTCAAAAACAAATTTTCCATTCTCTATCTATTTTTGTATCTTTGCACACTCGAATTTTTGTCGCTTGCCGGCATAGTTCTGGCAATGCAAAAATTGACATCTTTCATCTGAAAACAGGCATTAATTAAAACTATACTATTTAGAAAAGCGATGACAAAGATTAAGAGGATCCTGATTTCTCAACCACAACCGACTACAGAGAAGTCTCCTTACTTTGACCTTGAGAAAAAGTATGATGTGAAATTGGATTTCAAGCCATTCATCAAGATTGAGCCAGTTCCGGCAAGAGATTTCCGCACCCAGAAAGTCAACCCTCTCGACTACACCGCAGTAATATTCACAGCAAAGGCCGGAATCGACCATTTTTTCCGCCTGCGCGATGAAATGCGTTTTACCACTCCCGACACCATGAAATATTTCTGCACCAGCGAACAAATTTCGCTGTACCTACAGAAATATATCGCCTACCGCAAGCGCAAAGTGTTTTTCGGAGACAACGGAACACTTGCAGAATTGGCAGAAATCATCAAGAAACACGCCGATGAGAAATACATGGTAGTGATGTCGGATGTGCACGACGCCAACAAAAGCGTGAACGAAGCGAAAAAAGACATCATCGATTATCTCGACGAATCAAAAGTGAGCTACGCACGTGCTATCATGTATAAGACCGTAGCGACAGACTTCACTAAAGAGCCAGATTTCGACAAATACGATATGCTGGTGTTTTTCAGTCCATCGGGTATCAACTCACTGTTCACCAACTTCCCAGACTTCAAGCAAGGCGACACCAAAATTGCCTGCTTTGGTCCGACAACCCAAAAGGCGGCAGCAGACAACGGACTTACCGTAAACGTGATTCCGACACCGGAATTTCCATCCATGCCGGCAGCCATTGAGGAATTCCTGAAAAAACAGTAACAGACTTCCGAAAAATACAACATATAAAGAGAAAGGGGTGAAAACATTCCTTTCTCTTTTCATTATCCAACCATTTCCAAGAGCACAACAATTCACATGGAAGCACACCCATTTTCATTTCCCAAAAGGGAGCATCTTTATGGCGACACCACAGTGGACCGTCTCCACAAGAAGGGGAAAAGTTTTCTTGCATTCCCTGTGAAAGTGACCTACCTCATCACCACCGACGAACAGCCCGTGCGCTGCATGATGGTAGCTCCAAAGAAGCGTTTTAAACATGCAGTAGATCGCAACCGGGTGAAACGTCAGCTAAGGGAAGTTTATCGCCACCACAAGCAGGAATTGATCAACTGGTCAATCGCCACCGGTAAACAAGTCCACATCGCCATGGTCTGCGTGAGCGACAAGCTTCTGCCCCAGCGGGTAATGGAGAGGAAGGTGAGTTCAGCCCTGACGAAGATAGCCGAACGTCTCAACGAGGTTCACAATGTTCAGCCAAGCAACAATGAATAAAATCAAAAAATACCTTCGCAAGACGTTTTTACTGCCCGTCTATTTCTACCGCTATTGCATCTCCCCCTTCACTCCTCCCGTCTGCAGATTTACACCCTCCTGCTCACAATACGCTGTGGAGGCCGTATTGAAGCATGGCATCATAAAAGGCACATGGCTTGCCATCAAACGCATTTGCAGATGTCGGCCCGGAGGTGGCAGTGGCTACGACCCAGTGCCATAAGACCACGAAGGAACCCATACAGACAAAAAAAACAGCCGCTTCTACCATCAAAAAGGAGAAACGGCTGTTTTACTATAATAACAACAATCAAAAAATCAGAATCGAGACATCGCCTCAATGGTGTTTTCACGCGAGCCAAGAGCCGACAATCGGATGTAACCTTCGCCGGAAGGACCGAAACCAACACCCGGCGTTGTAACAATATTTTTCTCTTTCAAGAGATAATCGAAGAAATCCCATGAAGACTGTCCGTTAGGAGTTGCAGCCCATACATAAGGGCCATTGACGCCACCAAACACTTCATAACCAGCCTTGATGAGCGCTTCGCGGATAATGCGTGCATTCTCCAAATAGTAATCCGCCATCTGACGGACCTGCTGGCGGCCTTCGGAGGTATAGAGCGCGGCTGCACCACGCTGCACAATATAAGGAGTACCGTTGAACTTGGTACACTGACGACGCAACCACAGTTTATTGAGCGACACCTTCTGTCCGTCTTCCTCTGCCACCACATCTTTCGGAATAACGGTGTAGCCACATCTTGTTCCGGTGAATCCGGCCATCTTGGAGTAAGAGCGGAACTCAATAGCACACTGGCGGGCGCCCGGCAATTCAAAGATAGAATGAGGCACGTCTTTTTCGGTGATGAAACACTCGTAGGCAGCATCAAACAGAATCAAAGCATTGTTCTTCAAAGCATAATCCACAAACACCTGGAGCTGGCTCTTTGTAAGCGTGGTGCCGGTTGGGTTATTTGGGAAACAAAGGTAGATCACATCCACCTGCTCCTTTGGCAAAGATGGCACAAAACCATTGTCTTTCGTGCATGGCATATAAACGATATTGCTCCACATACCATTCGCCTGAAGTTCGCCTGCGCGACCAGCCATCACATTGGTATCGACATAAACAGGATAAACAGGATCGGTAAGAGCCACCTTGCAATCTTTGCTCAAGATGTCGCCAATGTTACCCGTGTCGCTTTTCGCACCGTCTGAAATGAAAATCTCGTCGGCTTCCACCTGCACACCGTTCATTTTATAATCTTCCGCAATAGCGTTGCGAAGAAAATCATAGCCTTGTTCAGGACCGTATCCTCTGAATGAATCTTTGTGCGCCATTTCAGAAATGGCCTTCTGCATAGCAAGGATAGAGGCTTTAGGCAATGGGAGTGTAACGTCACCAATACCCATTTTGATAACAGGAGCCTGAGGGTTTGCCGCCTTATAGTCGGCCACACGATGCGCTATTTCAGTAAACAGGTAAGAACCTGCCAATTTCAAGAAATTATTATTAACTTTCAACATAGTCTATACTCTTATTGTTTCTGTCGCTTAAATTTCAATATTACCTTCAAAAACAGTGGTTGCGCCACCCGTCATGAAAACATGGTTGCTTTCATCATCCCACCTAATGAGGAGGTCCCCACCGTTAAGTTTGAGTGTGACAATGCGGTCAGTCAGCCCGTTGAGGACAGCAGCGACAGCAGTCGCACAAGCACCCGTACCGCAAGCCATGGTTTCACCAGCACCACGCTCCCACACTCTCATACGCAAATGCTGACGGTCTATCACATTGACAAACTCCGTATTGGTACGACGAGGGAAAAAAGGATGGTTTTCAAAATCAGGACCGATTTTTTCCAAAGGGAAAGTTTCGACATCCTCTTCCATAAAAACCACCGCATGAGGGTTACCCATGGAAACAGCAGAAAAACGATACATTTTTCCTTTCACCTCAATAGGTTCGGCTACGACTTTGTCTTTGCCAGACACCACCGGCACCAAAGAGGGCGTTAAGATAGGTTCTCCCATATCAACAGTCACCGACTCCACCTTTCCGTCTTTCCCCAGATGGAGATCGAGCACTTTCACGCCAGCCTTTGTCTCCAAAGTGACCGAAGTTTTGGTGGTCAGTCCGTTGTCATAAACATACTTACCCACACAGCGAGAAGCATTTCCACACATCTCCGCCTCCGAACCGTCGGCATTGAACATACGCATACGGAAGTCGCAAGACTCGGAAGGCAGAATCAGCACTAAACCGTCGCTGCCTATGCCGGTATGGCGATCGCTCACCTTAACAGCCACATCCCCAGGATTGGCCACCGTCTCTTGAAAACCGTTGACATATACATAATCGTTGGATATGCCATGCATTTTAGTGAATCGCATTGGTAGGTATCTATTAAAATTTCTTTTGGTGTTATATTCGAGGGCAAAAGTAGAGAATATCTCCAAAACGCACCTTACAAAAAGGAGCACGTTTACGCACAAAAACGAAAACACTTTCAATCTGAAAGAAAACAGACGTCATAACCGTATATCCTAAACAATATCCACTATTTATTCTTACAATCACACATATATATTCATTTTCCATATACCATAAGCTAAAAAGAAGAAGCGGCAGCAAAACACAGTTATACAGAGAAAGCAGGAGATGACAACTCTATAATATGGGAAAATTATCTAAATTTGTAAAAACAGAATAAAACAACCATTATGCGTATCAATATTGTAGGTCCAGCCTACCCTTACCGCGGAGGCATCGCCGACTCCAGCGAGTGCCTTGCCCGCGAACTGCAGAAAGAAGGACACGAGGTGAAAATGACAACCTTCACTTTGCAATATCCGGGATTCATGTTTCCCGGAGAAACGCAATATGCGGAGGAGAGCGCAAAACCCAATGACCTGACCATCTGCCGCCGAGTAAACAGTTGCAACCCATTCAACTGGATAAGCGTGGGATGCGAGCTGAAAAAAGACGCGCCAGACCTTATCGTGATTCGCTATTGGTTACCCTATATGTCGCCTTGCCTTGGCAGCATAGCCAGAATAGCGCAGAGCAATAAAAAAACCAAAGTGGTAGCACTCATAGACAATATGCTACCCCACGAAAAAAGCGTTTTTGCCTCTATCATGGGACGTTTCTTTGTCAGTTCCGCCGACGGATTTGTCACCATGTCGAAATCCGTGATGAACGATGTGGAAACCTTTGACGCAGAAAAGCCCAAAGTGCTGTCGGTCCACCCTATCTATGACAATTTCGGAGCGAAAGTCAGCCGGGAGGAAGGTTTAAACCGACTGGGATTGGACGCTAATTACCGCTACTTATTGTTTTTCGGACTGATACGCGATTACAAAGGACTGGACTTGTTGCTCGACGCCATGGCCAACGAGAAAATCGACCGGAGCAAAGTCAAGTTGATTGTGGCAGGCGAATACTACAGCAACAAAGAAAAATATGAGCAGCAGATATCCTCGCTTGGCATTGCCGACAATCTGATCATGCACACGAAGTTCATTCCAGACGAGGAAGTGAAATACTACTTTGCCGCAGCCGACGCCGTAGTTCAGCCCTACAAGACAGCCACCCAGAGTGGCATCACCCAAGTGGCCTACAACTTTGAGAAAGCCATGATAGTGACCAACGTGGGCGGTCTGCCCGAAATCGTCCCTCACGAAAAAGTAGGTTTGGTCTGTGAGCCTGACGCAGAGGCTGTAGCCGACGCCATAGCCACATTCCTGAACGGAGGATCCCCAGACCGCTACCAAGAAGGAATACTCGAAGAAAAAAAGAAATACAGTTGGAGCCGACTGGCATCCGACGTGATGAAAGCGGGAGAATAGGAAACAACAACACAACGGATAACATCCGTATGCAAAAAAATGGCTTATACATTTGTGAACACGCACAAAATGTATAAGCCATTACTGTTTATATACCCTAATCAGTCTTTAACCAATCGAACAGAGTAACCCTCATAAGGGAATGTATTAGGGAACGAAATCAAGTTCGACAGTTTTCCGTTACCATAATAATAAAAATCAGCATAAGATCTGCGATCTGTAGTCCAATAATGGCCATGAGAATCTAAATTATAGGTAGTATTCATTCTGTAACCCGCACACGGGAAAAACGCTGCTCCTACAGATTCCAATTTATACCACTCATCTATTGTCAGTTCATTATCCATCACCAATCCTTCTGGAGTCTCAAAATCATCTGGAAGAATAACAAAACCAACAGTAGAAATACCATTACCAACGATCTTTGTCCTAAAGCAAAGCGCCTCAGCATTTGGGCGTTCCAAAGTGAGGTATTTCCATTCCGCTTTAGTCATGGTTCTCCAAATGCCCTTCTGGTTTCCACCATTTGAGATTGCATTATACAAGCCCCAGTCATAATCAGTCCCCGCAATACTATTTATATTAATGTAAACACTTTCTACCGACCTTGACAGATATGGGAAATAATCCCTGTAACCACTTGTTCCCCATCCAAACAAATCAATCCAAGCAGAATCTGTAGCAGAAATGTACTTGTTGTCCTTTCGAACAATATCATATTGTTCAGGAGCGAAGCGCCAAGTATTCGCACTTGCAAGATACTGCAGATTTCCCATTGAGATCTGTACAGAAGTGGTATCCGAAACCGAGAAACGCTTTGGCAGCGCGCCATCTACCTTTTCACAAGTCTTGGCAAAATACGCCGTGATAGTCGAATCAGACGACAACTTGATTTTTCTGGTAACATCGAAAACTCCATCACTCCATTTGTCGAAATAATAACCATCTTCCGCAACAGCAGAAATGCTTATAGTTGTATCCTTCGCAAAGCGTCCTCCAGCAGTCGCTTTTCCCCCTTCAGTGGATTCAACTATAAGATCCACATATTCAATAGGAGAAGGAATGATATATACAGCACGCAGTGGATATCCATTGCATCTATCTAATGTACTCGAAACACCTAACTTATTCTTTCCAGTAAAAGCCAATTCTTTATTCGTGTACTCAGCCAAACAGAACAAATATGGCCCATTCATATCAGAACTAAGATACTCGTAATCTGCTCTTTCACTTATAGAAACATCCACTCTGTTATGGCAAGCTGGTAAGAAAATCCATTTACCATTGCTCTTCGATACTAGTCGATAACCAGAGACGCCATTTATTGCTGTTGGAATGTGGTAAGTATTATCCAACAGTTCATGCCAATCTTTATACGCAGGAGTTTTCCATTGCTCACCCATGTTTACATGTGCGGCATCGGTAGAGTCTTTCAGTTTTGTATTATATGGTTGATAACCACCGCAACTGTAATCTTCTTTTGTAGCGACTTCCCCCCAAGTGAAAAATTCACCCTCTTCCTCGATTTTTGAAGCTCCGTAATTGCAAGTCGCCCACAGATTGCCACTTGGCAAACCTAAATCAACATGACCAAAACCATTGAATTTGCCATCCTCACATTCCCCTGTAGCCATAAATACAGCCGCCAGCTCAACATCATGGTACAATCTTATTTTGGTAGAAGTTACGTTAGTCTTCTCATTTGAAAAACCTAAGAACTCATAACCTTCCTTTGCAACCACTTTTACAGGAATAAACAAATTGGCATCATACACTCCAGCACCAACTATTATTCCGTTTTCGGCAACATTATTTTTGACCGACAATGTATAAGCAGTCTTACTCAGGACCTCATTCGGATTACAAACAGCACGAATCGGAATTTGTTCGCTTCTTCTTTGCCCAATAAAGAAGCCTTCTCCTGTAGAATCATTAAAAGCTAAGACCATAGCAGTCTCACTTCCACAAACAGATTTAGTCCAATAATCAGCATTCAACACATCGTAATGCTGACCATTCCAAAATTGAAAAGTCTTCGGCAAAATGATTTTATTACCATTAGGGCCAACACCAATATAAACCCTTGTATTATCAATTGTGTCAACACTCCATGTGCAATTGTCGAGCAATTCCTGCGTTTCACTTTCACTTGGCATTCTCCAAGACCCTCCCATTAGCGCATGGGCAGCATCATCGCACAAATGCAATTCCTTATACCCATCATAAAGTTCACTGAATTCAATAACATTGTATTTATACGCTTCATTTTCACTATCATCCTCATAAGGATAACTTATATCATAGGTTGTAATATTCGGGGTGCAGCTTGCCCATCTGAAGTTTAGTCCATTTTCGGATGGAGAAGTCGCGCCAACGTTGGCGGTGGCCCAATACATTCCGCTTGGCAAGCCCAGATCAACATATTCGTATCCGTTTGTATTGAACGGGATATTCAAGTTGGGCTGACGCTGGGAAATACTGTCCACCTTCACAAGTGTTTGTTCATTGTCAAGCCACAAATAAATGTAATTGGGGTTACTTTCACTAAAAGTGATGCTATCCGCGATGCAAACGGTTTGTTTCCCTTCTTTCCAAACAAAGAAACTCTGTTGGGCAAAGCAAGCATCAGCAAATCCAATCAACAAAGCTAATATGCCAATAAATATATGTTTCATAATCGCTTAGTTCTTTTGAAATTTAACGCACTCCTTTTTGTTAATCAATAGAAAATAAACGCCGCTTGGCAAGTGCGACACATCTATCTTCTGTTCAGTTTCATTCGAATGAAAACGGAATAGTACGACTCCATTTGCCGAAACGACCTTTATATCGTCATTGCCACTCAAGTTGATTATTGTAGCGACATCCATTACCGGATTAGGCGTAATTGAGACTTTTGAATCATTTTCAATCGCATCCACATTGGTTTCTTGCCCAATATAAAACTGAATACGACCAAATTCTTCCGAAGTCAACTGATAAGAGCCTCCATCCCGATCATTCACCAAAATTTCTCCGTCGAGTTTCAAGACAATGCTTCGCACAAGGGAATCCCTTACGATAGGCGTCTCACTATTTAATGGAATAATTTCGACAATCGTCGCAGCACAGCACCCCAAACATGTCAGTAAAGCAAATGCAGTTGTGTAAAGTTTCTTCATACTATTAAGGTGACCTCTAAAAATATTCACTTTATCGAATCGTTTAGGCTGCAGAGGTCACGCTTATACAGCCTAGGCAATTACTATATTGCAAAGGTAATATAATCAGTCCAAATTACCCCCCACTTTTATCATATATATACAAGAATACATTTACAAATGATACCAATTCTGAGTTGTATCTCAGAATCTGCGAGCATCTGCACATGTTATAAACCATGTATGTAAAGGTGACTTAAGGGTACTAAAAATCCGCAACGCAACAAGTTTACACCAAAAATTGTCACACACCAAGTGCTCATTCTGCCAAAATGACATAAACCCAAGAACCATAACAGGGAGATTGTCATTCATTTGGCAGAAAAAACACAAAAAAAATATTTGGCACACCCTTTGCGATTAAAGGAAGTGTAAGCATAAAAAACTTACAGAACAAAACAGCAAATAATAATAAAAAATATAAAACAATGGGAAAAATCATCGGTATTGACTTGGGTACCACCAACTCGTGCGTATCAGTCATCGAAGGGAATGAAGCAAAAGTAATTCCAAACAACGAAGGTAAGAACACCACTCCATCTGTAGTAGGTTTTGCAGATCAGGGCGAACGTAAGGTTGGTGATCCAGCAAAGCGTTCAGCAGTTACAAACCCACAGAAGACCGTATTCTCTATCAAGCGTTTCATGGGTTGCAAATATGATGAAGTTGGAGCAGAAATCGCTCGTGTACCATACAAGGTGGTTCGTGGCGACAACAACACTCCATGCGTGGAAATCGAAGGCCGCCTCTACACTCCACAGGAAATCTCAGCCATCGTACTTCAGAAGATGAAGAAGACCGCAGAAGACTACCTTGGCGAAGAAGTAACAGAAGCAGTCATCACCGTTCCAGCCTACTTCAACGACGCACAGCGTCAGGCAACCAAAGACGCAGGTACCATCGCAGGTCTTACTGTAAAGCGTATCGTGAACGAGCCAACAGCAGCAGCATTGGCATTCGGTCTTAAGAACGCCAACAACAAAGAAATGAACATCGTTGTGTTCGACTGTGGTGGTGGTACACACGACGTATCAGTCCTCAACGTAGCCGACGGCGTATATGAAGTGAAATCAACCGATGGTGACACACACCTCGGCGGTGACGACTTCGACCAGCGTATCATCGAATGGCTCGTTCAGGAATTCAAGAACGAAAACGGCGGCGTTGACCTCAGCAAGGACCCAATGGCCCTCCAGCGTTTGAAAGAATCGGCAGAAAAGGCGAAGATCGAACTTTCAAGCACAACTTCAAGCGAAATCAACTTGCCATACATCACATCTGTTGACAACGTTCCACGTCACTTGGTAAAGACTCTTACCCGTGCGAAATTCGAACAGCTTGTTGACGACCTCATCAAACGTACAATCGCTCCATGCGAAAGCGCACTCCGCAACGCAGGTCTCAGCAAGAGCGAAATCGACGAAATCGTGCTCGTAGGTGGTTCAACTCGTATCCCTGCCATCCAGGAAGCTGTTAAGGCATTCTTCGGCAAGGAGCCAAACAAGGGTGTCAACCCAGACGAAGTTGTTGCCATGGGTGCAGCCATCCAGGGCGGTGTGCTCAGCGGTGTGCAGGTCGGTGGTGGCGACGACGGTCTTATCCTTCTCGACGTAACACCACTTACTCTCGGTATCGAAACTATGGGTGGCGTAATGACCAAACTCATCGACGCAAACACTACCATTCCAACCAAGAAGAGCCAGGTATTCTCAACTGCAGCCGACAACCAGACTGAAGTTACCATCCACGTTCTTCAGGGTGAACGTCCAATGGCAAGCCAGAACAAGAGCCTTGGTCAGTTCAACCTCGGCGGTATCGCTCCAGCTCCACGCGGTGTACCTCAAATCGAAGTTACCTTCGACATCGACGCCAACGGTATCGTGAAGGTTACAGCAAAAGATAAAGCAACCGGCAAGGAACAGAGCATCCGCATCGAAGGTGGTTCTGGTCTTTCTGAAGACGAAATCAACCGTATGAAGCAGGAAGCAGAAGCACATGCCGACGAAGACAAGAAGGCAAAGGAACGCATCGACAAGCTCAACCAGGCCGACAGCATGATCTTCAGCACAGAGAAGTTCCTCAAGGAAAGCGGTGAAAACGTATCTGCATCTTTGAAGAAACCTGTTGAAGACGCTCTCGCTAAGTTGAAAGACGCTCACCAGAAGCAGGACATGGCAGGCATCGACGCAGCCATGGAAGAACTCAGCAAATCAACCCAGGCCTTCTATCAGGCAGCACAGGCTGCTCAAGGCGGTGCTGGCGCGCAGAGCGGTCCTCAGGGTGGCGCAGGTTTCGGCGGCTTCGGCGGCGGCGCACAAGGCGGTCAGAGCAACAATGGCGGCGGCTTCGGCGGCGACCAGAATGTAAGCGATGTTGACTCCGAAGAAGTGAAGTAATTCCGAAAGGGAAACATATCCAATAAAAAAAATCCCGTGTAGCGAAAGTTACACGGGATTTTTTGTTGTTGCTATGTCAGGAAATGAAAGGAAAACCGTTTCCTTAATAATCATGTTTGGCAATGATGACGCTCCAATAATGCTTATAGGTAGAATTGGCATTGTAGGCGTAGCCAATACCGATGTCGATGCAGTTGCTGTT
>JAGHUM010000044.1 GCA_018064855.1 Candidatus Physcocola equi
CAATTCTGAATTCGTATTAATTCGTAACGCCAATGGCGTTTTTAGTAAAAATAGTCCATTGCATAGTTTTAGTAAAAATTAGTATAAATTCGTTGGCAAAACGAACGAGATTCCGCCAAGAAATAAATTATTATTCGGCGGAATGTGGCAAAAATAGCGAGATTCCGCCAAGAAATAAATTATTGTTCGGCAACAAATTCGTGAAAGCGGGAGAAAAGAACGATTTTTGAAGGCAAAAAAAGCAAGTCTTTTGATAAAACACATTATTTTTGTCAGTATAAGGAGAAGAATTCAGAAAAGACTTCCTACCATATCCATTTCACCTATGTCTGACACAAAAAAATACAACATATCAGTAGTCCTTGCGACAGAAAATGTAGAAGAGCAAGCCAATGGCTACCTGCCACAACTATGTGCGCATTTGGAGGAATGTGTTGGCATCGACACTTATGAGGTGATTGTATGCGATGTCAGTTCCGGTCCGGCCATGTGCATCGCCAACTTTCCAGGCAAAGTACGCTGCACCCCCCGCTTCGAAGGCGAAACAGCTGTAAAAACCATCGACCGCGCCATTCACCATGCCATCCAGCCATACGTGCTGGTGCTGGAAGACGGCATTTTGCCGACACAGAACTATTTTGCCGACACCCTGCCATTATTTGAGACCAACAAACATCTGTTTGGCATGAGCGGAGACACCATATCCGTTTACGACCAACACGGCGACGGGCCCAAATTCGCCTATCTTTCACGCGGCATTGTTCACCTAATGGAGAGCAAGAGCAAAAGCAACAGTGAAAATGCCACCATCACCCTCGCCAGTCACAACTGGCTGTGCGACAGAGAAAAATATTGCCTACTCGGAGGACTGAGCAGCCATTTCACCTCTGTAGAGATGGCCAAAAACGACCTTTGCATCAGAGCATGGAGGGAAAACATGGTATGCGGCTACTCGTTTAAGGCACACACGAAGAAATACATTGGCGCCTTGGCAACAACAGAAGCACCAGAGCAATTGCAACGCACCAACGAAGAGCAATTCAACAAACTGCTGCTCAGCTACCTTCACACCAGCGGATTCCAACATGCGCAATTCTGGATCAGGAGCCTGATGAATTACATCAACGCAAAGATATTTCACGCCAAGAGTAAGCTGTCGGGACTCAACCAGATGAAAAAAAAATACAAAGAAATCTCACAACAAAGAACCTGGTACAACAACCGCATCAAATCCATGTCTCTGCAAGATGTGATAGAAAACTATTTCAGTGAGGCTGGGAACCACGACATTCCCGTCATCAGCGATGAGGAAGACCAGCCCGTTCACCAAGAAAACAACATACCAACATGATTTTCAAGCCTGTCCATTATCTTTGGCACGGATTTGGAACGCTGTTTCTCAGCGCTCTCGCCTGCATTTTGTTTACACTTATCAGTTACAACAGCGCCTTTATGGACCCTATCAGCCAAGCCATTGGCGGATTCAGTTTCATAGACTCGTATTTCTACATTGAGAACAAAAACGCCAACGAATCGGTGGATTTCAACGACGACATTCTGCTGTTTGACATTGCAGGATGCAACTCTCGCGCAGCCATAGCCGGGAAAATTGATGAAATCACGAAATTAGGTCCGAAGGTTATCGGAATGGATGTCATATATGGCGACAACTCAACCACCAGTCAGGCCGACAACGACAGCCTTGTGAGAGTCGTGAGCAGATGTCCACAATTGGTCACTGCGCTACGAATCGTGGAAAGCAACGGACAAACCGATGTGGAACACTCCTTCTACACCAAACTCACACAAGTGGATGAAGCAAGCATCAACGTAGAAGACGGAGTGGTGAGAGACTTTGTGCGCGAATTGAACATCGGCGGGGTGAAAAAACAGAGTTTTGTGGATCGAATCGTTCAAAAAGCCGATTCCGCCGCCTACGCCAGACTGACTGCAAGAGGAAACAATGAGGAACGCATTAATTTCAAAGCGCTTGAGTTTATGCAACTTGGCATGAACGATGAACTGTTTCCGGAAGATGTGGCAGGCAAGATTGTATTAATCGGCGATTTTCAAGACTTACGCGACTTTCACAACGTGCCCACCACAATTGGCGCATCTCAACGTATAGCAGGCACAAAAATTCACGCCTACGCCATTTCCACCCTACTCCACCCAGAGCGCACGCTCGACAAGATGAGCGATTGCGGAGGATGGATATTCGGCCTTATCCTTTCCTACTTTTTCTCCATTATCGCTTGCCTGTGTTTCGTGGAAATTGATAAACTTGGAGGCGTATCCACCAACTTGGTGATGGTGCTAATGCTGGCAGTGCTATCTATGATGGGCGGACTCATTTTCATCAACTTCAACTATGAGCTGGACATGACCGTCGCCATGCTCGGCATCGGTCTGGCAGGAAACACCTCAGAAATGTGGTTCTGGCTATGTACCACGAAACCATATCAGTGGGTTCGGAAAAAACTGCACTTGCCAGATGGTGGCGTTCGCTATTTCGTCAACAACGAAGGGAACAGGACATGAAGAGACATCCATAAAAACCACCAAAAAACCAAACATCTTATTAAACAACATCTAATAAAACTGCATTTTTTGTATTTTTGCAAATATTCGGTGATATATGTCCACCCACGACAAAACACAACAAAAAAAGAAATCGGAAATGAAGAAAATACTTTTAGTCATAACTTTAATTTTCAGTTTTTTCAACTTAAGCGCGCAGCCGACAGCATCTAAAGACAACGTTAGCGGCAAATGGGGGTTCCGCAATAAAAACGGAGGCTGGGCCATCAAGCCGCAGTTTGAAGAAATTGACAAATACTTTGTGTTTTCCCAAAGCAGAAAATATGCCGTAGTCAAGCAAAACGGATATTGGGGTTGCATTGACGAGACAGGAGCATTCAAAGTGCCAGCTTTGCTGCTGAACAATAAAATCGCGAATGAAGCGGGAACAGAAAACTCACGCAACAAAACCGATGAAATGTATGAAGGTTTCGACCGTGCCAAACGTCTTTGGGGCTTCATCAACAGCAAAGGACAGTTTGTGGTGCCGCCAACATTCACCAATGTGGACCACAACAACTCATTTTTCACCAAGAAGCCATACACCATCGTCGAGATAAACGGAAGCTGGGGAGCCATCAACAAAGACGGCATCTTGTTTGTTAAGCCATACTTCGTCAGCAAAGAAGACGCCATCAGCGCAGCCGAAGAAGCAACCGCCATGGACGAACTGGGCAAAAACATCTATCCGGCCTGCGATCCGTCCACCAAAAAGTGCGGTTTTGTAAACTACAAGGGCAACTGGGTAGTAAAACCATCGTTGGACAATTTCGACAAAGGCTACACATTTTCGGACAATCGTCCGTTTGCCGTTGTGAAATTAGCATCAGGTTGGGGCTGCGTCAACCGAAAGGGTGTTTTCATCGTAAAGCCCACCTATCCCAAGCAGGAAGCAGCCCGCGCGGCAGCGTACAGAATACCAAACGTAAACGCGCCCGTCGCCAGCAACTTGGTGCCGAACTACGACGATGGCAAATACAAGAACTCGCTCAAAGCCGGTGCCCGCATCCGCATAGCGGAAGAAGAATCGGCAGCCGCCAACACTGGCAGCGGCCACAAAGCACCAACCATCTACATCATTTCGCCAAAAGACGGTGAAGGCTACACCCAACAGAGCGTAACCATCACCTACGAAGCAAAAACATTTGACGGAAGCCAACCCAAAATCCTTGCCTACGTCAACGGAGAATTGCAGACCACCAAAGGCATCCAGCGCACAGCCAAACAAATCACCCTGTCGCTGCCAAGAAGCACCGGTGGCGTCAGCCGCATTCAGTTGATTGCTAAAGACGGTCACGGTCAAAACAGCGATCCAGCCTCCATCACCCTGCGCTATGTGGGTGCCGAAGGCAAACCAGGTCTTCACCTTCTGGCAGTGGGCGTAAGCGACTACAACCAAGCCGACCTGAAACTGCAGAACGCAGCAAAAGACGCGCAAGACTTCATCAATACGATTAAAGGACTCGGACTTGACCAATACGACAAGATTGTCAGTTCTACCCTCATCACCGACAAAGAGGCAACCGACCGCAACATCAAACGCAATCTGAGCCAACTGGTAAGCAAAGTCAACCAGGGAGACGTCATCATGCTGTTCTTCTCTGGCCACGGAGCGAAAGAAGGGGAAAGCACTTACTTCCTCTCCGTCAACGCAGAGAGCGACGACCTCTTCTCCAGCGCAGTCAACTTCGACGACATAAAGAATGCGACAAGACGCTTGAAAGACAAGAAATGCCGCATCATCGTGTTTATGGACGCCTGCCACAGCGGCGCGCTCTACGGACAAAAATCCATTGCTGAGAACTACGCGCTATCCGAACCTGGCATCATTGGTTTCTATTCCAGCACCGAGAGCCAAAAATCCAATGAAAGCGAGAAATGGGAGAACGGCATATTCACCAAATCTTTATTGGAAGGGCTCAAAGGAAAAGCTGCCGATGAAAACGGAAACATCACTCTCGACAAACTGGAGAGTTACATCAGAGAAGCGGTGAGAAAAGCGACCAACGGCACACAAATGCCAATCTTTGAGAACAAGCAAGGCAACTTCGTGCTTTTTAAAGCAAAGCCATAAAAGGATACTTCCATCGGTTTTTACCAACACAACAACACAGAGAAACTGCATCATGAAAATCGTCATCGCGGGAGCCGGAGAAGTGGGAACACATCTTGCCAAACTTTTGTCGAAACAAAAGCACGACATCACCATCATTGATGAGGATGCCGAGCATCTGCAAAGGCTGGAGAGAGGCAACGACCTGCTGACCATCATTGGCTCACCTTCATCCGTGAAAGTCCTTTCCGATGCAGGTGTCACCGATTCAGACCTGTTTATCGCCGTCACCCCTCACGAAAGCCTCAATATCACAGCATGCCTGCTGGCCACCAGCATAGGCGCCCGGCGAAAAGTGGCGCGCGTGGATAGCAGCGACTTCCTTGAAAAAAAATTCGGAGAGTTTTTCAAAAAACAGGGCATCGACGCCTTCATTTATCCAGAGAAACTGGCAGCAGAAGAAATCATCACCTCGCTGGAAAAGACATGGGTGAGACAATGGCTTGAGTTTGGCGACGGAGACCTTGTGCTGATTGGGATGAAGGTGCGCGACAATGCCACCGAACTTGTTGGGAAACCACTCATGAGTTTTCCACCAGAATCCGGATTCAAAATCGTTGCCATACGCCGCGACGAAAACACCATCATTCCACGAGGTCAGGACACCGTGGAAGCCAACGACATTGTTTACTTCATCACCTCTCCAAAGAATGTGGAGCGCGTGCGCAATCTTGCCGGCAAAGAGCAGATACACGTGCGCGACATCATCATCATGGGAGCAGGAAAAATCACAGAACAAACCCTCAACATACTTCCAGACAATGTGGAAGTGAAAGTGCTGGAGAGTGACAAAAGCCTTGCGACAAAGGCATCGAGCACCTACAACTGCATGGTCATCAACAGCGAGAGTTCCGACCCAGAGATGCTGGAAGAAGAAAACATTGAAGACCAGGACGCCTTTCTTGCGCTGTCCAACTCAACCGAAAACAACATTCTGGCCTGCTTGGAAGCCAAACGCCGCGGCATCATCAAGACCATAGCCGAGGTGGAAAACATGTCGTACATCCCTTTGGCGGAAAAACTGGATATCGGCTACATCATCAATAAAAAACTGATAGCCGCCAGTTATATTTACCAATACACCCTTGATGTGGATGTGAACCGTGTGAAAATCCTGACACACGCCGACGTAGAAGTCGTGGAACTCACCGCCAAATCGAGTTCACCCATCACCAACGGACCGATCAAAGATTTGGATTTGCCCCGCGATATGTTTATCGGCGGTTTGGTAAGAAACGGGAAAGGAATCATCGCAGGAGGTCTTACACTGATTGAGCCAGGCGACAAAGTGATTGTTTTCTGCCGCCAGAGCAGCATAAGAAACCTCCACAAACTATTCACATCAGAGTTGTAAATCGTGTTGTCGGCATGAAAAAAGCCACATCAAAACAAAAAAAACATGCAAAAACGTAAGCCTCTTATCAACATAAAACTACTGTTGTATGCCATCGGCTCGCTGCTGTTGCTTGAGGCTGGCTGCATGCTCATTCCCCTGTTCACATCCATATACTTCCAAGAGCCGCAACTGATTGGCTGGTTCAAATCGATAGGCATCACACTTGCCACAGCAGTTCTTTTCAGATATCCATTCCGGAAAAACCATGGAGAATGGGGGAAAAGGGAAGGCTATGTGGTGGTAACTACCATCTGGATATGGTATTCGATATTCTCTGCCATAGCATTCCGTCTCACAGGCACCTTCTCGACGTTTACCGACGCCTTCTTTGAATCGGTTTCAGGGTTTACCACCACAGGAGCCAGCATATGTTCAGACGTGGAACAGTTGGCACACAGTGCGTTGGTTTGGCGCAGTTTCATGCAATGGCTGGGAGGCATGGGAATTATTTTGCTATCGTTGATTTTCGGATTCGGAGGTGTGCAGACCTATGTGGCGGAAGCCACAGGACCGGTAAAGACACGCATGAGCCCGCGCCTGCACGAAACAGCGATGATGCTGTGGGGGTATTATGCCATATCAACCATTTTCGTGATTTTTCTATTGCTGATTGGAGGGATGGGAAAATTTGACGCCTTATGTCACGCCTGGTCCACCATCAGCACAGGAGGTTTTTCGACCAAGAACGCAAGCATCGGATATTGGGATTCCGCATTTATCCATTATGTCGTGATTTTTGCGGTCTTGTTTAGTTCGCTCAATTACAGCCTCACCTATTTCTTTTTCCATGGGAAATTCAAACTGATAGGCAAAGACGAGGAAACCCGTCGTGTATTTCAGATCTTTTTCTTTTTAATTATCGCGGTGTGCTTGGGCAACGTGCTGACACACCAAGGCGGCCTTTGCGAGAAAAACATACGAAACTCCATATTTATGACCATATCCTCCGTAACAGGCACCGGATTCATGACGGAGAATTTCATGGACTGGCACCCAGCATTGTGGTCGATAATCCTTATCATAATGGCATTTGGAGGCAGTTCGGGCAGTACAACCGGTGGTATCAAGATTGTCAGAATCACAGTATTGATAAAAAACAGCATCGAAGAATTTAAGCGTCTGCTCCACCCTCGAGCCATTCTGCCTCTCAAAATCAGCGACAAAGTCATCAGCATGGAGACCATCAACAATGTGTCCGCCTTTGTGTCACTCTACATCATCATCGTGCTTATGAGCACTTTGGTATTCATCGTATTGGGTATAGGACCGACCGAGGCCATGGGGGTAGCCATGAGTTGTGTGGGCAATGTCGGGCTTGGTTTTGGAGAAGTGGCGACCGGCAACTTCTACATTTTCCACCCGGCAGTCAAATGGTTTATGTGTGCGCTTATGATTATAGGTCGTCTGGAGATATTCACCGTATTATTCATCTTCACACCAACCTTCTGGAAAAGGTAAGCTGCGACCTAAACGAAAGACACAATAGTGTTTTTACTGATTTGCCTTGCTATATTGCTCGTCGCTAACTGGTTCAAGCCATTCGTTATTTTCAGGATCACCAACATGAACGTGGCTTGCAAGGTGCTGAAACCAAGAATCCTTTGTAGCACCATGCCAATGCTTTACACCTTCGGGAATATCGATGATGTCGCCTGCATGAAGTCGGATGGCAGGTGCTTTTGACGGTCAGAAAGCGTCTGGGCTGATATAGTAGTAACCATTATCAACAATAAAAAAAGGAGAGATAGTAATCGTTTCATTGTTTTGCCTTATTGAATATTAACGGTAGGCACTCTGGCGCCATCTGTCGCATATCCACGAGATCAAGACTCTTCACCATGTGGAGCGTTCCCTGCTTATAGGTCTGGAAGTGGTTTGTTTTTATATGTTGCTGATAAGCCTCCAGCGAGGCATATATTTCGAGAATGCGTATCTGGCAATCATCACGCAACTGCTGCATAGGGTAGATACAAATCACCCCGGGTTCTTCCCTAACGGATGTCGCACCCACATTATGTGCAAACTCCAAATACTGCTGTAGGTATTCAGGATAAACTTCTATTTCACTGATTCTTACTATCATGGTGCTATCGGTTTTTGTATGTTCCTGGGCCATGCATAAGATGGGGCAGAAAAATAGTATAAACAATAAAATTTTCTTCATCGCTTGATCTTTTTTACTCCATTCTCAATATACATTCCATTGGCAGGTGCCTTATCAAGTTTATGACCTTTCAATGTGTATATACCTTTGGCAATATCTTCATGCTTCGCAAAGATAGAGACTAAACCAGCAGCCTCTTCAAGCGAAAGGGTGATACTTACATCTCCATCTCCGAAAACATCCTCCAGTTGTTGCTTGTTCATTTCCTCTATCTTGCCAATGGGCGTGTAATCCCATGAGTTGTTGTCGAAGAAAACGCAGAGTTGGTTGCCAGTATAAAGCATGATGTCGCCAGGTTCTGTTGTAATGTATGAGTCAGCAGAAGGGAGCGAGAAACCGAGCGCGCCAACCTTCTCAAAGCCACTATAATCGTGAGCGTTATATGTAATCACACCCTCCTTCAGTCGTTCAACAAGCGCCCTAGTAGCAGCATTATCCGAAAGTGTGACTTTCATGGTGTTGTTATTTACTTTCAGGTACATAGTGTTCATGATGTTGGATGTTAGGTTTGAATAGTCAATATCTTTCAGCCATTGTTCCAGAAGAGATTTGCGCTGCGAGTGTTTCGATGCGTTTATCCAAAGGCTTTTTGCGAAGAATTTGCAGTTTGGCACGAGGCGCTTGGCATCTGCCTCCACTCCACTAATGCCGCTGCTGTGGCTGCTCACAATGAGTCCAACATTCTTACCTTCCATTTCTTTTCCGTATTTAAAGAGGAATGTCTGCATATTGCTCGCCATCTGGCTCCACCAAAGCGGAGTAGCAATGATGACAGTGTTGTATTTGCTCAAATCCACAGACACATCATCAATTTCGGGATAACTGCTTTCATCGTTCGGATTGTTTTTGATTTTGCTCAGTTGTTCCGTGCCGACAACATAGTTGTTGGCAGCATAATCCAGATTCTTATTTACCGGCTCCACTTGAATAACATCCGCATCAATAAAAGATTTGAGATCATCAACAATCTGCTTCGTATTGTTCGTGTAACTGTAATAGACAATCAGCGTCTTGGTATCAGTCGGATTTCCGCCAGAAGGGACCGTTGCATTGGCGTCCTCGTTCTGGCAAGCCATCATGAGAAAAGCCATGATGACTACATAAAACCATGAAATAAAATGTTTCATAATCGTTTATTAAGTAAATCTTAATTACCAATGACATTCTGGACTGGTGAGGATAACATCATCTCCTTCGTTCAGGAATGTATGATTTATAATGGTAGGGGTTGCAATTATGCCGATCTCCATTGCGTAGGAGTTAATCCTGTGAGCGCCTTAAAGAAGCGGACAAAATGTTGCGGATATTCAAAGCCAAGGCATTGGCTAACCTGAGTGACGGAAAGGGAGTCTGAAGACAGCAGTTCCTTTGCCCTACTCATGATTCTGTCATTGATGAGGTCTTTGGCAGTTCGACCAGTCTCTGTTTTCACCAATGTGCCGAAGTAGCCTGTAGAGAGACAGCACTTGTCGGCAAAATAAGAGACCGTTGGTAAGCCTTCATACTCTGCCCTCTCTGAAATGTAATCGTCGAGAAGACACAGGAATTTTTTCACAACAGAGTGGTTGATTTCCTCGCGAGTGATAAACTGGCGGTCGTAGAAACGGAGGCAATAGTTCAACAGGAGCTCGATGTGGCTGACCACCAAGTCCCGGGTGTGCTTGTCGATGGCATGATGCAATTCCTGCTCAATCATATTGAGAACGCCACGGAAGATTTCAACTTCCTGCGCGGAGAGATGCAATGCCTCGTTGCTGGTATAGTCGAAGAACTCATAACGGTTCATCTGTTTGCCCAGCGTGGTGCGGTTGAGGAGGTCGGGATGGAAAGCCAAGCCGATGTATTTTGCGAATGGGACTTCCGGGTTAGGTTCCACAGTCACCACCTGTCCTGGAGCAAAACTCGTAACGGTCATCTCGTCGAAGTCATACTCAGTGCGTCCGTAAGAGAGTTTGCAGCCCTTATTTTCCTTCAGGTAAATAGCATAAAACCCATAGTGCATCACACATTCCTTGATATGCTCGGTGTTGTGCACATGAATAACACTTACAAGGGGATGAAGAGTTTCCATCCCGTTGTATTCGTTGAACTGCTGAATAGTGTCTAAATGTATATCTTGCATCACTTCAAGTTTTCGTTAAAGAAAGATTCCAATTTTCCCCAAGGAATCACCTTATCCTTTCCTCCATCATAGAGGTCACAATGGCTGGCACCTGGGATGATAAGAAGTTCTTTGTTTTCCGGCACCGGGTTAGGCTTACGCACAGCGTCATAACCTTTCGCCTTGCCGTTCATCATATATTCATAAGCATTCTCCCCAAAGTAGCGAGAATGAGCCTTCTCGCCATGAGCGATGAGAACTGCCGAGCGGATTTCATTTATATAATACAGAAATCTCGTGTTGGCATAAGCCTGACATCCAAAGGTGTGCCAGCCATCGTTTGAGTTGCCAGAACGAGCGTGATAGCCGCGTGGAGTCTTGTAATAGTCGTAGTAATCCTTCACAAACTGAGGAGCATCTTCTGGCAATGGATCCACCACACCACCACCTTGCGTTGTTTTGTTTGTCTGTGCAGCCTTTGTACGTTCAGTAGCAAGAGCATTTCGTGCAGCAAAGCGTGCCATTTCGCTGTCATCCGCATCAAAATACCCATTACCATTCACACGGCTCATGTCGTACATGGTCATTGCAGCAGTTGCCTTGATGCGAGGATCGGCAGCCGCAGCATTCAGGGCAATGCCACCCCAACCACAAATACCGATAATACCAATTTTCTCTGCATCCACATCTTCACGCAAAGAGAGATAGTCAACAGCGGAAAGGAAATCTTCTGTATTGATGTCAGGCGATGCCGTGCGACGAGGTTCGCCCGACGACTCTCCTGTAAACGAAGGGTCGAACGCCAAAGTGATAAAACCACGCTCAGCCATATTCATAGCATAAAGACCAGAACATTGCTCTTTGATGGCACCAAAAGGACCGCTTATCGCAATAGCCTTCATCTTACCACTGGCATTTTGGGGAATATAAAGATCTGCAGCCAAAGTGAAGCCATACTGTGTCTTAAAGGTAACCTTTTCGTGATTCACCTTACCGCTCAATGGGAAGGTTTTGTCCCATTCCTGGGTCATGGAGGTGCTTTTTGTGTTCATACTCGTTGTCTTTTTTTGTGCGCAAGCACTTAACAAAAGTGCCGAAAGCGCAAGGATAAATAAACGTTTCATAACCAATTTGCATAATATATGACACAAAGTTAGCCTTATCATTTATACTTGTGCATACCTGAACTTTGGGAAAAATAACCTTTTTTTAGGATTTTCTTCTTACACCTTTCAACACCGGTTTTTTATAAGTTGGTTAATTTTAGGAGGCCTCTACGCAAACTTCTTATATGAACAACTCGTTCTTTTTGCGTTCGGCACATCCATTTCTGATGGCAAGGGCGATCAGGGTGTGCATAATCTTTCCAACAGAGCGCGCTTCGTTTGGACAGATGCTGATGCAACGCATACAGGAAATACAGATGTCTTTATTTACTTTTCGGAGATCTGTCAAAGGAATGGCCCCCACAGGGCATTGCTTGGCACACAAACCGCAGCCAGTACATTTCTTGCTTGCTGTAGGAGTAGGCCCAGCCATAGTTTTCTTGTATGGGAACTTCCCATTCAGAGCAGATTCTGCAAGTGTCTTTCCTGTTGCAGCAGCATCTTTTATTCTTTCACCAAATGCCATCAACTCATTAATGTCATCTGCGTCAGGCCGATTAGCTCCATATTTACGGACGATGCTATGTTCAGCAACGGCTCCAACAGCAGCAATAACATTAAAGCCGATCTCGGAGCATGTCTTATATAATTCAAGCAGAGCATCATCGTATGCTCTGTTTCCATAAACAGCAACCACTGCGCATTTTGTTCCATCAGCCTTAATCGTGTTTTTCAATCGTTCAACAGCAAGAGCCGGAATACGACCGCCATAGACAGGGGCTGCTATGATTGCCACGTCATCCTTGTCTAAAGTAGTTGTGGCTATTTCAGAAGAAGGAGCACATAGTTCAATATATTCAATTTCTTTGTTGATACCAGAGGTTAGCGCATCTGCCACTTTCTTTGTGCCTCCAGTAGGAGAAAAAGTTATCTGCTTGATCATAATGGATATTTCCTTTGTATAAAACGAAAATCATATCTCGTCGAGATGCAGACGGTTTTTATTTTTCATCTCGCGAAACTCTTTGGGCGACATACCTGTCTGTTGCTTGAACTGACTTGTAAGATGTGATGGCGAACTATAACCGAGCGTATAGGCGATCTCGCTGACAGATTGTTGGCTGTAACTCAACAGTTCTTTGGCATATTCCACACGGTGCTGTATGGCAAAGTGCTCGATTGTCACCCCCTTAACCTGTGTGAAGAGTTTGCTAAGACTACTATATTCACGTTGGGCGACTTCGCAGACATAATCAGAAAGTTTAGGCTTCTGACCGTTCATCCTTACCCACTGAATCACACCAATTTTTATCTGTTCCACAATGCAAGAATGAGGATCGTCGAGAAGTTCAAAACCTTCATTCTGCAGTTTGTTTGCCAACAATTCAACCTGCGCCTCGGTAAGATTGTCATTTACCACGGCAACACCAAGAGCGACTTCATTGACAGTGAAGCCCATAGACACAAATATTGCCCTCACTGCAGAGATGCAACGAGGGCAAACCATGTTTTTGATGCGGATGTTCGTCATTCGTCAGGCTTTTGTGCAAGAAAAACCAATTTCCTCCACAGCATTGCAGATGGCCTCTGCGGTGGCTGAACCTTCCACGACGGCAACTTTTGTTGCGAGATCAACAGATGCAGAAGTGACGCCTGCAACTGAAAGGATGGCCTTTTCAGCCGATGTACGACAATGATTGCAGTTCATGCCGTTGATGATAAAGGTCTGTTTCATTTTGTCGGAGTTTAAAGTTGTTATCTGAGAGCTGGGTGAACCAAAATAATATCGTATCAGTGCATTGGCAAGTAACACCATAAACAATACCGAGCAACCGATGGAGAACCAACTGTTATATTCATGGCAACAGGCATCTCGCGCTATAAGATTCGATAAAAACCATTGACGGGGCAGTACATGGTCAATCATCAAGCCAAACCCGACAGCACCAAAGATGATAGAGGCGAGATATGTAATCATCGTCTTCCTGCCAAGCACATGATTTACAATCAGCATACTAGCGACGTTGCACGCCGGACCAGCCATCAACAATACAAGGCCCGCACCAGGAGTCACACCTTTCATCATCAGCGCCACAGCAATAGGGATGCTACCCGTAGCACACAGATACATTGGCACAGCGATGCAGAGGACCAAAAGCATTGAAGTAAAGGAATTGTCTCTGAAATTCTCGAATACATAGTCTGGCAAAAATACAGTAATCAAACCTGCCACAAAGAGACCTATGAAGAGCCATTTTCCTATGTCTTGCATCATATCGACGAATGCGTAACGCAACGCCTTCTTCAGTTTTCCCGAAAAAGAGTTTGGCTTTGTATCAGACGTGCAGCAGTTACCATTTGCACATTCCGATTCAAGTTTTACCTTTTCAAGTTTTTCTGCACCAGTACGTTCAATGATATCCACCAATTGTCCACCAAACAAAGCAGTTACCAAAGCCGCAATCGGCCGGAGGATGGCAAATGGCAATCCCATGAGCGAGTATGTTGCAATAATGGAATCCACACCCGTCTGCGGTGTTGCAATCAAGAAAGCAGTCGTTGCACCTTTGCTTGCCCCTTCTCTCCTTAAAGACATGGCAGTAGGTATCACGCCACATGAGCATAAAGGCAGAGGAATGCCGAAAAGAGTGGCGAGCGCGACACTCTTAAAATTCGGTTGAGCGAGATAGCGGCTGTAGATGGTTGAGGGGATAAAAGCATGCATTAACCCCGCAATAAGGAATCCGAACAGCAGATAAGGAGTCATCTCGTTTATGAGCATAATGATTTGTCCCATTGTTTCTCCTGTTTATTCGTGATTTTGATTATTCCGCAAAGTTATGGGGAATTGCGCTAATATGTTATCATAATTATGGGATAAACATACAAGCTGTTTCTTATATGCCCGACACAGCAGCTTCTTCGAAATCCACACTAAGATAGCCACCGGTTTCAGCGCTGCTAGTGAATAAGATTCTATAAGAAGGATAGCGGGCTGTTTCACCAAGCCCGGGATCAGTGCAATCCCAGTTGTTTGCATGATAGATAATCATTCTGTTGCCATTTTCCAACTTTTGATCCACATTATCGCTCACAGTACAAAGGCCCAATTCTTTGACTTTTTCGATGTATTCAACAGCATCTTTCTCGGAAATGCCCTTTACACTGAAACTGACACCCACAAAACCACCAAGCGACCTCCAACCATTGTAAAAAGAAGTCCTTAATTATCTTTATCATAGTATTAGTACACGATGGTCTTACGACCATTCACAAAATACACACCAGCAGGCAAAGCAATCACCTCAGGAGAGAAAGAAGACATTTGCTTCATTGCCACAATTTGCCCATCCGCATTATAAACAACCAGTTTCACATCGGCAGAAGACATGATTTGCAATGCCCCGTTCAAAGAAGAAATGGAGAGTTTGTCTGCGTCCACATTATCCACGCCATTTCCAAAGACCTCCTTCTTATTGACGATGACATTTCCCCTGAAGTCCGTCACCTTGATAATGTTGTATTCGTATTTATTGGTATTAGTAGAATACTGGAAAGTAAGCAAAGTGCTTCCACCAGCCGGCACAGTCGCATAAGCTTTAGCGACTTCGTTGTCACGACTATAAATAGTGATGAGTTCGTAATACTCCATATCACCGGTATTCGTCAGTTTCACCTGCACATATTTTCCGCCATTTTCAACCCAGCAAACAATATCACCTTTTAAAACAGCCTGTTCTTGTTTTGACCAGAAAGGCAAAAGGATGTTGTCACTAAGTTTGAAATAATAATAAAAACGTGAGGTTCTAAAGTTATTGGCAGGTTGCCAAGACGCACCACCATCGTAACTTTTCACTAAATAGAAAAAAACGTTTGCCTCCTTCTGGCCAGAAGGGAGACTGTAAGTCATGTCATACTCCTCAATGGTCGGAGAGTTCGGACATAATTTCTTTTCGCCGACCAACTCAAATTCGTTATTGTCATTCAACATCGCAATAGCATATAACGCATTCTCCTTAGAATCAAAAACACTCACAGTAGCAGTTCCTTCAAGTGTAGATGTGTACATCCCCACTTCAAAATTTGATTCTACGACATAGTTGTTGCACGAGATTAATGCTGGCAGACTCTCATCCTTCACATTATTTTCCGGATAAAGACCAATCAAAGCCAACAAATTGCCACTATATCCATCGGCAGAAGAACTTGCACCAGCCTCGTCATAGGCATAAGGATCAAGGAAAGCCATATCAAAATAGCCGTTGCAAGAGCCAGTCCACCCCCAGTTGATATGAAAAAGTCCCCATTGGTCTGCTCCGTCGCACACGAAAGCGTGAGCTCCACCAGAAGAAGCACCAGAAAGATAAACAGGGCGTTTGCATTGCAACTCGTAATAAACGGCATCTTCAAAGAATTTCAAATCGAAATCACCACGGTTCAGTTGCATTATATTATCCCGGTCATAGCCAAAATAGGTTGTCATCACATTTACCAAAGCTCCATTATCATATGTTCCCGTAGCATTAAGAGTGTAATCAGACTGCATAGCTGTTCCTAAGACTGCATGAAGTTTGGCAACAGCCGATTCCACAGGAGAGTTAGGGTAAAACGCATCATAATTCTCCAACATATTTTCCCAATCGAAAGTGGTGCCTTTAGGGACTGAAGGGACAACCAATCCAAGTGTTTTTGTCTTATATGCCGGGATTTCCGCTGTGGTGGCAGCCGGATAATTGTAATACTTGAAAATCTGCGCCAAAGCAGTATTCACACATCCAGTCAGACATGCTTTCCCATCCGATTTAGGACACTGGTTATTGTAAGGGAAGCGCTGGCCATATTTAATATCTCCCAGCAAAGAAGCAATGGGAGTACGTCCGGCAGTGGTCTTCAAGCCTCTTACGGAAGGGGTTTGTTTTTCCGTTCTTTCCACAACGACACCCGCACGAGCCACTTTTTCATAATTAGCCAGCACAGCAGCCAAGGCTTCCGGCATTTCGTCGTAGGAAAGCGAGGAAGTAGCGCTATAGCCCAGCACAAAAGGTTCGTCATCCGAAGAAGTCAGACAGAAGCCTTTGCCCTCTTCCCCCTGCCACAAGTAATAAGCAGGATCTGGATTGTAGGCTTTAAGCCTGTTTGTCACCAATTTAACATTGCCATTCAAGCATTGCTGAGCCAATCTCATGGCAGCATCCTGATTGGCAGCCATCGAACTGACACCGAATAAACTTGTTGCTATGAGAACTAAAAATCTAAACGTTTTTTTCATATTTAAGTAAATATCAATACTCCTATTGCTAATATAAGCAAATTTATAAGTTTTCTGCAGAAACAGGAAATTTTATGGAATAATTTACACTGTGTGTAAACAATCCATACAAATTCCGCCATAATTGAAGATAATTTCGTTTTTAATACTTATCTTTGGCATAATCCATTGTTGTGTTTTTTAGCAACACCAATTCAGGTGAAAATTATGACATATGGAAATCCTTGGAAACTTTGTTTCTCTGTTATTCTAACAAATTATTTGCACAATTTAGGTATAATATGACGCCCGAAGAAAAGGCAAGGGTGAACATCGACAAAATGTTTGCCGATTCAGGTTGGAAAGTGGTAGATAGAGACCAATATGAAGCAAACTTACATGCAACCGCTATTCGAGAAGGTCTTCTCATGGGAAACAAGGAAGCAGATTACTTCCTGTTTGCTGATGAGTTTGGAAGAACATTTAAAAGGGATTGAGGGTTAAGGTATGAATACGAACGAAAATAAGGATTTAAACACTCCTAATGAACAGCACTTCAATGAGATAGTAAATATCATAGCCTTTCACAGAAGCAAGGCTTCGTCTGCCGTTAACGAGCAGTCATTGCTTTCGGCGTGGAATGTTGGCGCATACGTTTCCCACAAACTCAAATGTGAAGGATGGGGCAGCAAAATAGTGACCCAATTAGCCGAGTATATTCGTTCGCAATATCCAGATATTAAAGGATATAGCAGAAGAAACATATACAATATGGTAATGTTTTATGAAGAGTATTCGTCCGAAGCATTTACCTCTGTTGTAAATAGGTACATGACATCTGAATTTGTGCAGACAAAAACTGCACAATTGTTACAACAAGATGATTCGGGTATAAATCTTCCTTCCGTTTCGAATGAAATTGTGCAGACGACATCTGCACAAATTCCTACAGTTTTGATGTTGACAACTTTATCAAATCATTTCGAGATACTTTGTCGTTGCAAAAGGCCAGAAGAACGTTTGTTCTACATATTGTATGCGAATAAAGAACATCTTAAATACAAGGAACTTCAACGCTGTATAGACACAGATACCTACTCTTCTCTTTTGAGCAGCAAAAACAGCATGTCGAAGGGTTTGCTTGAGCAATATCCTAATGCCCCAGTGATGTTTAAGGACACTTTGTTTCTCGATTTTCTCGGTCTTCCTCAAAAACACAGCGAGAGCAAACTGAAAAAGGGATTGATCGAACACATGAAACAGTTTATCCTTGATTTGGGCAAGGATTTTATATACATGGATCAGGAATATTCACTTGTAGTCGGTTCTTCCACATACAAGGCAGACCTTCTCTTCTTTCACCGCGGACTACAGGCTCTTGTTGCTGTTGAACTAAAAAAGACCAAGTTTCATCCTCGTGACCTGGGACAGTTGGAGTTTTATCTTGAAGCGCTTGACCGCGATGTTAAGCGCTCAAATGAGAATCCTTCCATCGGCATCATTCTATGCCCAGAAGCCGACAGTGTGGTGGTGGAATATGCCATGAGCCGTAGCATGAGTCCAACAATGATAGCCGAATACAAACGCATCCTTATTCCACAGGAACGAATGCAGGAGCAACTGAATGAGTTCTGCCAATTTTTTCTGAACGATAACAAGCCGAAACAGTAGCACATGAATACAAAAAAACTGAAGGAATTGGTCCTCGACCTTGCCATACATGGCAAGTTGGTGCCACAAGACCCAAAGATTGCGAACCAAACCACAAGTCGAGAAAGCCTGGCAAGAAACGCAGAAGAACAAAGAAGGAGAATAAAATGGGAATCATATACAAGTTAGCAATAGCAATGTTTTTCACCAACGAATTTCTACTAATTTTCACGAAATTAATGCGTTGTATTACATTCCCACTAAAAACGCCGTTGGCGTTACGAATTAATACGAATTCACCTTAAAAATCGAAAACAGCATGCAAAACATCGAGCGTTCGCAGTTCTCCGAAGCCCTGGATATGCGTCTGGTAATACCTAACGATACGCTCCAACAGTTGAGAGCGCTCGGAACGCGAGAAACGGAACAAAGCCATATTGCGATAATTGATGCGCAACAAATTCCTCAAGAAAAGTTGTTCCTGTCCCCCTAACACATTCGGATTATGTCCGGCATAGCGGACATATTCACTTTGTGTCAAATCAAAATAAGGCAGATCGGCACGAAGAGGCCCCAAATTGGGCGTAAAACCCAGAAAGACACTCAAACGTACCAAGAAAGCCACATGAAAATTGGAAATCTGCGATTGATCCGCAGCATCGAGCCAGTTCACCGAGGTAAAAAGGAAAGAAAAAAGAGGAGGATCCATTTCATTTGTCCTCAGGGCTCTGGTAAGTATTTCCGACAAAAATAAAGCCGTCGTATTTTTATAGGGATCGATCAGCAAAGAAGACAGCGGCACCTCGTTTCTCACTTTAGAAACGACCTGCAAATCCCTACCGTTTCGGTAATCGGCAATCACCGTCACGAGCGACAAAGGCTGCAAAAAAGCCTGCTGGCGTCCATTCTTTTTACTGAACGCACCATACAAGATAAAATCCACCCTACCAAATCGCTCCGTGAACATACTGACGATTTGCTCGTTTTCCTTAAAGGCGCGCCGACTCAGCACAATGGCCCTGCTTTCCTCAATCATTTTACACCCTTATAAAGTTGCTCCCATTTCAGCACAATATCATCCATGCTGAATTTCAGAGCCAGTTTTCTGTTGTTTTCACCCAGCGAGTGTCGTTCCTCTGCAGACAACCCAATCAGTTTATTCATCAAACCGCCCAATGCGTCTGAATCTTTAGGCGCACACAACCATTGAGGCTGCTGCAACACCTCAGCCGTACCTCCGCAATCGGTGGCGATAGAAGGCAATGTGCATCCCATCGCTTCCGCAATAACCAGTCCGAAGCCTTCCCAAGCGGAAGACAAGACGAAACAATCGGCAGCGTTATAGCACCGCTCCACATCATTTCGCAGACCAGCCAACACGACTTTCCCAGCCAAACCTAATTCCACGATTTTAGTCTCTATTTCCGCGCGCAGTTCGCCTTCCCCCACTAAAAGCAGGCGTGCCTGTGGATGGTCTGCCGAAACCTTTGCAAACGCTTGTAAAAGATTGAAGTGATCTTTAGCCGGCATCAGCCGCGCCACATTGATGAATACAAAATCATCGGCCGCGAAGCCAAACTCATCACGCAAAGCCGAACGAGAGTCGGAAGAAGGCGAAAAACGTTTGTAATCAATGCCATTATACATTGTAAGGCTCTTCCCTGCAGAGAAAGAACCACAATGAATAAAGTGATTCAACGCCTCTTCAGAGACATTCGTATTGACATCGCTCAAGCAATCGGTCCATTTATAACCAACCATGCGCAATTTGCCTTCGATATTCTTGTTGTGCTCCGAACTGATCAACAAAGGCATTTTCACCAACAAACGCAGCAATCTGGAAAAGAGGACAGCATGAACCATGTTGGCATGAACAACGTCTGGGCAAAACTGTTTCACCAACTTTCGCGCCTGCCAAAGCGCTTTCGCCATACCCCACGGCGTTTTGCTCATAAACAAGTTATGCAATTCGATTCCATCGGGCAAAACAAACATATTTTCCCCGGTGAGCGACACCATACAAACCTGATGTCCACGCTCCAGCATTCTGGTGGCGAGTTGTGTCGTCACACATTCCGCACCCGCGACTTTAAGACCAGTAAGCACATACATTATTTTCATTTTCGCCAATCAATTTTAGGAGTAGAGAAAAGCAGATAACCATTCATTCCCGCAAAAGAATCTGCAGAATCACGTTCGACCAAGAGCGAGCATTCCACGTTACCCTCGAAATCAGACAAACTCGTATGTAGTTGCTGCCACTCGCCTTTTCGGTTCAAATCATAAACAGCCGAAGCGCACTCCACACGATTGCCTTCCAGAGCGATATACGCCTTCGTACCTTCAAAATCCGGACTTACGTATATCCAAGCGGAATAAGACAAAGCATCTTGACGTGCCATTGAAAAACTATGGAAACGGACAAAAGTATAAGCCTTCTGTCCATACATTTCCGCCGAAGTCTCAGCATCTATACGTCGGCAAGCGGCACCCAGCAATTCTTCGGGATACCCAGCAGGCAAATCAGTCACCTCAGTCAGATAACGGCGGAAAGCACCAAAGTATGGAGACTTGTCTTTCCGAACAAAATAGAAAGCCAGGCAAAAGGCAGTCGCAACAAACAAAGGAGCAATGACTTTAAACAACAAACGTCCCATTTCATCGGAGGAAACCGCATCTGTTCTTTTCGCTGTAGCAGCAAAAAATATGACAGACGACATGACCATCATCACACCGAAAGAACGCTCAAGCATATGTTCAAAGAAGAAATTGACAAACAAGACCACCACCCACGTTTTCGCCACGAGATTCCGGTTGCATTTCCAGAAACACCAGAAAAAAAGGCAAAGCAAAATAAGTCCGATCCATGAATAATTGAGGAAAGCGACGAGAAACTGATTATGGGCAGAATACTGCTCCTTAACACCCTGTTCAAACTGATCAGCAGCATACTGTGCAATCAGGGGTTCCTGAAACATATCGCAACCATAACCCCACACCGGCATATCACCAGCCAAAGCAAACACCGAAGACCAGATCTGGAAACGTGGATCCAACTCGGTCCACTGTTTTTGGCCATTCATCAGCGCAAACCACATATTCTGCACCCGTTCGTGCGAAAAGAGCAACAGCAGCAGGATGAAAAGAAGAAAAACAACGGTCAAAAGGACTTTTTTCTTCGAAAGGCCCAATGAAATGCCCCTTTCCGCCATCACCACCACCATCAGCAAAGCAAACGTCAGCAAAGCGACTCTTGCGCCACTGAAGAAAATGACCACGCCAAAGAGGAAGGCAGAGATTAATAGCAAAAGATTTATGCGGGAAGTATTATCCAACTGGGCAAGGCGCCACAAAGCGACTAAACCCAGCAACAAATCCACAGAAAAATAGGTGCGATGCGGGAACAAGTTAAACAAACATTCGAAACACATCCGCACATTAAATGCAGAATAGTCCATTCCATCGAACTCTGTGCACAAAGCTGCCAGATAGGTCACCAGCAACAAAGCCAAATGACAGAGCACACCAAGCCAGACAGCACGCCATATAATCTTTTCAGAAGGGCAATAGCGCAACAAAGGAATTGCTGCCAAAGGCATCAACCACATAGGCAAACCAATTTCAAAGCACTTGTGCGCCATGCGCGTCCACATTTCCTCCGAACCAAAGAAAAGCCAATGCAGGAATGGCAAAGCCGCCATTGCGAGCAGCACAAAAAACACCGATGGAATGGATTGAAATTTAAAATTTCCGCTTTTCACATGGGCCGCAAAAGAAACAATTCCGGCAGTGACGAAAGTGCCCATCGCCACGTTGTACAAATTGGGGATTGAGAAAGCAAAAGCCACAAAAAGGAAGGCGAAACCAGAAAACCATCCGATGAAATCTGTATTTTTCCAATCCACTCTCACCATAACACACATTTATAAGGGAGCAATCCGCCCGCATCAAACACGAACAAATAGCGCACATATCCCAATAGACAATATAACGCGACAGTCAAAAAGATGACAGTACGCACTTTGAAAGAATAGATATGACCAATCAGGTAAGAGACCTGAATCATGTAGGCACAGACGAAAAACTCCTTGATACGGGTAAAGATGTCGATAGAAGAGAAGGCCAGCATGATGAAGGCAGAGATCACAAAAAGATTGAGGTAAATATTGAAATACGACTCCTTTTGCTCCAACTGAGGGCGACAATACATCATAAAAGTCAGCATCACAACGATTTCCAGGAAATTGAGCGGATTGACAGACTTTCCGCCTCCCATATAAACCTGCAGTCGGTCCGCCATACCTGCCGCGCCAGCCACCAATTGGGCCAATTTAGGCATTAGATTGGTCAGCATCAGCAGCACAGCCAAAACCACCACGGCAATGACAGTGACATCAGAGAAACGCTTGTGAACAAAAAAATAAAGCGGGAACAACACAATGCTCGACATGTGGAACAAGCAAGCAAACGTCACAAAAACGAAATAGTACCACATCTGCCGAGATTTGATGTATTGAATAGCCCAAACGAACAAACTGATGCTCACACACTGACGCATCAGCGTAAAATCGTGCCAGAAATAAGCCTTATAGAGGTAGAAAAGAAAAGCGATAAAAACAAAAGGAGTGTAGAGTTTAATCGATTTGTAGAGCAGCACCATGCTGAAAATGCCCACAATAGCGAACATAAAGACAGGGCCTTTTGTCGGATCCACCGTTTTCACCAATGTACAAAAAATCGTGAAGCCCCATTCCATCGTTTTATGCGCATAATGGTAATCGGGAACATATTTGCCAGCCCAATAATCGTCTATCGGGACAATGCAGCTATAGAAACTGGTGTACATTTCATAGTCAAAACCGCCCAATCCATCGCGGAAAATGGCGAAAGAAATCAACGTAAACATCAAGAAAGCGCCGACGATCCATTTGTTTTTCACTTTAAACAAATCGACAGTCGCGCAAAGAAACGTTATCAAAAAGACGAGCAAATAAGGCCACATTTCGAATCAGTCTTTTGTTCTACAAAATTTGGAGAGGATACTCTTTCTTTCCGAAGGGAAGAATGCCAGGAAAAAGGATCCAACGATCAAGAACAAAACAATTCCCTCCAATGCAAGTACACAGAAAGTGGTCTGCTGGCTAAGTTCATTCGGGAAAAATCCGTCCATCTTCATCAAAAGCAATCCGCCCAGTGCGCCACAGCAGAGCAATTTGGCCAAATCTGCCATAAGAGCCCGCTTTGAGACAACGCCTAAACAGAAGAAAAGCACCACAGTTTGAATCACCTGTCCGAGGCAATAAGCCAGCGCAACAGAAGAAATGCTATCGTGGAAAGCCAAACACCACGCCACAGAAAACGCATTTCCCGCCACAGTGCCTATGACATAGTTTTTAACACGGTCTTGAGAAATGAGCGTTTGGCCCAGAATCAAACTCAAAATTACGAAAAAAATCGCAACGCCGAAAGTCCTCATTGCCTGCACAAAACTCACATCAGCATAATGAAAGAAAAACATACTGACACGATCTGGCACCGCAATCATAACAGCACCAACCAGCAAAGTAAAGACCATCAAAACACGCACGAACCCACGAAGCGCATTGGCGTACTCTTCCATTTCATTCCGCACAAAATGCTTTGCCAGCAAAGGAGTGAGAACAGTCGGGATAACCGACATGAAGACAAGAAAAGGCAAATTCATCACTTGTCGTGCATAATCGATTGCCGAGACAGCACCTTCGGTCATTTTTGAGCAGACTGCCCGCTCAAGCAGCAGATAAAACTGCATGGCAAACGTCGCCAACCAGACCGGAAGTGAGAAAGTCAAAAACGGAACAGCCTCTTTCAACGAAGGTAACGGCAGGAAAGCGAATAAAGGGATTCGCTTTTTCAACTGCACATAAAGCACCAACGTCAGGGAAATCGTATTGACAGCAGAAGCCAGCACCAGCGACCAAATGCCGATGGCTGAAGAAAACAATATAATAAAAAGAATGTTCACCACACTTGCCACCAAGCCCATCAATTCGGGATAGAAAAAACTATCATAAGTATTGAGCAACGCCTTGAAAAGATTATTGGTCTGCTCGAACACGAAAAAAGGGAGCAAGCCTATCAGCATGGCAGAGACAAGCAACAAATCGCCACCAGAGAAACCGGGAGCCAACGCCTTGGCCACATATTCCCGCAACGAAGCTATCAGCGCGCTGACAATCAAAAGCGAGACAAAAACCAGACACACCAAGGCCACAGCCGCCTTCACCGTTTCCGCCTCGCCCTTCTGTTCACGCAAAAACACAAAGCGCGTTCGGAAAGTATCGTTGATCGGAGAATAGAGCGATAAAAGCAGCACACCAAGTCCGCCTACCGCAATCACCCAGGCATCTCGTTCCACAGAAAGGCCGAAGTAGCGCATAGACAGCCACATCACGACCAATCCCAGCAGCATTTTCAGCATTTTCAGTGCCGACAAAGCCATGGAAATAGCACGAGGGCTGGAAAACAAGCGATTGAAATTGGGCATAATAAATCAAGAAAAAGCAAAAATTGCCATAACAAATGCAAAAATACTCAATTTTTATCACTCCATTTTTCTAATTGCCCACTCTTTTTTCACATGATCGAGCACGAGTTTCTTAAACTCTTTCATGGCTTTCTTCTCGTAGGTATCCTTCAGTGTTATGATAGAAGCGCGCATCATTCCCTTCTCCGCCAACGGAACAGCCACCAGATCGGGATGTTCGTACGTCGCCGCTTTAGAGAGCACCGAAATCCAATGTCCGTCGCTTGCCAGTTGAAGCAGCAAAAGCACACCGTTCATTTCCACGCTCGGTTTCAGTTCCACATGGCAATCGGCAGCCAGTTGGTCGAGTACAGAACGTGCATGGAAGTTGGTGGTAGGCAGCGCCAGCGGGAAAGAAGACAAGAGATCGAGAGGAATTTCCTTTCGAATGGCAAGAGGGTGCTTTTTCGACATGACCACAGAGAGGGGAGACTGATAAAGCAACTCCACATCAAGCATGGGATCGTTTCGCTGTGGCTGGTAGCACATGACCATATCATATTTCCGTTCCTTCAGCATTGCAATAAGCGTGTTCGTCTGGTGATAACCAATCGTAAACTTGATACCCGGATGTTTTTTATGGAAAGCAGCGATAACCGGCGGCAAAAAATTGATAAGGCTGTAAATGATGCCAATTTTCAGTTCACCAGTACGCACATCCTGCAAATCGAGCAAACGTTGCTTACCAAATTCCGCATCCCGGAGTGTTTTTACCGCATAAGGGAGGAACTCATATCCCGCCTCTGTGAGGTAAACTTTTTTCGCCAAACGGTCGAAAAGAGGGACTCCCAACTCATTTTCCAACTGTTTTATTTGCTGCGAAAGTGTGCTCTGCGTCACAAAAAGTTCGGCAGCCGCCTCTGTAAAATTCAGTTTATCAGCAACTTTAATAAAATACTTCAGGTGTCTTAGTTCCATTTATCTATTAGTAAAACCGATTGATATTATAAAATCATTCAATAAAACAAATGTATATTTATATTGAAATATACTCTAACTTTGCATCAAGAAAAAAACGCAAAACGATACTAAAACAAAGTAAAGTTGAGCAAAAAGAAACAAAAATAGTAAAAACCACTAAAAATAGAATAGCTTATGGTACTTTTTTCAATCCTCATCGGCATTTACGCATTCGGAGTTATTTACAACTTTGACATCAAGAGCCTATAATTAGAATATTTCTGACGTTGAGATACGTCAATAGTAATATTATATTTCATTCTGCGACAATCCGGTCTATTTTAGACCGGATTTTTTGTTATTATGTCACCAAACCGAGCAAAAACAGCGAAATGTGATATATGCATCTTTTTGTATATTTACAGTAAATATTTGCATAAAAATACATCATCCAAACAAGATACGGAAAGCATCTTCCACTTTGGCAGCTCTCAGCACCTCAATCTTAAAATCGCTGTCGCCTTGGAAAGAACGGAAATCCGGCACAATAATGCGTTTGAATCCCAATTTCTCAGCCTCCGAAATACGCTGTTCTATTCTTGCGACCGGGCGCAGTTCGCCCGTCAAGCCCACTTCACCAGCAAGACAGGTGTTTGAATCGACCGCAATATCCATATTAGAAGACAAGATAGCGCAAATCACAGGCAAATCCATTGCCGGATCATTCACTTTGACGCCACCAGCCACATTGAGGAACACATCCTTCTGGCTCAACTTGAAGCCCACCCTTTTCTCAAGCACTGCCAAAAGCATATTGAGGCGTCTGCCATCGAACCCCGTAGCCGAGCGCTGAGGAGTGCCATAGGCTGCGGTTGACACCAAAGCCTGCACTTCAATAAGGAAAGGCCTCATTCCCTCCACGGTAGCGCCAATAGCAGTGCCACTCAAGCCGAGGTGATTATCGGTCATCAACATTTCAGAAGGATTGCTCACTTCCCTCAAGCCATTTTGCAGCATTTCAAAAATGCCCAATTCAGACGTACTACCAAATCGGTTTTTAATAGAACGCAGGATGCGGTAAAGATAATGTTGGTCGCCCTCAAACTGCAACACCGTATCAACAATGTGTTCCAGAACTTTCGGGCCGGCAATGCTACCCTCTTTGTTGATATGTCCGATCAGCAAAACCGGAACACCGCTTTCCTTGGCATAGCGCAGGATTTTCGCCGCACACTCGCGCACCTGTCCCACACTGCCGGCACTGCTTTCCATGTTTTCCGTCGCAATCGTTTGGATAGAATCGACAATGAGGATTTCCGGATTCACATTCTTGATGTGGACAAACATATCTTCAAGAAGGGTGCAGCTCACAATATAGCACTGTGGGTTATCCAATTTGCCCAGACGCTCCGCTCGCAACCGAAGTTGCTTTTCGCTTTCCTCTCCGCTGACATAAAGAGTGCGGTATTTTTTCAGCCCCAAAACGACCTGCATCACCAAAGTGGATTTACCAATGCCAGGTTCTCCTCCAATCAAAGTGAGCGATCCAGGCACCAAGCCGCCACCAAGCACTCTGTTGAGTTCGCCCGATCCTGTATCATATCGAGGTTCCTGAGCGACCTCCACTTCATGGATAAGCACAGGTTTTGATTTTCCTTTGGCACCGATAGCCGAATCCACAGCAGCCGAAGTCCCAGCCTCCTTGCGTACGACCTGCTCCACATAGGTGTTCCACTCTCCACAAGCTGGGCATTTTCCCACCCACTTAGGAGCCTCTGCGCCACAATTCTGGCAGACATATACAGATTTAACTTTAGCCATTTGTCATTACATTATTAACATTACGAAAAAAAACGCTTCCCAATCCGTCAAAAGAGGAGGGAAGCGCTTTCTATTACCATGGGTCGCCACCCCAGCCGCCGCCCCAGTCGGAGCTGCCGCCATCGTCGCTACCACTATCACCGCCACCATCGTAGCCTCCACCATCGTCGGCCCAAGAAGGTTTTATCGGCAATCTTTCACGTTTGAAATTGAAAGGAATAATCATTCCGACTTTCACGCGGACTCCATTGATTGCCCCTGGCTTGAAGATAGGCAGTTCATCGCAAATTTTCAGAGCGACCTTATCATATTCCTCATTCACGCCTTCCACAACCACAGGATTAACCGCCTTTCCGCAACGGTCAACGGTGATATGCACCTGCACCACACCTTTGGCCCGCCAAATCTTATCTGGGACATTAGGGTCTTCCGATTTTGTAGTGGAATCGACCACATCGGGATAATTGCGTTCCACTTTCTCGTAGATGTAACGCATGAACTCCAAATCTCCACCACCCGGGAAAACAGGGGTGTTTAGTTCTTTCGACCACTCTTTTGGTTCGTAGATTTTTGAAGACTCATTATCCACACAATCGGGATAAAGATCGACAAACTCATAGATACCAGACTTGCTCCAGCCCATCAAGGGGAGCATCACGAGCAGGAATCTTAAAAAATTCAACACTATTTTCATGTCTCAGTCAGTTATTCGTTTATATCAATTACACCATGCATGGAGTCGAGACCGGCTTTCATGCGTTTCATTGCCTCTTGAAGCGTCGCAATAGGGCAAGCCAGGTTGACACGCAGAAAATCGCGTCCTGCTTTATCGCCATAAGACTGTCCGGCAGACAATTTCAGTCCAAATTTACGTTCTAATCTGGAAGCGACAAGGGCAGAAGGGGCAAAATTTTCCAATTTTATCCATGCCAGATAAGTACCCTCCAATTTCGTCACACGGGCATAAGGCAGATTTGCCTTGACGAAGTCACATAAAAAACGGTAATTCTCATATATATAGGCATTGGCTTGTTTCAGCCAATCCTCGCCTTCATTATAAGCAGCCTGCAACGCCACCACTCCAAAAGGATTCACATCGCACACTTCATTGATGTTGATGGCCTTATCCACACGTCGGCGCACATCATCGTCAGCAATCGTGATATTAGCAATCTGCAGACTTGCGATGTTGAACGATTTGCTCGGAGAAGTGCAGACGGCTGCATTTTGCATCAATTCATTAGAAAGAGAGCCATAGGGAGTGTAAGAGAAACCCGGGCTCACGACTTCACAATGAATTTCATCGGAGATGACAAAAACATGATGTTTCAAGCAAATCTCTCCCATGCGACGCAGTTCGTCCGCAGTCCAAACACGTCCGGCAGGGTTATGAGGATTGCAAAGAAGGAATACCTTAACATCGGGATCCGCCGCTTTTCTCTCAAAATCCTCAAAATCTATGGCATAAGTATCGTTTGCGTAAATCAGTTCATTCTCTTCCACGACACAACCATTGTTTTTGATGGAAGAAAAGAAGCAGTTATAAACCGGAGTTTGCACAAGCACTTTATCGCCCGGCTTGGTCATCGCCTTGATGATAGCAGAAACGGCAGGAACCACACCAGTAGTGTAAATCACCCATTCACGCTTCATGTTCCATCCATGTCGGCGTGAGAACCATGAAATCAACGATTCGTAGTAAGAATCGGGAACTTTAACGTAGCCGAACACGCCATGATCCACTCTGCGATGGATGGCGTCGGTGATGCACGGAGCAACTTGGAAATCCATGTCGGCCACCCAAAGAGGCAACACCTCCGGTTCTGTCGAATCCCATTTATAGCAACAGGATCCTCTCCGATTGATTAACTCATTGAAATTATATTGCATAAAACGCAGCATTCGTAAAAAAACAAACCAAGAAAAGGTGTCTAAGCCTTTCTGACTTCGATGATGCAGTTGGCAGGAGCCTTGATGTTTTCATCTATCGTCACTGATCCTATCGCATCGGCGACAATACGTCCAGAAGTAGGATTTTTGACATTCGTAATAGCGCCTTTAATATCCGCATTCAGTGTAGAATACTCAAAAGCACGGTCGCAATCGGCGCCAAACGTGCAATTCTCAAGCACCAGATCCTCCGCATAGCAAAGAGGCTGTTCGCCTGTTATATGGCAGTTGACCAGGCGCAAATTCTTGGAATGCCATCCCAGATACTCGCCATTGAGTTCAGAATCATAAACGGTAACATTTTCCACCTCCCAAAGCGCATCTTTGGTGGTTATTTTCGCGTTGTGAATCTCCACATTCCTGACATACTGGAAAACATATTTGCTATCGCTGACGAAGCCATCAATTTTGATATTGTCGCAGAACATGAAAGGATAGGTGCCATCGTGCAACGTGAGATTTTTAGCCACGATATTGTTGCAACGCCAGAAATATTCGTCTGCATCGTTGACAGTCACATTCTCAAGAACGATACCGTCCATTTCACGAAACATCTTAGGGGCGTCGATAACAGTGTTGGTCATTCTCAGATCGGAAGAATACCACAAAGCAGAACGCGCATCCTTTTCAAAACGGCAATTCTCTATGGTGAAACCATGCACATGCCAAAAAGGATAATGGCCTTCAAACCGGCTGTTCACAGCCTCAATATCGCTACATTCCTTGATAGCAGATTCCCCTTCACCAATATATATGTCTTCGAGTCTAAGATGATGCGACTCAAACAAAGGACGTTCACCGGAAAAACGCTGTCCTTTTATAACCTTCTTGTTCACTGTATAAAAGCAATTATCATTTTGTATCATTATCGTTCTGTTCGTCATCAAAGAGCGATAATTCAATAACTCCGCCGGTAGAAACTGACTGAGAATCATCATCAACGGCAATCTCATCAGTCGTTTCCTCCTCCTCAATTTCAGGTTGACGCAGAGGTTCCAATTCGGCAACAGAATCGACCACATTTTGACTGATACGTTTACCCTTGGCAGTGATACCCTTTACAGCAATAAAACTTTCAGCATCCACTTCAATCGGTTCCTTATCCGCATCCGCTTTACCAAACTTCACTTCTATGCGAGGGTAATAAGTGTCGGTAAGCAACATAAGCACCGATTTGTTGTTATCGCCAATCATGCTGACAGGTTTATTGCCAGAAGGAATCTGGAAGCGCTTGATATAAGTATAACCTTCATTAGCATCGAAAAGGACTGCGGTCCAGATCTTCTTTTCTTTGAACATTTCGATGCGAGACAAATCGTCTGGGAAGTGATTGTTTTCGTCGAAGTTTGTAGTATAGCATTCGCCTTTCTTCGTGGTAACAAGCAAGAGGTCCTCACTTTGGAATTCGCCAAGGAATTCGCCCCTACCATCATAGTTGACACGGAGCACATCAAAGTCGAACCAAACCTTACGTCCTCCCATGGTAGATCCGCCTTTAGACTTCAACTGGATGCTATGCACCTCATTTTTAGTCAAGAGGTTACCCATGCTTTGACGTCCTTTCACACCCAAGTCGCCAAAATTCTTCTCGATGGAAGTTACTTTCAGTCGTGCACGAGGTCGCAGAATCACACGTATGACCTCTGCCTCAGCATTAGGATTGGCTGTGAAATAGTTGATAAACGAGCCAGGTTTGCCCTGTGTGACATCATATTCCTTGTCGCGAGTGACACTCGCCACATTAAAACGCTTCATATAGTAAGCTCCGCCACGCCCGTCGTGATACACCACATTATAAACTGTGCGAGTATCCTTTTTCTTATAGACATTGACATACAGGATGTTTTTACCGACAAAGAGTTTTTCAGCGACCTTCTTCACCATATACTTACCATCTTTGTGGAAGATGATGATATCGTCCATATCCGAACAGTTGCAGACAAACTCGGCATTCTCGGTGATTTTGTGGCTGGTGCCGATAAAGCCTTCCTCTCGGTCCACATAGAGTTTGGCATTCGCCTCCGCCACCTTAGTAGCCACGATGTTGTCGAAGTTTCTGATTTCCGTGATGCGTTGGCGTCCTTCTCCATATTTGTTTTTCAACATAGCGAACCAACTGATCGCATATTCAGTCAGGTGTTCGAGGTGGTTGGTGAGTTCATCTATTTCCGACTGGAGACGAGCGATTCTCTCTTCACTTTCAAAGACATTATAGCGGTGAATACGCGCCATTTTGATGCTTTCGAGTTTGAGCAAGTCTTCCCTTGTCACCTCACGCACGAAAGTCGGTTTGAAAGGTTCCAGACGTTTGTCGATATGTTTCAACGCCGTATCTTCATCCTTGGCGTTTTCATATTCCTTGTCCTTATATATACGCTCCTCGATAAAGATTTTCTCCAACGAGCAAGTAAACAATTTCTCAATGGTTTCCGCACGTTTATTCTCCAATTCCAAGCGAAGGAGTTCTTTCGTATGGTCAGTTGACATACGCAAGACACTCTTCACATCGCAGAATAAAGGTTTCTTTTCTTTGATGACGCAGCAGATTGGCGAAATCGACACCTGGCATTTAGTGAAAGCATAGAGAGCGTCGATCGTTTTATCGCTGGAAGTCTTATCGCTCAGTTGGATAACGATTTCCGCTTGTCCGGAGGTGTTGTCATCAACGTGCTTAATGTTGATTTTTCCTTTGTCGTTTGCCTCGATAATAGACTTGATGACCGTTTTAGACGTTTCACCGAAAGGAATATCGGTTACCACGAGCGTCTTGTTGTCTTTCTTTTGGATATGGGAGCGAATAATCACCTTACCACCACGCGCGCCCCATCGGTAATTGGTGACATCGACCATGCCACCAGTTGGGAAATCGGGATAAATGGTGAAATCCTCGCCTTTGAGGTATGCGATAGCCGCATCAATAACCTCATTGAAATTATGCGGTAAAATTCGAGAAGACAAAGCCACGGAAATACCATAAGAGCCCTGAACCAGCAACAGAGGGAACTTGATAGGCAGCGAAATAGGTTCGTCCGTACGTCCGTCATACGATTTTTTCCATTCTGTGATTTTAGGGTTAAAGGCGACATCTTTCGCAAACTTTGTAAGTCTTGCCTCGATGTAACGACCAGCCGCCGCGCCGTCGCCCGTCAAAACGTTACCCCAGTTACCCTGTGTATCGACAAGCAGTTCCTTTTGACCTATATTGACCAAAGCACCATAAATAGAAGAATCGCCATGAGGGTGTAAACTCATGGTACGTCCAACGATATTCGCCACCTTGTTGTAACGTCCGTCTTCCATCGTAAACATGGTGTGAAGAATACGTCGTTGCACAGGTTTGAGTCCGTCTTCGAGATAAGGCACGGCACGATCGAGAATAACATAGGAGGCATAGTCGAGGTACCAAGTCTCATACATACCAGAGAGTTGGTACTTCACGCTATCATCATTAAGGTCTGCAACCTTATAATCACTATGTTCCGATGGTTCCGAATCGTCAAAAGATTCCTCTGCACCTTCCTCTTCGTTTTGCAATTCTTCTTCGTCGTCTGCTGGTCTCATAATGCGATTGAGTTAAAAAGGGTAATTGATTTCAAAATTCTCCAATTTGCAAATATAAGGTTTTTGCCGAAAAAATTGGCAAAATTGGCGTCTTTCTCAACAACAAAAAGACTAGAAATGCAGAGTGGCGACTAAAGATTATACATTCTTTGTGTGCATTTTCCCGTTAGAGCAAAAGCAAGATAGGCGCCCAGTATGAAGAAGCTAAATCATACTGGGCGCCTATATCATGATCCTATGACAAATTACCAACGTCCGCCACCGCCCATGCCTTGAGCGGATGCCGTAGTTGATGAAAGCGTAGTACCACCAGTCAAAAAGCCATCGTATCCATAAACCATCGTCGTATTATTCTTTCCTCTAAGAACCACTTCACTACCAGGTGTGTAGGTCCCGCCTTTTGCAAAAGCAGGAGAGGATCCACTGATGTAAATCAACTGAGTGGCACTCTGGGTAGTAGTAAACGTAGAAAGGACAGCATTGTTTTTCGATGCTGTGTAACGCGTATTAGCTGTAATGCCAGACACCGCCAAAGAAGTTGCACCGGAAGGCAGTTTTTCGGCACTCTTACAGAACAGCATAAGGGTTGCCTTCGCATTGAAGGCAGGGTTGGCATCGCAGTCTATCGACACGTTACCCGACTCCACAATCACCACTCCACCTTGGAAGGACATAGAACCATTTGAGTCGATAGCATCCGTATCACCAGAACCAACGTTGAGGTAATGCACACCACCATTGACCGTCAGACTTGGAGTGCCAGTTCCGGATGTAGAATTGGAACAGTTCCAAGCGTCGTCTGCCGCATAAACCGAAGTGACACCCCCATTGAAAGTCATCGAAGTTCCCTCAAAGGCTTCAAATGATTCAGGCACAAAGATGTCTCCTCCATTGACCGTCAGCGTCTGGATTCCGTGCAGCGCCTGATCATAAGCCGCGGAAATGGTCAGAACGCCACCATTCACCGTCACATCCGCACCTTTTATGCCCGTATCAAATGTAGTGATATTTATATTACCACTATTAACATTTACTTTTTTATCACACAAGATTGCTTTTGGTCCACAATACCTTAAATTGTGCGTTTTTTCACTACTTGCATTATAATAAGGATCGGAACTGACGCCAGACACAATCGTCAACTGTAAATTATTATTATCCGCATTGAGAACACCAACCTCAATAAGTTCGTCACAAGTAACAGCCTTGCCGTGCAAACAAGATAGGTTCACCTTGCCGCCCAAGATAGCCACCAACGACTCTCCACGAATTGCCTTAGGAGTTGTGGAGTTTACATTCGTGGTAGAACCGCCACCGAACCCGCCACCCCATCCGCCGGGTCTGTTATTATTGCCACTGGAACTGCTTGACGAAGTGGTGTACCAGTACCCTCCATTGTTTGTGACAGAGACCTGACCACCAGAGATATAGATTCTATCCGCTTTCAAGCCCTTGGCGATATTGGCGTTTTCCCCAATGGTGATATCCACCACGCCCCCATTAATATAGATTGCAGAATCCGCCTTAAATCCGAATACCGATGTAGTGTCTTTATTTACTGTTTCAATATTATAGGAGCCTGTAAGATCAGCAATAAAGGTGCCACCATTCATCATGAAATTTCCATCAGAGGAAACAGCCCTTGCCGCAATGCCATCACCAGAGACCTTAACAGACGCATTATCTGCGATTTCAACACCTCCGTTGGAAGTCAAAGCCGCATTATAAGTGATTTCGGTGGCATCAGCAGGATCAATATAAGCCTGTTTAGCCAACAATTCCACAGTCACAGATCCTCCAGAAACAAACGTTTTCACACCCGATTTAATGCCCTTAGAGCCAGCCCCAGTAACAGAAACCACAACATTGCCACCAGAAATTTCTACCAAACTATCACATTTTACACCCTTCACATCATCGGAACTGACTGCGACGTTCACCTCTCCGCCGGCGAACAGGACTTTCTCGCTACAATCCATGCCATCACCGCCCACATTAGCGACCAGCAAACTGCCGCCATACACTTCAACACCATCGGCGTTAATACCATCTGCCAAAGCGCCAACAATATCCAACTTGCCGCTATACAATTCCATGCGTTTTGAAGAATTGATGGCATGCTTCGTATTTCCTTTAACAGAGAGCGAAGAATTATTGTAAAGCGTATCATCGGCAATTTTCAATTTTGATTTGGTGTAGATAGCACCTTTATAAGGGCTGTTTGTCGCATCAGACAACGAAGAAGCACCACGCAAATGCACATTCGCCACATAGTTTTCCCCGTCTGCAGCCGCATTCAAAACCAAAGGAGCAGAAGATGAGCTTGCAAGTTGCAGATTATCAAAACAGAGTGTATATCCACGATCAGGAGTCAGTGAAAAAGAACCATTGTCTGAAGTACCCGACAGACAATAGACAATCCCTTTTTTTTCAGCAGCAGATGTGATGACTACATCTGAACCTGATGTGGCCACATTAATCGAAGGAAACGGATTCTTCACCACCACTTCTGAACCATTGTATTGGACAAAGACAGTATCTCCACCATTTAGCAGACTTGCTTCAAACGTGACGCTATCCACGTCCGCCACATTGTAAACCTTATTACTCGTTCCTTCCACAGAAATCACGCCATCGTTGAAACGAATAGTATCCACATCTGTCACATTAAACGAATTAATAAAATCATTCCCAAGATGAAACGTCATTTTTGTTTGTGCGAAAATCAACGCACAAAACGAGCCAACAGTCAAAATAGAAACATATTTTTTCATAGTTTGACGAATTTTAAGATTGAACCATTGATTTGCAAGAAATACACGCCTGCAGACAAATAGGCGACATTGACGGGCATAGACGAATACCCCTCGCCTTTAAGGACCGGATTGCCAGTTGCGGAATAGATGCAATAAACGAACTTGCCGCTCACCCCTTTTACAAAGAGACTTTCCTCCACCTTTGCAGGATAAACCGACAAAGACTCAGCACTGGCAACAGCACTTTCAGTACTATCGTCCCGCTTTTCAAACGAAGAGAAAATCACCTTCTCGATTGAGGTCAATCTTATCGCGTCGGAAGGGCCATTACCAATAGTGTCAATAACCAGATTATTATCCGAAAAATACATTTTTCCCGTCTTGTACATGGTGTAATCATGCTGTCCGTCAGCAGTGAAAACAGCGGCAGAAGTTAGTTTTTCAGCATGAGCATTAGCCAGATACAGAAGAAAACAAACGCTTAAAAATTGTAGTTTAGTTACCATGCTATCACTTTTTTACCATAAAAAACTCTGCTAATTTATATAATTATGGCATAAATAGTTAGCACATTTTATTCACATCCTTTTCATATTAGACAGAACAGCCAATTGTCCCCACAAAAAAGCATAATTTATCGACAGAATCCATTTGCAGAAGCAACTATTTTTCCATTCTATACCCTACAATGGAATGATTTTCAAGAAAATCAAAAAAAGAATCCTTATAAGAATCAGAGATAGGGATATATTGTTTACCAAATACAATTCTGTTTTTATCTATCACCTTGACTTTCGCAGGTTGAACGATGAAAGAACGATGAACGCGAACGAACATAGCAGAAGGCAGATCCTCTTCAAGACTTTTCATGCTCATTAAAGTCAACACCGATTTAGGCTCATCTTCCAACACGATTTTCACATAGTCTTTCACTCCTTCAATATAAAGGATTTTGTCAAAATCAATCTGAATCAATTTGTAGTCCGACTTCACCAAGATGCTCTTCTTCGCCACATTGGTCACCGACTTGTTTTTCAAATCAAACCATTCAAGCGCCTTGTTGGCAGCCTCCAAAAAATCGGTGTAAGCAATGGGTTTAAGAAGATAATCGAGTGCATTCACCTTATAACTTTCAAGCGCATAACAATCAAAAGCAGTTGTGAAAATGATGCGGCACTTATCACCTACGATTCTCGACAATTCCAACCCATTCAGATCAGGCATCTGAATATCAAGAAAAATCAAGTCAGGCATAACGTTGGCAAAAGTTGCCAAAGCAGAGACCGCACTATTGTGCGCCCCCACCAAATTGAGGAACGGTGTTTTATTGGCATAAGAAGTCAAAAGCTCAACCGCTAATGGTTCATCATCAATAATGGCACAAGTTAAAATCATAAGCAGTCGTTTAATTGAATTTGCAAAATAGCTTTATAAACCAAATCGTTTGCTGTCACATTATATGAAAACCGACCAGGATAGAGTAATTGAAGACGTCGTTTCAAGTTTTCGATACCCACCCCAGATCCACTTTTGTCTTGGTCATCCTTTGGGAAAAAACTGTTTTCAATGGAAAACGAGACCACCTTATCATCATTCACACTAAGGTTCATATCGATAAAAGAAGGCTTGGACAGGCAGACGCCGTGTTTGAAAGCATTCTCAACCAAAGAAATAAACAACATCTGGGCGACAGGCAAGTTACCAAAAGGCACAACGCTCAATCTATATGTCACCTTAACCGAGTCGGGCAACCGCAATTTCATCAATTTGATGTAATTTTCGATGAAATCAGCCTCATTCTGCAACGTAACAAAACTCTTCTCCCCTTCATAAAGCGCATATCTGAGCAGTTTGCTAAGGTCTAATACAGCCTGTTGGGCTCTGTCTTGCTGAATGCCTATGAGTGCATAAATATTATTAAGTGTATTGAAAAGGAAATGAGGGTTGAGTTGATTCTTCAAGTTCAGCAATTCCACCTCCACCTTTTCCTTTTCCAAATCCTTCATTTCAGAATAAGAAGAAAACCAACGTTTTGTATATCTCAGCAATACAGAGACAAGACAAACAAAAAGCAAGACGAGAATATCGTTTAAAATACGAATATTCTCCTTGGGCTTCATCGGAGGACGTCCGACATGATGCTGCTTTGATTTTGGGAAAGTGCGTTCAGGTTGTTCGTGTGGAGGGAAATTCTCATCAAATGGAAGAGGTGGTCTGTCATCCGCATTGCCTCTGTGTGGCTGCGTCATTTCATGACTGGGTTTGAAAGACGGATCCGTAACAGAATGGACATAGAAAAGAGAAAAAGCCAGACCTGCGACCAAAAAAGCATTACAAACAAGGAACCAACAGTACCTTGATTTGAACAACAAATTGGGAATGAGGGAAAAATAGTTCGCATAAAACATCAGCATTAGCGCCAATGGGAATATGAAAACGAAAAAACAATTCATCACAATCCCATCGTTCTGCATTTCCCTCATTAGCAGAAAAGGAGAAACAAATATCAGCATCCAGGCAGCCAGATGCAAAAAAAATTCAACTATGCCAATTTTTACAGACTGTTTCACTTACGGAAAAAGAATGGTTTCCCAAAATTAACAACATTTTGAGGAAACATGTTTTTGGAGAAGTCAAAAAAAATAAAACAACTTCGCGAAGAAAACGAGAAAGGAATATTGCCAAAAGCCTTATCTTTGCAAAAAAAGTAAAAAAATGAATATACTTGGCATCGTCATAGCGGTCATCACCTTTTGGGTAATAGGATTATTTCACCCTATCGTAATCAAAGCAGAATATTATTTCGGTGTTAAGTGCTGGTGGGTGTTTGCCCTGGCCGGCGCTCTATTCCTCACTTTGTCCGTTTTCGTTGAGGACATCATAGTCTCATCGGCACTGGGCGTAATCGGGTGCAGTTCATTTTGGAGCATCTTAGAGATATTTGAGCAACGCAAACGCGTTGAGAAAGGATGGTTTCCAAAGAATCCGAACAGAAACGACTACAAGAATTTAGAAGATACTTCCTTAGAAAAAAACGATAAGCGAAAAAAATAATTTTGTTTTTAGCAAAAAATCATTTACTTTTGCAACACAATTTCGAAAAGCTGCGGATGTGGCGAAATTGGTAGACGCGCCAGACTTAGGATCTGGTGTCTTAGACTTATGGGTTCGAGTCCCTTCATCCGCACCAAGAAACGCCGTTGATTCATCATCGGCGTTTTTTTATTAAACAAAACACAATAAAGAACAAACCAAATGGGCACATTTGACGAAAACTGCCGACAAACATTTTTCAGATACCACAACAAAGAAGGCGTATTGGAAAACGAAAGCGACACGGTGGGCACACCGCTCCACGCCTTCATGCAAGAATGGAAGAACGACGAAGACTATATGATGGGGAACACATCGGGCTCAACAGGCACTCCTAAGCCAATTCGTCTCAGCAAAAAAGCCATGATTGCCTCAGCAAAGCTCACCAACCAATATTTCCATTTACAACCAGGCAACACCATTCTCCTATGTCTTTCCACAGACTACATTGCCGGGAAAATGGTTGTTGTCCGCGCCATGGTGGGAGGTCTTCGCCTCGTGGTTTGCGACGTCAGCCGCAGTCCCGAATGGGAAGGAGTAATCGACTTCGCCGCCATGGTGCCCATGCAAGTTGAGAACGTGCTGAAAAATTGCGAAGAGCACAATTCGCATATATCATCTATCCATTCGCTCATCATAGGGGGCAGTCCGTTAAGCGAAACTCTATACAACAAATTAGCAGATATAGAGAAAGTTAGGAGTTATATCACCTATGGAATGACCGAAACGCTTTCGCACGTGGCAGTAGCACCCATCAAAAAAGGCGAAAATACGCCAAAATACGAAGCCTTGCCCGGCATAAAGTTCAGCAAAGACGACCGCGAATGTCTAATCATCACAGCGCCGCACCTGCTTGAAAAACCACTCGCGACAAACGACGTTGTGGAACTCGAAGACAGCACCCATTTCATTTGGAAAGGTAGATGGGACAACGTGGTCAATTCGGGAGGAGTGAAACTTCACCCCGAACAGATAGAGAAAAAACTGGCGCCACACATCAGCCATCGGTTTTACCTCATAGGAGAACCAGACGATACACTTGGCAGCAAACTCGTGCTATACATAGAAAGTGAAGATGACGAAAAACAAGAACTTGAACGGCTGAAAAAAGCGACAGAGGGGAAATTGGGCAAATATGAATTTCCCAAAGAAATAATAATGGTGAAAAAATTTCAAGAAACAGACTCCGGGAAAATCAAACGAATACACTTGAACGACCCGGAACAAACATAAGCAGGTATTAGTTTTTTTATAAATTGTTTCCACAAATCAAAAAAAAATATTTATTTTGCAAATTCAAAAAGTAGTAAATTTCACTCGAAAGACTACAAAAAGCGAATCTGAGGTCTGACAAAGAATTAGTTTTGCTTGAGAATTAAAAGGACAGAACGCTTAATTAAAGGCCAACAAGGCCACACGTTTTAGCCTGAGAACCAAACAGTAAGGCAACTGCATCAAACAACGTCGAACATTAGAGTTGCGTTTAGGAGAAGCGGCGACTTGCACATAAAAAAGGAAATTAAAAAGAACTGTTAAACATAAGATTGTTATGAACAACACGAAAAGAATTGCTTGGACACTGGGTATGTTAGCCGTGTTTGCCAGCGCGTCTGCAATTCATGAAGAGTTTATGGAAGGTTACGAGTTCACACCTTCAAAAGTAAACACACCATCTAAGGAGATGCCGATGTCAATGTACAAAGACGGCCAGGTGGTATTCTTCAGAAACGACACAGCCTACGTCGCTAAAATTGGCGACTCATTTGACCTAGAAGACCCTAAAGTATGTGAAGAACTCTGCAACAAAGGAATTGAAGGCACATTTGCATTCAATCAAAGAAGAAACAGCGTCATTTTCGCCCACACCGACGAAATCGGCAACTCCGACCTTTACGAAATGAAGTCGGAAGGAAAAGGATATGGCTTTCCAAAGAAACTTGAGATACAGGGTTTGAACAAGATCCGTAAACCATTCAAGGGTTCTACGACCAAGATGGCAGGTTGGACATTCCGTTACAACACCATTTCAGGATTCTTCAACCCAACCATCGCAAAAGGCGGCAGACGTATCTATTTCTCTGCCGACTTCCCTAAATTCACTCAAGGCGGCCGCGACATTTGGTACATCGACCGTGCGGGCAACGACCTTGGTTTTGACTGGAAGATGCCAGAAAACGCGAGTGACACAGTCATCAAGATGAACAGTTCATCACGAGAAGACTTTGCATGGTGCTCGGGAGACACCGTATTGTATTTTGCATCCAACCGTCCAGGCGGTCTTGGCGGTCTCGACATCTATTTCTCAAAAATCACCACCAGAATGGTGACAGAAGTAGATACCGTAAAGCGCACCTCGAAAGAAGTGGAGAAAGAAATCTGGGGCGAGCCAGAGCACTTGAGCCAGGTATTCAACAGCAACGCAAACGACTACAACTTCATCGGTTCAGACAAGATTGCGTTGTTGATGTCAAACCGTTCAGGCGGCGTAGGTAGCGACGACATTTACCGTCCTGCTCCATTCACTGCAACACCAGAAGAAGAACTCAAGCCAGATGTAACACTGGAAGAGCCTAAGGGCTTCCTTTGGGTGCTTTTCGTGTTCGACTTCAACGCCAACGGATCTAAGCCAGAATATGAAGTCCAGCTCGACGAGTTGGTAGCAGCCATGAAGGAATTCCCAGGCGCCAAATTTGAAGTCAGTGGTCACACCGACGCGCGTGGTAGCGACTCCTACAACATGAAGTTGTCTCAGAAACGTGCAGACTTTATCCGTGAAATGCTTATCCGTCGCGGTATGCCAGCCAGCCAGTTGACATCAGTCGGTAGAGGTTTCCACGACTTAGTAATCAAAGATGCACAAGACGAATCAGAACACGAGCAGAACCGTCGTGCAGAAATCAAAATCATCAACGAGTAAACTTGTAACATTATATGAAAAAGTTTCTGACTGCCATCTGCGTATTTGCGATGGCACTTACCGCCAATGCACAGCGCGACCTCATGCTGTCACAACAAATGTTCTCGCGTCTTAACGTCAATCCTGCAGCCACAGGAAACAGCGATGACATCGACTTGTTTTTGATGGGCCGTTGGCAATGGACAAATGTGGCAGACGCGCCTAAATCGGGAGTGTTGAACGCCAGCGACTATTTTGAAAGCCTCCGTTCAGGTATCGGTGGATCCATCCTTTACGATGACCTCGGTATCAGCAACCGATCAATCAACGCAAAAGCAGCATACGCATACCATGTAAACTTAAACGAAAGCGTGTTGCTCTCAATGGGTCTTTCTGGTGGTGTGTTCTACCACTACTGGTCTGGTGAAGACCACACATTGATCGATCCAGAAGAAAAAGGAACAAGCAAATTCCCAGGTGGAGCAGACACTCACATCTATCCAGACTTTGACCTCGGTGTGGAATTGGCAACACCAAAATTCTTGTTTGGCGGATCAATCACTCACCTTATCTACAATGAAGAAGACGTGACCACAGCAAAACCAGGTCGTCACTTCTACACATACGTTCGTGGATTGTTTCCACTCGGATCAAGTCTCGACCTCGCACCTGCTGTAGTTTACGTACACCGTAACAAAGTAGATAAAGTGGAACTTAACGTCACAGCATTCTACAACGGTATGTTCTGGGGTGGAGTTACCTACCGTCCAGACGTAAACGCCGGTTGGAGCTCAAACGACCTTACATTCACACTCGGTATGGAGTATGGTCAGTTCCGCGTGGGTTACGCCTTTGAACTCGGCATGGGTGATGTTGCAGAAATTTCAAACAACTCACATGACATCTTGCTTTCATGGAGAATCCCAAAAGCCAAGAAAGACAAGTATGTTCGTTTCATGGAATAAGAAACAGTAAAACGAGCATTTGAGAAAAAAAGCGGTCTAAAATCCAAGAAAAGCTCAAAGAATAGACGTAATACAAAAAAAATCGCTAAATTTGGGAGTCTCAAAGAACTATAATCTGATACAAAATGAAGTTCAAACACAAAATAGCAGCATTGCTGCTGTCATTACCAATATTCAGTAGTGCGGCACAAGATGAGATCGTTTACGACCAGTATCAGTGGAACTACTACTTGGTAAACCCGGCTGTGGCAGGTGCATCACGTTGCTCGCACATTTTGGGAACGTTTAAGAAACAATGGGTCGGTCAGGAAGACTCTCCAATGATCGAAATGCTCAGCTTCCGTACGCGTTTGCTGAAAAACCTTGGTCTTGGTGCGTATGTTTACAACGATAAGAACGGTTACTCACTCCG
>JAGHUM010000040.1 GCA_018064855.1 Candidatus Physcocola equi
GTAAAAACGAGTCAAAACAAGAAGTGCTCACAGAATGTCTTTATTTTGGCAAGAGAATGTCGATATAGGGGTGCTGACTGTTAAGTTCGGGAGGAATGAAGAGGCGACAGGTGCGAGGTGTAGGTTCGTGCTGTTGATACACTTCGGCAATGAAGTCGTAATCAAGAATGACAGAGATTCGTATCAGCCGCTCTATGTCAATACTCTTGGAGCGGAAAATGTTATAGACAGTGGTGCGTTCTACATTGAGCTGTCGGGCAAACTCAGCAAACGACATACCTTGTGCCACCAATTGTTGTCTAATTAGTTCACCGATGTGGATTTGCCGCAAGTCGTTGTACGAAAAAAACATAAAGCGTGAAATCTTTAGCTGCCCAGTAGTTTCTCCGAGGCTTCTCGCATTGCCCTTTGAAACCATTCCGGGCAACGCAGATGTCCACGCTCGTATATGCAGTATGTTTCCGAGCACAAGGGTGACGGAGAACATATTTATGCATACAACTGTGGCATCTACTGCTGCCGATTCTTGGTTTCAAAGTCAAAATTTTGCGAGAATTTCGGAGAAACAAGAATAAGCGTTGAGTAAACGCAACTATTTTTGTATGATGACAATTTGCCATCATTCCGATACAAAGATACTAATAATCTTTTATAAAGAAACCTGTGCGCTTCTTTTTTGCATTTTTTAATGACTGTGGAATATTTCCACCCATACCGTGGACTTCTTTCACAACAAACACCTCATTACAACAATTTTATGTCTTAATTTTACCATACCGAATATGTATGTGAAATTTAAAACTATACTCACAATGAAAAAATCTCTATTTTATTTATGTGTACTAATATGCACAATGCAAACAGCCTTTTCACAAAGTCTGCCTGAAAACTGTTATCCTGTCATTGCTCTTGGATATTTAAAAAACTACAACCCTGACAAACTGACGGTTCGCTCTGTCTATTATTACGTCCGTATGCAACATATAAATACGGATGCCGATGACGATAACTCTCTTCTATGTCCTTACGATTACATCATATCAATCAATGGAAAGACTGCAGAAAGCTATGCAAGCGCAGAAGAGGCAATGCTCGCGGCTTCAGTTCCAGGAACCGATGGCAGAGTGGAAATAGAATACCACTCAATGCGGAAGAATAAAAACTATCATTGGTCGTATGTTCCATATAATGTGCAGACGATAGGTATGGATGAACTTGGGCTCTATGGGGAAGGCTATCAAGCTACAAATTTGGCACGTCTTGCATATATTGATGGAAAGGCAATGTCAATACGTACCGACAACTCTGTTTCTGACTGGAGCAAGTATCGCCGTATAGCATTTCAACCAACCTCTAACGACCCACTTCTTGAAAAAGAATACTTCAAAATCGCATGGAATGAACTTGACAGGAGTGGTTTCCCTTTAATATATGATGAAGAAAATCCCGATCTCATTGTCACAATTGCCATAGATGAAGACTTGCAAGTGGAGTCAACATATGTGCCTCAGACCACTCAATATATGGATAACGGTTCAAATTCCTATATTTACAAGAGCGGCAAAAACATTTATGTGAATTCTTTCAAAAAACCCGCAAAAAAAGTTACATCAGGTGGATATACTCATCGCGAATATTTGCAAAATCACTTTATAGAGCTGACAATTCTTGATGCAAAGAAAATGAAAGACCCCAATCAAAAAGTCCCTCCAGTAGTTTGGCAACTACGTTACAAGACAACCCATGTACGCCCTTTGTCACTTAAGACGGCTGCTTACCATGTGCTTGCAGGGTGTCGCGCTTTTCCTGGCGTGAATGTTGGTAGAGATGTGGTGATGGCGTGGAGTGGCATCTGTTGGGAGCCTCAAACGAAAAAATCAATTATCAGTTATATATATAAAAATAGTCCAGCGGAAAAATTAGGGCTTCAGGTAGGAGATGAAATTCTTAAAATAGATGGCAAAAATAGATTTGATTTCTATGCAACAGGATCATGCGATGGTAAAGATTCCCACACTACTAAGTTAGATAAAAGTTTAAACTTTAAAAACCAGTCATGGTATATGATGCTTAAAGACGCTTTTATATGCCCATTTGTGGATTATAATTTGTTTAGACTTCCAGAAGTGAGACTCTATACACAAGAATGCTACTTTAACGAGATCTTTAACGGTTTTGCCCCAGACGTGTTCAAGCCAAACTCAATACATGAAATAGAAATAAAGCGTAATGGTAAAAAGATGAAACTAAAAGGGATTCTCTATGCGGCCGCAACTTTTGATATGTCAACACAAAGACTGCGCAGCGCCGAGTAACAGGGATAGTGCTATAGGTTAAAAGGTTTTATGTCAATAAAAATAATATCAAAAAATAAGAACTTATGTTACGAAAAAAATGCATTTTATTAGTGGTAATGGTTGCGTTATTGGCCGTTGTTAATGCCAATGCCGAGAGTACGATGACGTTTGTTGCAGGAGGTGATGTGTGTACTCCTATGACGGTAACTGTAGGTGGGAGTTCCTATACTGTGTATTCTTCTTTAACCATTGGCAGTGTTAGCGGTACGGTTAGAGCCGTGGACTGTAGAGGACATAAACTTACTTACTCTTATTCACACCGAGGTAATTCCTACGATTTTGCTGACACCTACACTTTTCAAATGGCTTATGACCCCGATTATGATAGTTCCAGTTCTTCTGACAGCTATGGTTCATCGGGCAATTATGGATCTTCCGATAACATGGACAACTTGGGAAGAAGTGTGGGAAATGGTGTTTGTAACCTGTTGTTTGGCTTAGGAGGTGGTGCTGAAGGTGAGGCATATCCTTCACTTCAAGCCCTAATTGGATTCTCGCGTTGTTATGGACAGAACTTACGCCTTCGCTATACTGGCAGTGGATGTAATGTGTATGGCAGCATTGGTAAAGATTGGGTTTGCGATAGCGAATTTGGCGACCGAATTTTATGGAATGCGGGTATAGGTTCCTATTTTGCCTTTGGTCCTGGTTCAGACCCTTCTATGGATATTGCAGCAGGTCTTTCTTGTGGACAACTTGCCCAATATGAAAAAATAAGTCTAATGATTGATGTTGATTACACTTTTTGGATTGGTCGATGGCGTAGAGTTGGCCTGTTTGCTGGAGGAAGTTTTGGTTGGGGTGACTTCGGACAAGTTTTTAATTCCGACGAGACTGAAAATATGGGCAAATTCGCATGGAGTTTAGAAGCTGGTTTTGTTTTAAGACTAGCGAATTTTTAAAAAAAGATTTCTGTATTAATATATGAAAATAGCCAAACTTGGTGCTTTTGGGTCAAGTTTGGCTATTTCTTTGTGGGGGTATGTTTGCTTTCGCTATTATTTCAGGTAGTCGTCGAAATAGCGGGTGATGCGCTCATGCAGGTGTACGCTTTGGTGGCCTCGCATGTTGTGGGGCTCGCCTGGATACACGAAGAAGTCGGGTTGTGTGCCTGCAGCGATACACGCTTTCAGGAACGAGTAGGCGTGTTGCGGAAGCACCACTGGGTCGTTCAAACCTTGAATAATCTGCAAGCGGCCTTTCAAGTCTTTTGCCTTGTGGATAAGGCTGGTTTTTTCGTAGCCCTCCGGATTGAGTTCGGGGGTGCTCATATAGCGCTCGCCATACATCACTTCGTACCATTTCCAGTCGATAACAGGACCGCCAGCCACGCCCACCTTAAACACGTCGGGATAGTTGGTCATCAGGCTGATGGTCATAAAGCCTCCAAAACTCCAGCCATGAACACCCAAACGATCCATATCGATGAAAGGCTGCGTACGCAAGAATTCGACGCCCTTCATTTGGTCTTGCATCTCAACCTGTCCGAGTTGGCCATAAGTGGCGAGGCCAAATTCGCGGCCACGGCGGTTGCTGCCGCGGTTGTCGAGAATGAAAAGCACATAGCCACGCTGAGCCATGTAGGTTTCCCAACTGCGGCTGCGCCAATGCCATCCGGCTTCCACATTGCGGGTGTGTGGACCGCCGTAAAC
>JAGHUM010000001.1 GCA_018064855.1 Candidatus Physcocola equi
ATGCCAAGCACTTCGCGTGCTTATCCGTTGCCATTGCAGAAGAAAACCGAATCTTATTCTTTGTTGTTTCAAGATGCGGGTTTGCTGTAAGTAGTCGATAACCTTTACTTATAGGCTGGTGTTGAAAAAAAAGTGTCAACTTGTATATATTTCAAAAAAAATATTTACTTATTTCTATTGTTGTATCATGAAAAAATATATTTTTGCAATTAAAAAGAATTCTATCTAATAATATTCAATATGAAAAAGACTTTATTTTGTTAGTTGCGGTCCTTTCATTAGGCGCATGCTCTTCAGCTTCTGCTATTGGTATTAGCAAATCTTCATTGACCAACAAAGTGGAAGAATCAAAGAAAAAGGCAGAAAATGCAAAGAACGATGCAGTATCAGAAGCAAAAAAAAAAGCAAATGATGCCGTAAATTCAAAGGTTGATGCTGCTAACGACGCTGTAAATTCAAAGGTTGATGCTGCCAACGACGCTGTAAATTCAAAAGTTGATGCTGCCAACGACGCTGTAAATGCAAAGGCTGATGCTGTCAATGCTAAAGTTGACGCTGCTAATGCTCGGTTGATGCCGTCAACTCTACTACAGATGCAGCCAATGCGAAAGCTGACGAAGCAAAATCAAAGGCTGATGCAGTTAAGGCAAAGAAATCAAAGTTCGGTATGTAATTAGTTACAAATCGGCTGTCAAGCAAATAAGTTAAACGAATTGCCATGATTTTGGCAATTCGTTTTTTTTGTTTGGAATATATGAGAAAATGTGGAATTGTTTGTTTGGAAATTGTGAAGAAACGATTTTACTAGATGTCAAATCAAATACTTATGTGCCTTTCAAATATCTTTCCTTATTTTTGCAGAGTAATAGCAAAAGACATGGATGTAGTAAAACGTATTCTTAATGATAAAGAGGGGCTGGATCTTAATGCTTTTCAGTGGACAAGATTACCCAAAAACTTCATTTTAGGAAACAACAGGGTGGAGATAGTGACAAATCCTCATACAGATTTGTGGCAACGTACATATTATCATTTCAGAAATGATAATGCGCCTGTATTGCAAATTAAGACCTGTGAGAAGTTTTTTAGTTTCGTTGTGAAGACTGATTTTAACGACAGTCATTGCCGATTCGATCAATGTGGAATTGTGATGTACCTCGACAGTGAAAACTGGCTGAAGGCTTCGGTGGAGTTTGAAAACGAACAATTCCAACATTTAGGAAGTGTGGTTACAAATAATGGATATAGCGACTGGGCTACAACAGAGATTGATGCAAAGGTAAAGACGATGTGGTATCGTCTTTCCCGACGCGAAAACGATTTCAGAGTGGAATGTTCCACTGATGGAAATCATTGGAAACAAATGCGTGTATGCCATGTATGGGAGGCTTCTGAAGAAATCTCTTTTGGAATATATGCTTGCTCTCCGGAAGAGTCAAGTTTCAGAGCCACGTTTGCAAATATGCAGATATGCCCTTGCGCCTGGATGCCCCATGATGGACAGCAGCCAGATGAAGAGTGATATTTTAGTAGGATGAATGGAATTTGCAGCCGGGATCTTTGCAGCAATTGATATTCTGTAAGGATTCAATAGTGTCGCATCCGTTAACGATCAAGTCATTGACATAAGAACACATGAGTGGACTGACGTTATAAGGGTCGGATATCAGTTTGCGGTTTCCCTCGGAAATGTTGACATAACTGCACATGAAAATGATAGAGAATGCTATCAATAGAGATATTTTTGCATATTTCATATTCTTTCTTTTTTTTGTTTGCAAAACTATGAATGGAATGTTTCATAATAGTTGCAAGATTTGTTGACCATTTTTATCGTGTGTCTTTAGACAAAATCGCAGAATACACAGCCAACCATACCGAATCGGCGACGCGTTGTATCAGCCTTTCACTTCTGACAAGGCGTATGGAGAGAATTGGGGACCATTGCAGCAATATTATTGAGGATTTGTCTTTTTATCTTCAGGCTCATGTCCTTAAACATGCCAACAAATTGTAATCACCCAGTCATTTGACAAGGTCGTTGAATGACGTATATGAAATAAAAAAACAAACCGCCCCGCGCTGAAAGATAGCGCGGGGCGGTCTTGCATTAGCAGTTATTAAAAATCAAACAATTTGCTTATCTGATGAAGAGCATTTCGCGATATTTAGGGAGTGACCACATTTCGTCTTCCACAATTTCTTCGAGTTTGTCGATGTGGTAACGAACAGCGAACATGATTGGTTCTACAGTGTCGTGGTAAGCGATGGCTTTTTCACGTTCACTTTCAATCTTGTTTGCCACCTTGCGGGCGTTGACCAACTTGATCACGTTTTCAGAGATGAAGTTGTTGTGTTCAGCGATGCGCTTGATGAGGTCGATATTGTTAGCGCTGAGCTTCTTTGCTTCTTCTGCAGGGAAGATAGCCTGGAGCTTAGTCACATTGTCGATGAGTGAGCTCTGGTACTTGGTAGCCATAGGAATGATGTGGTTGGTAGCCAAGTCGCCGAATACACGGGCTTCAATCTGGATTTTCTTGGTGTAAGTTTCCCACTTGATTTCGTTACGTGCTTCAAGCTCGTTCTTTTCCATGACTTTCATGTCGTGGAACATCTTGATGCTTGATTCGCTCAAGTAGTTGTCGAAGATGATAGGGCAGCTCTTTTCGCAGTCGAGACCGCGTTTTGCAGCTTCAGCCTGCCATTCGTCGCTGTAACCGTTACCATCGAAGTGGATAGGCTTGCAAGTCTTGATGTCTTCGCGCAAAACTTCGAGGATAGCAGTTTCTTTGTTCTTACCACCTTCGATGAGGGCGTCAACACGAGTCTTGAAGTTAGTGAGTGCTTCTGCAACTGCTGTGTTGAGGGCGATCATTGCTGATGCGCAGTTTGCTTCAGAACCTACAGCACGGAACTCAAAACGGTTACCTGTGAACGCGAATGGAGAAGTGCGGTTACGGTCGGTGTTGTCGATGATAAGTTCAGGAATCTGAGGGATATCGAGTTTGTAACCCTTCTTGCCGCTCATCTTAAGGATGTCTTCTGTGTCATTCTTTTCGATGTGGTCGAGCAAGTTGGTCAATGAAGAGCCAAGGAATGAAGAGATGATTGCAGGAGGGGCCTCGTTAGCGCCAAGACGGTGAGCGTTGGTTGCGCTCATGATGCTGGCTTTAAGAAGGCCGTTGTGCTTGTAAACACCCATCAAAGTCTCAACGATGAAGGTTGCGAAACGAAGAGTGCTTTCTGCGTCTTTGCCTGGAGCGTGCAAGAGGATGCCTGTGTCTGTAGTCAAACTCCAGTTGTTGTGCTTACCAGAACCGTTGACACCATCGAATGGTTTTTCGTGGAGAAGGCAACGGAAACCGTGTTTGCGTGCGATTTTCTTCATCAAGCTCATAAGGAGCATGTTGTGGTCAACCGCCAAGTTGCATTCTTCGAAAATAGGAGCGATTTCAAACTGGTTAGGAGCAACTTCGTTGTGACGAGTCTTGCAAGGGATGCCGAGTTCGAGCGCCTGGATTTCCAAGTCGCGCATGAATGCAGCCACACGTTCAGGAATTGAACCGAAGTAGTGGTCTTCCATCTGCTGGTTCTTTGCTGAGTTGTGTCCCATGAGTGTGCGACCAGTAAGGAGCAAGTCTGGGCGAGCAGCGAAGAGGTCTTCGTCGATGAGGAAGTATTCCTGTTCCCAACCGAGGTTGGCAGTAACCTTCTTAACTTCTGGGTTGAAGAGTTTTGCAACTGCTGTACCTGCTTTGTTGACAGCAGCAAGGGCTTTCTTCAAAGGCACTTTGTAGTCGAGTGCTTCACCGGTGTATGATACGAACACGGTAGGAATCATCAAAGTGTCGCCGATGACGAATACTGGTGATGATGGATCCCAAGCCGAGTAACCACGGGCTTCGAAAGTAGAACGGATACCACCTGATGGGAATGAAGATGCGTCTGGTTCCTGCTGAACAAGTTCCTTGCCGCCGAAGTCTTCAATCATGCCACCTTTCCAGTCGTGTTCAAGGAAAGAGTCGTGCTTTTCTGCAGTTCCTTCAGTAAGAGGCTGGAACCAGTGTGTGCAGTGTGTTGCTCCGAGTTCTGTTGCCCAGGCCTTCATGCCTTTAGCAACTTCGTCTGCGATGGCACGATCGAGTGGCGCACCGTTTTCGATGACGTCGATCATCTTATTATATACGTTCAAAGGAAGGTATTTGAACATTTTCTGCTTGTTGAAAACGTACTTCGCAAAAAATTCTGAAGGACGTTCTGCTGGAGTCTCCAGTTCGTAAGGACGTTTCTGGAAGGCTTCTTTCACCATCTTAAATCTCAATGATGCCATAAACTATCGTTTTAATTGTTTGACTTTTTATTTTTATATTCTTTTGGTGGGAAGCGTTTGGTGATTCGTTTTTCCCTTTTGACAATGCAAAGTTAGAAAAAGAATACACTCCAGCATACAATAATAGGCTTGTGATGCCGATGATTTTTTGTTTTTGTTACAAAATGAAAGTAAAAACAAGCGTTTGCCTTTCAGATTGTATCTGTTTTAGTTATTTCTGCTTAAATATTTTTATTCTTGGATTGGCAATCCGGACATATACCCTTGATGACGTAGTTGAGACTAATGGCGGTGTAGCCTTGGGGCAGCGAGACCTTTGGAACCTCGATTTCCTTAAGGCAGTATGTCTGTTGGCAGATTGTGCAGTGGAAATGAGTGTGCATGTCGTTGTGATGCTCTTCGTCGTGGTGTGCGTTGCAGATTTCGTATTTTACAGATCCGCTACCGTCTTCAATTTCGTGGATAAGGTGATGTGTGCCGAAAAGAGACAAGCAACGAGAGATGGAGCTTTTGTCTATCGTCTCCAGTATGTCTTCTATGTCGGTCATAGAAAGCGCGTTTTCTGCTTTTTGCAGCGTGCTGAATACCAGCAGTCTGTTGGCTGTCGGTTTAATGTTGTGTTCTTGCAAAATGCGTTCAGCACTGGTGTGTTGCATGTCGTATTCTTTTTTTATACAAAGATAATGCTTTTTGGCCGAATATTAGCAGACGACTTCGCAAACTACTCTTTTTTGTTTATATTTGTGATATTTATCATTTCGACTTTTATATGGGTATAATAGATAAAATTGCAGGCTTGTTTTCTTTTGCAAATGAAGATAAGGAGACTGTTTCTGATGAAATAGAACCTGTGGTAGGCCTGCCGGCTACCAAGGCGGAAGACGATCATTTCTATAATGGTGTTAAGCGCGTGAAACGGTATCAGGCATATTGCTCGGAGGGTGGTCTCTTAAAATCTTGTCTGGAGTCCGTCTGGACTTATTCCCCTGAAGGCTATCTCACGGAATTCACCTCATATACCAGCAAGGGGAATGTGTGTGAGCATTATGTGTTTGAATACAATGAAAAGAACAAACTGACCAAGACTTTCTATAATGACTTTTTGCAAACGGAAAACAAATATGATGAGACCGGATTGAATAATATAGAAGAACTTACATACGGAGAAGACGCCACTGTGGCACAGAAATGGGTGGGGACATACGATGAGAGCAATCATCTTGTGAGAGGTGTCACTTATGTGTATATTAACGGAACCTGCAGCGTGCTGTCCCGTTCGGAAAGCTCTTATGATGCGGCAGGAAACCATGTGAATTTCTCCTCGGAATACGAGCAAGATGCATCTATGAATTCAAAAATGGAGATGCAATATGACGAAAGGGGGAACATGATTTCCATGACGGAATATGGGCCGGATGGTGAATTCGTGAGCCAGAACGTATATCGAAAAAACGACCATGGGTTGGAGGTTTTGCGCACACTTTTGAATGCCAAAGGGGAAATAGTCGCCCGGTATGAGTCCGATTATGATTCCCAAGACAATCTGCTGAAATGGACCAGTTTTGGAGCGAACGGAGAAATCATTGTTTCGTCGGAATCTTCGTATAAATACGATGAGAAAGGAAATTACATTGAACAGATAAATATTGAGAATGGAGCGTTTGACACTGCTTTCGTTCACGAATTGGAGTATTATGATTGATTTTTCTTTTTATGATATATACACTTATTGAGATTGCCATCTTTCCCACAATCCTTTATTTCATATTAAGAAGCTGTTTAAATTCTTGCGAACTGCTTCTTTTGGGCTTTTTATAGGTCTTTTTCGTCTGTTTTGAGTGAATCTTCAGTCACAATGGACATCCATTGCTCCTTTCAGATTCTCTTCAAAACATCCTGAAAAATACACATATAAAAATCTCCAACAAAAATTTAAACAACTTCTAAGAATTGGTAAATGATTTTTCAGAAGGTTGATCCTTATGCGAATGCATTGAATCCCAATGCACAGAAAAAGCATACTCCATCAAATAGACCTGATGCTGCCTCATGGAGATACGATAAGCGTATCTGTTCGTAAGGCCTACTTTGGAGAGGTCATGGCAAAGGTTGATTTGGCAGATTGCATTAAACTTACTGTGGAAGATAGTGGTAAGCGGTCTTATGAACCTTTCAAAAGAGAAATAGATAAATAAAAAAGGCGCATCATATTTCTATGATGCACCCCAGTATGTTGTAAAATAATCCTTAAGATTATTTTGCTTACTTCTTGTTGATGTAGTCAACAATCCAAGCGCCTACTTCTTTGGTGCCATATTTTGCACCACCTTCAACCTGGATTTCAGGAGTGCGTACGTTAGCATCGAGAGAAGCGTTTACGGCTTCACGGATAATCTTGCCTTCTGCTTTAAGACCGAAGTATTCAAACAACATGGCAACAGAGAGAATCTGAGCCAATGGGTTTGCGATGTTCAATCCCTTTGCCTGTGGCCATGAACCGTGGATTGGCTCAAATACAGGAGTGTGCTCACCTGTAGATGCCGATGGAAGCAAGCCCATAGAACCTGTGATGCATGAGCCTTCGTCGGTAAGGATGTCACCGAATGTGTTTTCGGTTACCATAACGTCGAAGAACTTAGGCTCTTGAATCATGCGCATAGATGCGTTGTCAACATACATGAAGTCGGTTTTCACATCAGGATATTGTGGAGCCATTTCCTGAGCAACAGCTCTCCACAAACGAGAAGAAGCCAAAACGTTGGCCTTATCTACAACGGTAAGGTGTTTGTTGCGCTGCTGTGCGTATTTGTATGCTTCCTTCAAAATGCGGACTACTTCTTCGCGGCTGTATGCGTTGGTGTCGTAAGCGTAGTCAACGCCTTCTTTCTTTTCGCCGAAATACATACCACCAGTCAATTCGCGGATGCAGATGAAGTCTGCGCCTCTTACCAATTCGTCTTTCAATGGGCTTTTGTGGACAAGGCAGTCGAAGGTCTCGATTGGACGGATGTTTGCGAACAAACCGAGTTTCTTACGCATTGCCAACAAACCCTGTTCAGGACGGACCTTAGCATTTGGATTGTTGTCGAATTTTGGGTCGCCTACTGCAGAGAAGAGGACAGCGTCTGCGTCCATACATTTCTTGAAGGTTTCTTCTGGGAATGGGTCCCCAACTTTGTCGATTGCGTCTGCGCCGCAGATGGCGTATTCGTAGCTGACCTTGTGGCCAAACTTGTTGCAAACGGCAGTCATTACGTTCACGCCCTGTTCTGAGATTTCTGGGCCGATGCCATCACCTGGCAATACTGCGATTTTAAAATCCATTTTGCTTTATCTTTTTATGTTTTTTTATTCTTGAAGTTAGTCTTCTTTTGTCTGCTCTGATGCCTGGTCATAGAGGTCTTCTATGAGGTTGAGCATTTTAATGGTGGCTTTTATGGCCGCCTCCATTTGGTCGGCGTCGAGTCCGCGTGTGCGGTAACTTTTGCCTTCAAATGTCCACGAAATACTGGTCTGAACCAAAGCGTCGGTGCGTCCGCCTGGTGGAATGGACACCGCATAGTTGGTGAGCCAAGGGAATTTGCGGTTCAACTTTTCGCGGTAGATGTGACGCACGGCTCTTACGAAAGCATCGTACTGACCATCGCCGGTGGCTGTTTCCTCGTAGCATACTCCATTTATCTCCACACGCACGCTGGCAAGAGGTTTCAGCCCGTATGAGGTGCTGACGAGGTAACTGTCGAGTTTCACCCTGTCGTCGTTGGCGCTGTGTTTCACCACGTCGGCTACGATGTATGGCAGGTCTTCCGGTGTGACGAGCTCTTTTTTGTCTCCGAGCTCAATCACGCGTTGTGTGACAGCCTTGGTCTGTTCTGGGGTTAGTGCCAAGCCTAATTCTTCGAGATTGCGAAGGATGTTGGCTTTGCCACTGTTTTTCCCGAGTGCGTATTCTCGTTTCCTTCCGAAGCGTTCGGGAAGCAGGTTGTTCATGTAAAGTCCTGCTTTGTTGTCTCCGTCGGCATGTACGCCCGCCACTTGTGTGAAAACGCTGTCGCCCACCACAGGTTTGTTTGGTGGAATGGCGATGCCACAATACGATTCAACGAGGTGGCTGACCTCAGTCAGTTTTTCCTCTTTGATGTTGGTTGCTGCGTTGTAGTGGTCGTGCAATGCCGCTTGAACACTGGCAAGAGGTGCGTTGCCGGCACGTTCACCCAATCCGTTGATGGTGGTGTGCAGCCCGGTTGCCCCAGCGCTGACAGCCGCCATGGCATTGGCTACAGCCAGGTCGTAGTCGTTGTGCGCATGGAAGTCGAATTTCAGATCGGGGTATCGGTCTGTCATCAGTTTCACACCTTCTTTGGCATTGTCGGGAGTGAGGATGCCGAGTGTGTCTGGCAGCATAAAGTGCTTGATGCCGCAGTCGCGCAGGTTGTCCATCATAAAGAAGACGTAGTCGGGGCTGTTTTTGATGCCGTTGCTCCAGTCTTCCAGGTAGATGTTCACATCTATGCCCAGTTGGTGCGCATACGCGATGCTGTCTTTGATGCCGGCCAAATGTTCTTCGGGAGTTTTCTTCAACTGCTGTGTGCAGTGGAGCAGAGAGCCTTTGGTGAGCAGGTTGATGTTTTTGCATCCTGTGTCGTGAATCCAGTCGAGACTGGCGTGTCCATCGACAAATCCGAGCACTTCAATGCGGTTGAGCAGACCTTCTTTTTCCGCCCATTGGCAGATTTTCTTCACCGCTTCTTTCTCACCGTCGCTCACGCGGGCAGAGGCCACTTCAATGCGGTCCACGCCCACTTCCTGCAACAGTGTGCGGCAGAGAATGAGTTTTTCGTGGGGCACAAAACTCACTCCGCTGGTTTGTTCACCGTCGCGGAGTGTTGTGTCCATTATTTCAATGCTGTATCTTAGGCGTTCTGTGCTTTCTTTTCCCATGCCTCAATCTTGTCTTTGTTTTCCAACAAGAAGTCGATGTCGTCGAGGGCGTTCATCAAGCAGTATTTCTTGTATCCGTTGATTTCAAACTTTTCGCTCTTGCCGGTTGCGAGGTTGGTTACTGTCTGGTTAGGGAGGTCAACCTTAACTTCCATTTTAGGGTTGCTGTTGATGCTTGCGAAGAGTTCTGCAAGGAAGCCTTCAGAAACCACTACAGGAAGAACGAAGTTGTTGAGCTCGTTGTTTTTGTGGATGTCGGCGAAGAAGCTTGAGATAACCACGCGGAATCCGTAACCTGCGATGGCCCATGCTGCGTGTTCACGGCTTGAGCCGCTGCCAAAGTTCTTGCCGGCTACGAGGATGCAACCTCCGTAGGTTGGATCGTTGAGCACGAAATCCTTGATTGGGTTTCCGTTTTTGTCGTAGCGCCAGTCGCGGAAAAGGTTTTCGCCGAAACCGTTCTTGTCGGTAGCCTTCAAGAAACGTGCTGGAATGATCTGGTCGGTGTCCACATTTTCAAGTGGAAGAGGCACACATGTGCTGGTGATGATATCGAATTTTTCTTTCATCTTTCTTTTGTCTTAATGGTTTAACAAAAATGATGTGTGTCCGGAGGTATTACATCATTGTTCTTGGGTCGGTGATCACACCTGTGACTGCTGCAGCTGCGGCTACGAGTGGGCTGGCGAGGACGGTGCGAGCGCCTGGTCCCTGACGGCCTTCGAAGTTACGGTTTGAAGTTGAAACCGAAAGTTTGCCTGCAGGAATCTTGTCGTCGTTCATGGCGAGACAAGCAGAGCAGCCTGGTTGACGGAGTTCGAAACCGGCAGCTTCAAAAATCTTGTCAAGACCTTCTTCGCGGATCTGCTGATCTACCATCCAAGAACCAGGAACGAGCCAGCAAATCACGTTGTCGGCTTTCTTCTTGCCTTTTACGATAGAGGCGAATGCGCGGAAGTCTTCAATACGGCCATTGGTGCAAGAACCGCAGAATACATAGTCCACTTTTTTGCCGAGGAGGCTGTCGCCTGGTGCGAAGCCCATATATTCAAGGCTCTTCTTATAAGAGATCTGACCGGCTGCGTCGATGGTGTCGAGAGTTGGAATGTGCTGGCTGATGCCCATGCCCATGCCTGGGTTGGTTCCGTAGGTTACCATTGGCTCGATGTCGGCAGCGTCAAACTTGATGTCTTTGTCGAATACTGCGTCATCACCGCTCTTGAGCGTGCTCCAGTAAGCGACTGCTTTGTCCCATTCTTCTCCCTTTGGTGCGTATTCACGGCCCTTGAGGTATTCAAATGTGACTTCGTCTGGTGCGATGAAACCGCCACGAGCGCCCATTTCGATAGTGAGGTTGCTGAGGGTGAGACGGCCTTCCATGCTGAGACTCTTAACTGCAGAACCTGCATATTCAACGAAATAGCCTGTTGCGCCAGAGGTGCTCATCTTGCTCATGATGTAGAGTGCGACGTCTTTTGCAGTAACGCCCTTCTTGAGCTGGCCTTCAACGCTGATACGCATTGATTTTGGCTTAGATTGAAGGATGCACTGTGATGCCATAACCATTTCCACTTCAGATGTGCCGATACCGAATGCAACAGCACCCATGGCTCCGTGGGTTGAAGTGTGGCTGTCGCCGCATACGATGGTCATGCCGGGAAGAGAAAGACCACGTTCTGGACCAACGACGTGGATGATACCGTTTTTAGGGTCCATCATGCCGAAGTGTGTCAATCCGAAGTCGGCTGTGTTCTTTGCGAGAGTGTCAACCTGCTTGCGTGAAACTGGGTCTTCAATAGGTTTGTCCTGGTCGTGAGTTGGGGTGTTGTGGTCTGGCATGCAGACAATATGGTCTGGGCGGAAGCATTTCAAACCGCGTTCACGCATGCCTGCGAAAGCCTGCGGAGAAGTTACTTCGTGGCAGTAAAGACGATCGATGTAGAGCTGTGTTGGTCCGTCTTCTACGATCTGAACCACGTGCTTATCCCAAATTTTGTCGAATAACGTATTCATTTTATATGTAATTTTTTTGTATTTATCTAATGAAATTGCTCAATGCTCAAAGCTCAATGCACAAACTTATTAATTGCGTCGATGTAGGCTTCTGCCGATGCTGCTACGATGTCGGTATTGGCAGAGAATCCTTGGTAGGTTATGCCGTCGCATTCCACCTGCATGTGCACTTTCCCAAGATCGCCGCTTCCTTTTGTGATGTTTTGGATGAGGATGTCTTGGAGCGTCATCTTGCGGTTGATGATCTTCTTGATGGCGTTGATGGCGGCATCAACAGGACCGTTACCGTTGGCGGCACCTTCAAACTTCTCGCCTGCGATGTCGAGGCCGATGGAAGCGATAGGTCTCAAGCCCACGCCGGAGGTGACCTGGAGGTAGTCGATCTTGATGCGCTGTCCGGCTACGCGGTCGCGACCTGCGAGCATCAGAATGTCGTCGTCGTTGATTTCTTTCTTTTTGTCGGCCAAGTCAAGGAATGCTTTATAAATTTCATCGAGCTTGTTTTGATCGCTGAGGTCAACACCGAGCACGTGCAGGCGGTGCTTCAAGGCTGCGCGTCCGCTGCGGGCTGTCAAGATGATTTCGTTATTGTCGATACCCACATCTTTAGGGTCGATGATTTCGTAAGTGTCTTTGTTTTTCAACACACCGTCTTGGTGAATGCCCGAGCTGTGAGCGAAAGCGTTGCGGCCCACGATGGCTTTGTTTGGCTGGATAGGCATGTTCATCAAGCTGGAAACCATAGTGCTAACATGGTGGATGTGTTGGGTGTTGAGGTTGGTGTCGATGTCGATGTCTTTATGGCAGCGCAAGATCATGCCGACTTCTTCCAAGGCAGTGTTACCTGCTCGTTCGCCGATACCGTTGATGGTTACTTCCACCTGGCGTGCGCCATTGAGCACACCCGAAATGGTGTTGGCTGTGGCCATACCAAGGTCGTTGTGGCAGTGGGTTGAAAGACGTGCGTTGTGAATGCCATCCACATGATCCATCAGATATTTGATTTTTGCACCGTATTCCTGTGGCAGACAGTAACCGGTGGTGTCGGGAATGTTGACTACTGTGGCTCCGGCTTTGATGACGGCTTCCACCACGCGAGCCAAATATTCGTTGTCGGCACGCCCTGCGTCTTCGCAGTAGAATTCAACATCTTCCACATACTTTTTGGCATATTTTGTTGCTGCCACTGCACGTTCGATGATCTCCTCAGGAGTTGAGTTGAACTTGTAGCGGATATGCGATTCTGAAACGCCGATACCAGTGTGGATGCGTTTGTTTTTAGCGAATTTGAGGGCGTCTGCTGCCACGTCGATGTCTTTTTGAACGGCACGGGTGAGTGCGCATATAGTAGGCCAAGTGACGGCTTTTGAGATTTCCTCTACCGAGTGGAAATCGCCAGGGCTGGAGATTGGGAAACCAGCCTCGATGATGTCAACTCCGAGCAATTCCAGCGCCTTTGCCACTTCGATTTTCTCTACGGTGTTCAGCTGGCATCCTGGGACTTGTTCTCCGTCGCGCAGGGTGGTGTCGAAAATGTACAGTCTGTCTGACATATTGTTTGTCTTTTTTAATTAATTCAAAATTAGGTTGATAGAAAAATCGCCGAATGGCGTAATAATAAGAAAAGCCTTTCTCATTGGGAAGTGAGAAAGGCTTTCGTATTTCGTATCGCTTTGGCCACAAACTCTCACTCCCCCTTGCATCGCAAGAGTAGAATTAGAGAAGTTAGAATCTGTGCTGAAGCTATTGTTGCCATATTGCTTTTGCTTTTTTCGTTGAAATTTCTATTTCTTTTGTTTTGTGGTGCAAATTTACTTCTTTTTTTGCCAATCTTCCAAGTTTTGACGCTGAAATTATCAATTTTAGGTCGATAAAAATGAAAATATATAATTTTTTTGTCCTTTTTTCTGCCAAATTGAAATTTCGGGAGGGCGGATGAGGGGCAAACTTGTTGCGGGCAGGTTTTTTTTGTATCTTTGCAGGTGGGTTGGCTTCCTTCCCTTATTAGTTATACATTTAGAAAACAGTTCTCCGCATGTCTTCTCTTTTAGAAAAACTGACCGACCTTGAAGCCCGTTTCAAGGAAATCTCTACATTGATTACAGACCCGGCTGTCATCGCCGACATGAAACGCTTTGTGAAACTCAACAAAGAGTATTCCGATCTGGAACACATTGTGGCGTTGAAAAACGAGTATAAGAAAACGCTCGACAACATAGCCGAGGCAAAAGAGGTTCTCGATGTAGAAACGGATGCGGAAATGTTGGAAATGGCGAAGGCGGAATTGCAAGATCTCACAGCCAAGATTCCTGCCATGGAGGAGGATATCAAACTGGCGCTCATCCCTTCTGATCCGGAAGACGCGCGCAACGCTATTGTGGAAATCCGCGGAGGTACGGGTGGAGACGAGGCGGCTTTGTTTGCGGGCGACCTTTTCCGTATGTATTCCAAGTATTGTGAAATAAAAGGTTGGAACATCTCTGTGTCGAGTTTTACGGAGGGAACAGCGGGTGGTTACAAGGAAATCGTGTTTAATGTGAGTGGCGACAAGGTGTATGGCACCATGAAATATGAAAGTGGTGTGCATCGTGTACAGCGTGTGCCTGCGACGGAAACGCAGGGGCGTGTGCATACTTCTGCCGCATCTGTGGCCGTATTGCCAGAAGCGCAGCCTTTTGACGTGGAGATTGCTGAAGGCTTGATCAAGTGGGACACCTTCCGTTCGGGTGGTGCAGGAGGCCAGAACGTCAACAAGGTGGAATCGGGTGTGCGTTTGCGTTATCCGTGGAAAAGTCCGATAACAGGTCAGGTGGAGGAGATTTTGATTGAGTGTACCGAAACGCGAGACCAGCCAAAAAACAAGGAACGTGCGTTAACCCGTCTGCGTTCTTACATATATGACCGTGAGCATCAGAAATATGTGGATGATATAGCGTCACGTCGTAAAACAATGGTCAGCACCGGCGACCGTTCGGCAAAGATTAGAACCTACAATTATCCGCAGGGGCGAATTACAGACCATCGTATCAATTACACCATCTACAATTTGCCGGCTTTCATGGACGGAGAGATTCAAGATTGCATAGACCACCTCATTGTGGCGGAAAATGCAGAGCGAATGAAGGAAAACGAAATGTAAGAAAATTTCGAGTCTTCTGCTTGGAAAACGAAAAAAATACTATACTTTTGCACAGCAAAGAAAATCATTTGTTGCCGATATGGCTCAGTTGGTAGAGCAACGCATTCGTAATGCGTGGGTCGCGGGTTCGAGTCCCGCTCTCGGCTCAAACGATGTTACAAAAGGAATCGATTAGTTTCGGTTCCTTTTTTTTGTGAGTGGATACAGTTCTTCTTCCTGGTGTTTGCATTTGTTGTGATTGCTCATGAATATGGCACATTTATTGTATTATGTATGAAAAGACATAGATAACTAAAACTTATGATCAGAAAACTTATTTTGACTGCATCTTTTGCCGTTTTATCTTTTGCTGGTTTTGCAGCAGACTTAGTGGGCACATGGAATGTCCGCAACTATTATTATCTGCCAAAAGAGCGCAGCGAATCCGTAAACCTTATGTTCGGTATTTTGGGAGGGGCTTCCAGCATCCAGTTTAAGAGCGACGGAACATTTTTTTGTAATGATACTGTCAGCGGAACATATCAAAGTAAAGGTGAAGAACTTGTGCTTGTCCGAGATAAGGAACAAGTGGAAGCTTTTAAACAGAAACTTGATAAAGTCCGAGAGGAAGTTGGCGGGCAATCGGATGAAGACTTCATTAAAGGCTATGCTTGCGACTCTTTGAGACTTACATTCACAAAAGAAGGCAACAAAGCTTTGGTGGAATGTAACCAGAACAAAGAACTCTTGGAACTTCTTCCAATTAGTATGATTTTCGAGCTGACTAAGAAGGACACCAATGGAAAGAATGAAAACCTGAATGCTGGTAAAACTTTTTTAGGGAAGTATAGTGTGAATGCTATGGGAATGGTCAGCATAAACTTCGATTTCAAGAAAAACGGCTTGGTTGATATCGAAGAAAGCTTGTTTGGAAAAACAACGAAAAAAGCGACGGGCAAGTATGTCATCAAAGGAGACAACTTGATCCTTTACGAAGGTGGAAAGGAATATATGAAGGGCGAATATGTTATTGGCAAAAACTGTCTATATCTCATGGTAGAGAAAGATGGCTCAATAGTTGCCATGGTATTATGGAAAAAATAAACTGACGCTAATATTTAAACTTCTAAGATTCAGAAAGAGCAGGAGGATGTCCTGCTCTTTTTTTTGCATTTAGGCTTCGCTCTTTTCTGTGTTTGGCTGCTTGTTCTATCTTACTGGTTGGTTCTTAGGTGTTTGTTTAAAACTTTTTCCTTATCTTTGTAGGTAAATCTTCTGAACGACATGGCAAAAGCACTGACAATTAGTTGTTTTTTACATTTTCTTGGCATGCTTAGAAACAAGTATCTTGATAGGAATATGAACGGCATGGATTCCACCTTTCATTCTGTCATCCTTGCATGGGTGTATGACGTGAAGAATCTGAAACTGAAGATTCGCAGCGATGAGAAAAGAAAATATAATTCTCCTTGGAATGTTTGTGCCAACGAGAGCAGAGCCTCAAGCTTGCTTGAAGGCTATGCCGAGTGCAGCTAAACTTCGCCGTATGGCAGTGTGGCTGTTCGTTTCAACATCGATATGACACTCAGCGCAGAAGGCATCAAAGGTATGCTCGATGAATATGAAGCTGATTACCATACAGGTATGGATACGAAGGCGATTGCGGCAGAGATCCATCGACTCACATCGGGATATCCGGTTCTTGTGAGTTATCATCCAATAAATTTGTATTATTCGTAGAAAATCGTTGGCAAAAGAAAAGTGTCCCCCTCTTTTATGAGATGTCGCAAAGCATTATCTTTGCGTATATTTGTACACAGAATTTAGAATATTAAACAAATCACTACAAAACCATAAAATGAAAAAAATTTTTGTTCCTGTGGTATTCATGCTCATGTTTGCAGCATGTACCCAACAGCCCCAGCAAACATCCAAATTGGGAAATGAAAATGCGACGACTTCTGCTCCAACAGAAGAAGTGGCATCTGCAACATCTCCAGCAGAATCTGTTGCCAATAATGCGGTTGAATCTCAGAATGGAAATCCAGAGGAAGAGGATCTTGCAAAATTGAAACTCCGCACCAATCAGGGAGAGGAATATGAGCGAATGAAAAGCAAAAGTTGGAAGGTTTACGGCGGTGTTGGTGCTCGTAATTTCGCAAACTCACTTTACATGGGGTCGGATGGCGTCGTCAAATACGGAGAGACTGTTGAGTCGGTTTTGAATGACCGAGATTTTTTTGAGGTTGATGAGAAGAATGGCTATGCACATCATTTCGAGGAAGGAGCAGGAGGGTGGACCTACGATTGCTGCTATTGGAAAGGTGCTGATGGCAAAATCACAGTAGCATTATACAGCCACAGCCACGATTGTATTAGCGACGTTGCATACGACTGTACAGCATATCTTCTTTTCTTCAGTTATAATGCCAGCACAAAAATGTTGGATCCGATTGAACAACCTTTCCAATTGGAGATTGCAAACCCCAACCACATGGAATGCGTTTTGCCGAGAAAAGGAAAAGATATCGTGTTGGACTTGAATGCAGACAAAAATTGTATGCCAAAAAGCAAGGATTCTGTTTACCTCTTGAAGTGGAACGGAAAAGGCTTTGATGTGACAAAAACTCCTGCTCCAAAAGAAGACTGATTGCAGTGTGTCGCACAAATAATGTCGGTAAAAAAAGAACGCCCCAAATCATGACGATTCGGGGCGTTTCTTAAACTAATACCTCCAACCTAATGGATGTCTTCGTATCTCCAAAAGATTTCAGAGGTGTCATTCCCGTTGACATAGCGGTACATGATCTTTCCGTCTTCAGTTGTGTCGATGATTTCCCGTCCCAAGGGACGTGGAAGGGTGTCGTCTTCAAAAGGAATGTCCTCTGTATATCTGTCTTTTCATGTAGGTTCTGACGGTTGTGGCCAAACTACCGAATCGTAAACCTCCACGGTGTCTTTTCCCCCTGCCAAATTCTCATTTGGACTGATGCTGCAACCTACAGCAATAAACATAAAGGGGATGAATAAAATTTTCTTTATCATTTCAAATTTTACGGGAAAAACTAGATTGGTTAAAAATGGACTCGAAAGAATTCCGTAATAGTTGCTCTCTGCCATTGGTATCTGTGAGTTCTCCATATCAACTGTGCTCTCCCAGTCGTGGAAAACGAAAAATGAGATTCAAACCTTAGTTTAAATCTCATTTCGCGGTGCGGACGGGACTCGAACCCGTGACCCCATGCGTGACAGGCATGTATTCTAACCAGCTGAACTACCGCACCATTAAAACTCTCAACTTTCGTTGTTTGTCCTTTATGTCTGCTCTCGATTTCTCGTTTGCGATGCAAAGTTAGAACTTATTTTCCGTTTCACCAAATCTTTGAACGAATATTTTTTATCTTTTTGCTGTTTTTGTTTTATGATGCTGGAAATCAGTACACATTATTTTTGAACTAAAGTGCTTTTTTCTGCGTTGACGGTGAGGCGGACGCGCGCACCCTCTATCAATGGCACATTTTTCCCCTCGTGCCCGACCGGGAAACCGAAACAAACTGGGATGTTGTACCCTTTAACGGAAGCGAGCATGATATCTTCCAACGTTTGGCCGAAATTCGGATTTGGTGTTATATCGGAAAACGTGCCTACAATCAAACCTCCGATTTTGCCGAGCATTCCGCTGAGACGCAGGTTGTGCATCATGCGGTCGATATGGTAGAGTTTTTCGCTCAAGTCTTCAATGAATAAAATATCGCCTTTTTCTATTGGGAATTGATAGGGTGTACCCTGCAAAGCATACAACAATGAGAGGTTGCCGCCAAACAGACGTCCTTCAGCCTCGCCTGAAATGTTGTGTTTGTTTGCCTTTACTTCATAGGTCATGGACCCAGTTCCCATTAGAATCTTCTTCATGGCGGTCAGTGTGCTCTTTTGCGAGTGCGAGTGGGCCAATGCTTTCGCCATAGGGGCGTGAAGAGAACAGCATCCTTGGTTGGTGATAGATGCGTGCAGGGCTGTGATGTCGCTGAATCCGATCAACCATTTGGGATGTTTTTGCAATAAAGTGAGTTCGGCTTCTTCCAACAGACGCATGGCGCCATAGCCACCTCGGCTGCAAAGAATGCATTTTACGTCTTCGCGGCGGAGAGCGTCAGTCAGATCCGCGCGTCGTTCGTCGTCTGTTCCGGCGAAATGCCCGGCTTTCCCTAAGGCGTGTGGGGCCACTTCAACGCTGAACCCCCATTTTTCAAGGGTTTGTTTGGCACCTTCCACAATACTTGCGTCGGCAAGGGCAGAAGATGGAGAGATGATGACGATTTTGTCGCCTTTTTCTAAGGCTGGGGGGAGGAGTATGTCCATATATTATTTTTTTCTGAAGAACTTTCCGACAACGGGTATTGAACTAACGGGAAGGTCGAATTTCAGCACTGCGGCTATAAACAGCGAAATCAGCACGATGTTGCTCAGAACGCAAGGAAGTGTGGAAGTCCAGATTTTTTCCGCTGAAATCAGTTCGTGCCAGGAACTGCAACCATCGATTTGGAAAGGTGAGATTCTGCTGATGGCGATGATGGCCGCTCCGCCGAGCATGTAAAGCGCGATGCGTTTGATTTGATACGGTATCGGATAGAATCTCTGTCCGTAGATGTAAGACAATAACGTAATGACGATGAAGCAGGCTAAAGAAGCCAACGCACAACCCATATAACTGATTGCCGGCACCAAAAGCACGTTCAACACCAGTGTGATGACGAGGCCTGCCAGTGAGAAATACGCGCCGAAATGGGTGCGGTCGGTCAGTTTATACCAAATGGAGAGGTTGAAATAGATGCCTTGAAAAAGGTAGGACACCAAGACAACAGGTACGATGGACAACCCTTCCCAATAATCTGGACTGATGGCGAATTTAATGAATTCTATGAACAACAGCATGCCAAGAATGATGATGATGCTGAAGATGACGAAAAACTTTGTGGCCTCGGCAGATTGGGCTTTCTTGTCTTCCTTGTTGCGGGCAAACACGAATGGTTCGTAAGCATAGCGGAATGCCTGGGTGAACATCATCATTACCATCGCCAGTTTAAAGCAGGCTCCGTAGATGCCTTGCTGGTGGAAACTGTCTTCACCTTCGTATAGGAACGGAAATAAAATCTTGTCGAGCGTCTGATTCATGATACCTGCTACGCTGAGAACAAGCAAAGGCAGGGAGTAGTGGAGCAATTTGCTGAAAATAGGTTGGTGAAATCCCCATACAGCCTTCCCCATGGATCCTTTGGCTGCCAGCATGGCCAATTTTGCCAAAGTGGAGATAAGGTTGGCTACAAAAACGTATCCCACACTGTAACTTGCGTCGTACCAGCCCATGAGAGACGGACACAAATTGACCAGCATAGGGCAGAAAAGCAGGAAGAACAAGTTGAAGAAAATGTTCACCCCAATCATGGCCAGATTGATAAAGGCAAAGGTGGCTGGCTGGTTGTTGTTTCTCAAGTAGGCGAGCGGTATGCAGCAAAAGGCGTCGATAGCTACCGTTATACCCATGATGGCAATCCAGTCTCCGTGGTCACCATAACCAAGCGCTTGAGAAACAAACGATGCGGCGTAGGTGATGAGGAAAATGAATATGGTTGAGGTGGTCGCCACGGTAGAGAGGCAGGTTCCATAGACCTTCTTTTGGTCATATTCGCTGTCGTTCATGAATCGGAAAAAACCCGTCTCCATGCCATAGGTCAGCAAGGCAATCAGCAAGGCTGTCCATGCATAGATGTTGGTGTAAATGCCAAATTCGCTTTGGCTGGCAAGCACGTACGTGTACCATGGTGCAAGGCACCAGTTGAAGAATCGGCCCAAAATACTGCTGACGCCATATATGGCTGTCTGCTTGGCCAAGGTTTTCATTCCCGCCATCTTTAATGAAAATTTTTTTCTGTTTTTTGCAAAATTACACCATTCAATAACGCATATCAAATTGAAAACGCTAAAAAATGTTTAATTTTGCATCAATTTTCATAATACAACCACTATATCAATCCTTTCAAATTCGCATATATGGCAGGTAATGAACCTTCATTCTTCAGCAATATTGCTCCGGCTGTTAAAAATCTGGCAATCATCAATGTTTTGGTCTGGTTGTTCGTGTTGGCCAATGAGAAGACGCATATAATAGGCGTTGATGTGTTCAACGTTTTCTCTTTGCATTACTGGGAGACGGACAGTTTCAAACCGTTTCAATTGGTTTCCTATATGTTTCTTCACGACCGATTCAGTTTCAGCCATGTCTTCTTCAATATGTTCAATCTGCTGATGTTTGGCAACATGATGGAGAAACATTGGGGCACAGCGCGTTTCCTCTTGTTTTATTTTGTATGTGGCGTTGGTGGTGCTTTGGCGCAGGAGGCTCTTTGGAGTTATATGTATTTGGGCAAAGACTCCATGGAAGTGTTGAATATGTTTGGCGGCGTTACGGGTGAAGACCTTTCCCCGCTTGCAAAAATTAGTATGCCAGATGGCAGTATGCTTACCATGTCGGAGGCTGCAAACTGGGTGCTCAGCCGTGCTTGCCTTGTGGTGGGAGCCTCGGCGGGTGTGTTCGGTGTGATGATCGGCTTTGCCATGACCTTTCCAAACCTGCCGCTTTATTTCATGTTTATTCCAGTCCCTGTAAAGGCCAAATATATGATGGGTTTCTTTGCTTTGTTGGAAGTGTATTTCGCTTTTGCTGGTTCTTCCGACAACGTGGCGCATTTGGCGCATTTGGGAGGTATCGTTTTTGGCATTTTCCTGATTATCATGTGGAGAAAATCTGGTGAAGACGGAGGTCCAGTGTTTTAAGTTTTCATAAAGAGTTCGAAATATGGCAAACAGCATAAAAGACGAGATTAAAGAACTATATAGGGAGGGTGATTTGCTGACGAAAATCATCCTGATCAACTGTGGTGTTTTCTTGACGGTGGCATTGGTTGATGTCGTTTTTTTCCTTGCTCAATCTCATTTCAGAGTGGGCGAATGGTTGGCTCTGCCTGCCGAGGGGGTAATGTCGCTGACGCGTTTTTGGACATTGGTGACCTACATGTTCCTTCATGAAGACTTTATACACTTCATTTTCAACATCCTCATGCTCTACTGGATTGGAAGACTTTTTGCTTTGTTCTTCTCGTCCCGCGATATGGTCAACATGTATATCTTTGGCGGATTAGTGGGAGGTCTGACGTTCATTGCGTCTTACAATTTCTTCCCTGTGTTCTCAAGTCATGTGCATTATGCGTCGTTGCGTGGCGCTTCTGCTTCCGTCATGGCGCTTTTGGTGGCTGTGGCGTCATATCAGCCCGACTATAAGGTGCGATTCGCCCTTATAGGTGAGTTCGCTGTGAAATGGGTGGCTTTGGTGATGGTACTCATCAGTCTCATCAATGTGCACAGTGAAAATCCAGGCGGTAATTTTGCCCATTTGGGAGGTGCCTTGGCTGGCTATCTTTTCACGTTTTACTATAAAAAAGGTAGAAACATAGCAGCCTGGATTGGACGTGTTTTAGATGGAGTTTCCAATATGTTTAATCGGAAACCGAAGTGGAAGGTTGTGGTGAACAATTACGAAAACTCCCATTTCAACCAGAAAGATGCAGATTACAATATGCGGAAAAAACTGGAAATGGATGAGATCGACCGCATTTTAGACAAAATAAAAAGATCTGGATTTGACTCTTTGACAGATGAGGAAAAACAGAAATTGATGAAAGCCGGTAAAAAGTAAGAAACGGTATGTTGAAAAAAATTATCAGATTCCCGCTAATCATATTGACGGTATTGCTGGCTTTGGGTTTGCTTGTCGGCTCCGCATCTGCATGGGTTGCTCCCTCTGTCTCGATGATTCCGACCTATTTGGGCTTGGCGTATCCGGGAATCGTTTTGGCAAACATTCTGGCGCTGCTCATGTGGTTGCTCCATTTCAAAAAATATGTGTTGATACCAATTGTGGCGATGGCGATTTGTCATGCAGATGTTTTCCGCTCGTTTATGTTTCATTCTGCCAACAAAAGCGAAAACATCGGAGGCAAAACACTGAAAGTGCTTTCTTACAATCTGTTTATCTCCAATGTGGACAAAAAAGGAATGGAACATTTGAAGTATGTGGTAAATCAGGATGCGGATATTGTTTGTTTGCAGGAGTTTGGATACGTTGCAGACAAAAAAAGAGTGACTTTGGATGATGCAAAGGGCATCTTGGACAAAGAATATCCATATTCCTATCTGAATTTGAGCAAAACAGATGCCTGTCATTGCGGTGTGGTGGTCCTATCCAAATATAAAATCATGGAGTCAAAGGATTTCAATATTGACTCAAGTTTCCCGGGGGCGGCGTTTGTGAAGTTGGATGTGGGCGGACAATTGGTGCGTGTGGCTTGTCTGCATCTGCAATCGAACCGTCTCACAGCCATAGACAAAGCAGAAATTGCGGCGTTGAGGAAGGCGGACAAAGAAGAACGTAAGACCACGATTAAGCATATAGAAATGAAACTGAGCGATGCGTATGTGAAAAGAGAAAAACAGGCAGACCTCATCGCTGAAGAATTGGCAAAATCAGACGGACCGACTATTGTTTGCGGAGATTTCAATGATGTGCCAGTTTCCTATGTCACCCATACCATTAGAGGAAAGATGCTCAATGACGCTTTTGCGGAAGTGGGCAATGGATATTGTAACACCTATCATGAGAATAATTTTCTTTTCCGAATTGATCAGATGCTTTATAGCGGACATTTTCAACCGATAAGTTATAAGGTTGACACTGTTTCTTATTCCGATCATTATCCTGTCGTCGCAACATTCTCTTTGAAGAAGTAAAGAGCAGTTTTGATGATTTTGTGCGTCAAATGGAGGAAAAAATATTATTTTTGCCAAATGCAAGGGTCTCGCACCCTCAATGATATTGACTAACAGACAGAAATTCAATAGAACAGCATATTATGGAAAACAACATAAAAGTCAGCTTTCCGAACAGTAAAAAAGTGTATTTGCCTGGACAACTTTACCCTGAGATCAGAGTGGGAATGCGTCAGGTTACACTTATGCCTACCGTAAAGGTGGAAAACGGCGAAAAAACGGTGGAGAAAAACGCTCCCGTATTGGTGTACGACACCAGTGGCCCGTTTAGTGACGCTGATATGGCTGTGGATCTCAAAAAAGGTCTGCCCCGTATGCGTGAGGCATGGATTGAAAAACGTGGAGATACGGAGATTTTGCCGGAAATATCGTCAGCATACGGACGTATGCGTCGCGATGACAAGTCGCTCGATCATCTTCGTTTCGAGCATATCGCGTTGCCGCGTCGCGCAAAGGCTGGTAGGCAGATTTCTCAGATGTATTATGCAAAGCAGGGCATCATCACTCCGGAAATGGAATATGTGGCCATTCGTGAGAATATGAACTGTGCGGAACTCGGCATCGCGACAGACATCACGCCGGAATTGGTGCGTCAGGAAATTGCGGCCGGTCGTGCTGTGCTCCCTGCCAATATCAACCACCCTGAAGCGGAACCAATGATTATCGGCCGTCGTTTCTTGGTGAAAATCAATACAAACATCGGCAATTCTGCCACGACTTCCAGCATAGAAGAGGAGGTGGAAAAGGCGGTTTGGAGTTGCAAATGGGGTGGCGACACTTTGATGGACCTTTCTACAGGAGCAAACATCCATGAAACCCGTGAGTGGATTGTGCGCAACTGTCCAGTCCCTGTGGGTACGGTTCCAATCTATCAGGCATTGGAAAAAGTGGACGGCGATGTGGACAAACTCGATTGGGAACTTTTCCGTGACACGCTTATTGAGCAATGCGAACAGGGGGTGGACTATTTCACCATTCATGCGGGTGTCCGCTTGAAAAACGTGCATCTGGCGGAAAAACGTTTGACAAAGATTGTGTCTCGTGGTGGTTCCATCATGAGCATCTGGTGCAAAAAGAAAAACAAGGAAAGTTTCTTGTATGAGCATTTTGATGAAATATGCGACATTCTCGCACAATATGACGTGGCTGTAAGTCTGGGCGACGGACTCCGACCTGGTTGCACTGCCGACGCAAGCGATGAGGCGCAATATGCCGAACTTGATACGCTTGGAGAATTGGTGGAACGCGCTTGGGCTAAGAATGTGCAGGCTTTCATTGAAGGACCTGGCCATGTGCCTATGCACAAAATCCGTGAAAACATGGATCGCCAGATAAAGAGTTGCCACGATGCTCCATTCTATACTTTAGGACCGCTTGTGACTGATATAGCGCCAGGCTATGACCATATTACCAGTGCCATCGGTGCGGCCCAGATTGGATGGTTCGGCACTGCCATGTTGTGCTACGTGACACCAAAAGAGCACCTGGCATTGCCTAATAAGGAAGATGTGCGTGTGGGTGTGGTCACCTACAAAATTGCGGCTCATGCTGCAGACCTGGCGAAAGGACATCCGGGTGCCGCTGTGCGCGATAATGCACTGAGCAAGGCCCGCTACGACTTCCGTTGGAACGACCAATTCAATCTCAGCCTCGATCCTGAACGCTCAAAGGAATACTTTTTGGCCGGTGGACACACTGAAGGGGAGTATTGCACCATGTGCGGCCCGAATTTCTGCGCGGCAAAACTCTCTCATGACATGATAAACTGCAACAAAAAGGATTGATAAACCAGCAACAGATGCGGCAATTGTGAATATTGATTCAAATATTCCGCTAAAAAATTGTTGTATTCAAACTTTTATGCTAATTTTGCCTCCGAATAAATTTTCATCATTTAATAATATCAATTATGTACTTAGATTCTGCTAAGAAAGCCGAAATCTTCGGCAAATACGGAAAGTCTAATACCGATACTGGTTCTTGCGAAAGCCAGATAGCGCTATTTTCATACCGTATTGGCCATTTGACCGAACACATGAGGTCAAATCACAAAGATTATACAACTCAGCGTTCACTTAAGGTGCTTGTAGGTAAGCGTCGTCGTTTGCTCGACTACCTTAAGGCTCAGGATATCGAAAGATACCGCGCTATCGTTAAGGCTCTTGAACTCCGCAAGTAATCCTTGTTCGAGTACGAGAAAAGTAAAAAGAGGGGGTGGCTTTGGCTGTTACTCCCTCTTTTTTTGTTTTTTATAGTGGAAAAAGGAAAATAAATGTGAAATGGTAATTATTGGTGCATGATTTTTTATTATCTTTATATCAAGCTTTTTCATTTAAGCTACACATCAAAAAACACAATAACGAATAATTAGTCAAATATGGGAAAAAAGAAAAAAAATAAAAGCGCAAAGGCTTCAAAAACAGCAAAGTCTTCATTGAAATCTTCTGTAAAATCATCTGTGAAATCTAAATCGGGCAAACGTGCCAGTACTTTCTTCCGAGGTGGTACTTTCTCTGCCAGACCAAAGTCTTCTCGTGATTTCAAGTTGAAAAACAAACAGCAGAATGAGATAGAATGCGCTCTGCTTCGTTTTTTCTACGATAATAGGGACAAGGCTATTACGCATAAAATCATTTCTGAATCGCTCAACGCTCGTCAACGCGATGAAATTCAGGAACTGGATTCCAACCTGATACATCTCTACAAGAAGGGCTATCTGATTGTTCCGGAGTCTGGGAAATATCAGTACAACCCTGATAATAAATTGGTGAAGGGCGAAATCACCAAACTGGTAGGCAGTAAGGCTATCGTGGTGGAGGAAGGTCTTTCGGCTGCCAAGATAGAACGAGAACAGGAAATTGTGGTTCCTGAAGAATACATCAACCATGCTCTCATTGGAGATGAGGTGCTTCTCACACTCTGTGACTTCACAAAAGAAGGACAAAGACAGGGACATATCGTTCATGTGGAAAAGCATAACAGAGAGACGTTTGTCGGAACCATGCAGATCGTCAATCCAAATTTGGCGTTCGTTTGTGTTGACAGACGTATAAGCATCAACGATTTCTTTGTCCCTACAGAATGCTTGAATGGCGCTCAAAACGGTCAGAAAGTTCTCGTGCGTTATACCGGTTGGAACGACACTGAAAAGAACCCTCGTGCCGAGGTCATTGATGTCCTTGGTGAAAGTGGCGACAACAATACTGAAATGCATGCAATCTTGGCAGAGTTCGGGTTGCCATACGGATATCCAGATGCTGTAGATGAGTTTGCGAAAACGCTCAGTGGTGAAATCACCGAAAAAGACTTGGCAGAACGATTGGATTACCGTGATGTGGTTACGTTTACCATCGACCCTCGAGACGCAAAAGACTTCGACGATGCCCTCTCTATCAAAAAGAAAGAAAATGGCAACTGGGAGGTGGGCGTGCACATCGCAGACGTGTCTCACTTTGTGAAGGAAGGCGATATCATCGACCAAGAGGCTGTGGAACGTGCGACTTCCGTTTACCTTGTTGACCGCACCATCCCAATGCTTCCAGAATGTCTTTGCAATTTGCTTTGCTCGCTCCGTCAGGATGAAGACAAGTTTGCCTACTCTGTGATTTTTGAAATGGACAATGATGCCAAGGTGCTCAACTACAACATCACACACAGCGTTATACGTTCCAACAGACGTTTCACTTATGAAGAGGCTCAGGAACGCATCGAGACAGGAAAGGGTGATTTTGTGGATGAAATCCTCGCATTGGACAAACTGGCAAAGAAACTCCGTGAAAAGCGTTTTGAAAACGGATCAATCAACTTTGAAAGTACGGAAGTCCGCTTTGAACTCGATGAAAAAGGAAAACCTCTCAGCGTTTACTTCAAAGAAAGCAAAGACGCCAACAAACTGGTGGAAGAGTTCATGTTGCTTGCCAACAAGACCGTAGCCGCTCATATTGGGAAGGTGGAACCAGGAAGCAAGGCCAAGACGTTTGTTTATCGAATCCACGATATTCCAGATCCTGAGAAACTTGGACATCTTAACGAGTTTATCAGCCGTTTCAACTACAAAATCAAGACGGAAGGTAAAAACAACGAAGTCAGCAACTCTATCAATAAACTTTTGAGAGACGTGAGCGGAAAGAAAGAACAGAACTTGATTTCAACTATAACCGTTCGCTCAATGAAGAAGGCTGTATATTCAACAGACAATGTGGGGCACTATGGCCTGGCGTTCGACTACTATTCTCATTTCACATCGCCTATCCGTCGTTATCCCGATTTGATGGTTCACCGTCTGCTCGATATCTACGCAAAGGGTGGAAAGAGTGCGGATAAAAAGAAATACGACGATCTTTGCGAACATTGCTCGGCCCAGGAAGTGCTTGCTGCCAATGCAGAGCGTGCATCCATCAAGTACAAGGAGGTGGAATTTATGAGCGACAAGATTGGCAACTGCTATCTGGGTGTGGTTTCTGGAATTACCGAATGGGGTCTTTATGTGGAAATCGTGGAAAACAAGTGCGAAGGCATGGTGCCAATGCGCGATGTGGAAGGCGATTATTTCATGTTTGATGAAAAGAACTACCAGTTGGTGGGCGAGCGCACTCACAAAATCTATCAGATTGGCGATGAAGTCGTCATCCGTGTGGCGAAAACCAACTTAGAAAAGAAGCAGATGGATTTCGAATTGCTGGGTAAAAAAGAAGATGTTAAAAATTTAGAGGAGGTCCTCCGTAATGAATAAATCATTTTTACCGACGGCGGTTCTGCTCTTGCTGATGATGGGGGTGAACTCTTGCAGTTTTTTCAAAGGCAAACAAAATAACGACAGAACTAACGATAACTTGGTCGGGGATGTCATGCAAGTGACGGAAAACCAATTTATGGCTGTTCAAAACTTTGATGAAGTGAAAAAGGGAGAACCTTACAGACCCGATGAAGGCGATTGGGATTGGATTCGTCGTTACGATAGAGAAGGTAATCTGGAAGTCATTATTCAGATTTCCATGATAGGAGACACGATTGGTTACACCCGTTTTGAATACGACACGGAGCATCCGACTCAGAAAAAATCACAACTTGATTATAACAAAGATGGAGTGCTCGTGATGCGCACCGATAAGTCTTATGATGAGCAGGGTCGTGAAATACGCTCTTATACGACAGACGCTTCAGGCAGACCTGTTCAGGTGACCACCATGGAGTATGTCGGCAGTGACAAAAAAACGGTCCATTATACAGGAGATGGGAAGGTGCAGTTTAAGACGATTGAAACAATGAATTCAAAGAATTGTCCGCTTTCCACCATTCAAAAAAACGCTTCCGATCAGGTGATAGGACTTCATAAAGATAGTTGGAAGGGCGAATTGCGTGATTCGACGGTTTTTTATGACGAGAATGGGCAGATGGCTTCTGCCATTGGCTTTGATTATGACCAGTACGGAAATCTGATCAACCAGCACGGAGTTGACGGACAGGGCAATCCTTTCCTCCCTGTTGTCTATAAGTATAAGTATGATGGTGTAGGCAACTGGTATGAATGTGTGAAATACAATGGCGACAAACCAGAGTATGTCATCGAACGCATCATTGATTATTATCCTAAAAAGAAATAACTCATCGGACGATTTGGTTATGGCATTGATAAAGAAAGTTAGAGGTTTTGAACCTAAAATAGACGAAAGCGTATTTTTGGCAGAAAACGCCACCGTGGTCGGAGATGTTGAAATCGGAAAAGATTGCAGCATCTGGTTTGGCGCGGTTTTGCGTGGTGATGTCAACTCTATACGTATTGGCAATAATGTGAATATTCAGGATGGCGCTGTGCTTCACTCGCTTTACCAAAAATCAAAAGTCGTGATTGAAGATAATGTGTCGGTAGGTCACAATGCCATTATTCATGGTGCCACTGTGCACAGCAACGTCTTGGTGGGCATGGGCGCTACCATTCTCGACAATGCTGAAATTGGAGAAAACAGTATTATTGCCGCAAATGCACTTATTAAGGCAGGTACGGTGGTTGAACCAAATTCTGTATATGCTGGTGTGCCCGCAAAAAAGGTGAAAGACGTTAGCCCGGAACAGGTGGAAAGCATCATAAAGCGCACAGCCGATAATTATCGCATGTATTCAACTTGGTACGACGAATAGTCGGAAATATTTTTTCTCTTGAGTAATCCAATAGTTATCATCTTCAATCCTTGTTCGGGCGGGAAAGATTCGTCTGTCAAATCTCATTTGCTTCAGTGTTTCGCGGAGGCAGAATTGGATGTGCGCCTGTTGGAAACGGAATATTCAGGCCATGCTGTGGATTTGGCAAGAGTTGCGGCCGATGAAGGCGCGCGTTGCTTTGTCTCGGTGGGCGGTGATGGCACCGTAAGCGAAATGGTGAACGGTTTGATGCGCAGCAGTGTGGACACCAAAACTCTGTCTTTCGGTGTGATACCTGCGGGAACTGGCAATGACTGGTGCCGTTACTTCAAGATTCCTACAGATATGCAGCAGGCGGTTGACATTATAAAGAAACAAAAAACAATGCCGATTGACGTCGGCAGAATGTGTTCTGATGCAGATGGTGAACGGAACTGTCGTTTCTTTGTCAATTCCGTTGGCTTTGGATTTGATGCTGAGGTTGTTGAGAAAAAAGAACGGATGAGTTGCTTTGGAGGAAAAAAATGGTCTTATTTGGTGGCCCTTGCAGCAAGTGTGTTAAAGCATCGTTCCGTCCCTATGACCTTAAAAATGGATTCCGATCAGTTGGAATCACCTATTTATACCATGTCTGTGGCGAATGGACCGTTTACGGGTGGCGGCATCAAGCAAACACCTTTGGCGGTGCCGGATGATGGATTTTTTGATGTGATGTTGGCTACAAATCTTAGTCCGTTTGGCCTTATTAAAGGTTTGTGGGCTATTTTCCGACAAAAAGGAGAGAGTTCTGGCATTATCAAGACTTTCAAAACGAAGGAAATGCATATCCACAGTGAGCGCAAACCCAAAATAGAGGCAGATGGAATCTTGCAAAGCGAAGTGCAGATGCCGGTACATATAACCATGGCACCGTTGGCTTTAAACATGATAATTCCTTGATATTTTTTACAAATTTGATAATACAACAGAATATGTTTCATATAGACAAACTACAACATACCGATAGCGGCAATTTCTTTCTTTTGGCAGGTCCTTGTGTGATTGAGGGGGAGGAAATGGCATTGAACATCGCAGAACATTTGGTGAAGACTTGCGATAGCTTGCAGATTCCTTTAATCTTCAAAGGCTCATATAGGAAAGCAAACCGCAGCCGTCTGGATTCCTTTACAGGAATTGGCGACGAAAAGGCTTTGAAAGTGCTTCGTCGTGTCAGTGAAACCTTTGGTGTGCCTACGGTGACAGATATCCATGCTGCAAGTGAGGCTGAACTGGCTGCCGAATATGTGGATGTGCTTCAAATACCGGCATTCCTTTGCCGCCAGACCGATTTGCTGGAAGCTGCGGCAAAAACGGGTAAGGTTGTAAACATCAAGAAAGGACAGTTCTTGGCTCCAGCCTCCATGAAATTTGCTGCGGAAAAGGTGACCGGTTGTGGAAATCCGCGTGTGATGCTGACCGATCGTGGCACAGGCTTCGGCTATCAGGACTTGATGGTTGATTATCGTGGAATCCCTATTATGCAAGAAACAGGTCATCCTGTGATTTTGGATATCACCCATTCGTTGCAACAGCCCAATCAGAGCAGTGGCGTGAGTGGTGGCAATCCGCAGATGATTGAAACCATTGCACGCGCGGGCATTGCGGTCGGTGTGGATGGCATATTCTTGGAAACCCATCCCGATCCTAAAAATGCCAAAAGTGATGGAGCGAATATGCTTCATCTCGATTTGTTTGATGATCTCATGTCAAAACTGGTGAAATTGAGAAAAGTGGTGAATGAACTTTGATTGAAACGCGAAATATGATTGAAGTAGGAAATACCATTGTCAGTTTTGATGTGCTGACCAAGGAATTTGTATGTGACCTGGACATCTGTCGTGGGGAATGCTGTATTGAGGGCGAATCGGGAGCACCTGTCGCACCTGATGAGATAGATAAATTGAAAGAACTTGTGCCGATTGTCTGGGATGACCTTTCTGAGGTGTCCAAGGCTGTTATCAAGGAGCAGGGACCTACTTACACCGATGAAGACGGTGATGAGGTGACTTCCATAGTGAACGGACGAGAATGTGTTTTCACTTACACCGATAGCGATGGCATCTGCAAATGTGCCATAGAGAAAGCTTTCCGTGAAGGTAAAACCGATTTCTATAAACCTATTTCATGTCACTTATATCCGATCCGTCTTACCGAAATGGATGGGCTCACATTGCTCAACTACCACAAGTGGCGCATCTGTCGGTGTGCTTGCGACCTTGGACACAAACTGAAGGTGCCTGTGTATAAATTTCTTAAAGAACCTTTAATTCGTCGTTTCGGTGCCGAATGGTATGAGGAACTGGAAATGACGGTTGAGGAATTGAAAAAACAAAAAATGATATGAAGACTGAAGATATAGACTTCTATCAACTGCCCAATGGCATCAAGGTGGTGCATGTGTTCAATGATTCACCTGTGGCATACTGTGGCATGGGTGTGATGGTTGGTACACGTCATGAACTGCCTCAGGAAAGCGGTATGGCTCATTTCTTGGAACATTGTATGTTCAAGGGAACCACGCACCGCAGTGCCTGGCATATTCTCAACCGGCTGGAAGATGTGGGGGGAGAGGTGAACGCCTATACTGAAAAAGAGGAGACATTTGTTTATTCCACAGTGCTTGAAGAGTATTTTGAACGCGCTATGGAATTGTGTGCCGACATGGTCTTGAATCCAACATTCCCACAGAAAGAACTCGACAAGGAAAAGGATGTCATCATAGACGAAATCAATGCCTATAATGACTCTCCATCTGAGTTGATTTATGATGAGTTTGAGAATCTGGTCTTTGATGGGTGCTCTTTGGGTAGAAACGTTTTGGGCACAGAAGATGTGCTCGAAAAATATACGACAGCCGATGCTGCGGCTTTTCATCAGCGTTGTTATGGCACAGACAGAATGCTTTTCTTTTCTATGGGACGTATGCCCAAGAAGAAACTGATGCATCTGGTGGACAAGTATCTCCGCTCAGTGCCTATGCGTGCTTCTGCGGCAGAGAAGGGTGGTGTGAGCCTCTATGTGCCTCAGCAGAAAATAGTGGATAAGGGTTTGCATCAGATCAACTATTTGGCAGGCAATCGCGCTTATGATTTGTTTGACGATAAACGTATTGTATTGGTATTGCTCAACAATATTTTGGGAGGACCTGGTCAAAACAGCCGATTGAATGTTGCTATTCGTGAGCGAGGTGGAATGTCTTATTCCGTAGAATCTGGTTATACGCCTTATACGGATACGGGTGTGTTGTCGGTTTATTTTAGCGCGGACATCAAAAACAAAGACAAGTGTGTGGCGTTGCTCAATAATGAACTGAAAAAACTGCGTGATGTGAAACTTACATCAGCGCAGTTGCAGCGTGCGAAAATGCAGTTGAAGGGACAGGTAGCAATAGCGGAGGAGAATAAGGAGGCTCAGGCGCTTGGCGTGGCGAAAAACTTTCTTTACTTCGGAAACTACACATCATTGGAAGAACGTGTGTCTGCCATAGAGTCTATTACAGCAGAACAATTACAAGAAGTTGCCAACGAGGTCTTTGATGAACGTTGTCTGTCGTCGTTGTTGTATTGTTGAATCTTGATAAGAGTGAATAAATAGTAAACAGGGAATCGCTGTGGTGGCGGTTCCCGTTTTTTTACAGTCTTTTTTTGATTTCGTCCAAATCGTGTAGGATTTTCATGTTTTCCTTTATTTTCCTTTTCGCCGATTTTCTGAAATTCTTGCTCAACATCTTTTTGTAGTGTTCGTTTGCAGTGCGGAGACTCGTTTCACAAGAAGAGATTAGTTGCTTTACAAGGGGTACGCTTTCGGGTTTTATATTGGTACCGCAGCTCATGGCGTATGCTTTGTTGTACGATTTCAAGGCGTTAGCGCTGATTTTATCTCCCTCTTGATAGAAATGTTTGTCAATCTTTGTCTCAAGATAGTGCCTGTACTCTCTGACGTAAGTGTTGCCGATGCCTTTGTGGGCATTCATCCTTTTGAGGCAATCGATGTTTTGCTCAATTTCGGTTTTGTAGTAGTGGCAGTTTAGTGCATATTGGAAGGCGGAATCGGGTAATACCACGTTATTTTCTGCACTGTATTTCCCCTTTTTATATCCTCTTTCAAGAAAGTGGTCGAAACGGAAATTGCTATATGGTTTTTTCTGAAATCTGTAAATAGGGTCAAATGGTTGTAGGTTCATATAGTGCCATTTGTTGTCTTCGCACATGAAATAGTAGAATTTGTTTCTTTTGTAAAAAAGTGTGGTGTCTTTTGTGAGATAGACAGATTCGTGGCCGATTGTGTAGGAATACAATGCTTTATTGTCTCTGCGCATTTCCAAGATGCTGTATTTCACATTGTCGTAGGTTTTAGTCTCTATCCTGGCTTGGTATTTATATTTTTTCATGGCTGCCCATGTCGGATCGAATACATGATAGTTGTCTCCTAATTTGCAAATGCTCCAAACGTGACCGTTTCTGTCTTTTTTATCTTGGTGGAATTTGATGGTGTATGGGAATAACGTCTTTCTCCACTTTGGGTATTTGTCATCGTAAAAGGACCCAAATTGTCTTAACCAATGTATTCCGGCTCTTTTGTGGAGATTCTCTCTGGCGTAGCCCAATACAGTGTGGCTTTCTATGCCCATGTGCTTTGCGGTGAAGGAAAATAAAGCCTCGAAATGTGCACAAACTCCTTTTTTATACTTTAAAGTCCATTCGGCCAATTGTTTTTGAGATCTGTTCGATTGGGAACCCGATAGGTTGATGTCATACTTTACATTATTGGAAATCCAATCCATAAGAACCCAAAGCCGCATGGTGTCTGATTGGTAGTTGTCCATGATATAGTTGGCTAAGTCGTATGTGCTGTTGAGATGCTCTTTGGGAATAACAACGTCTTGAATGTTGTTTTCTGGGGTAAATGGCTTTTCCTTGAATCCCAAACGGAATATTTCGAAAGTGGTTGAGTCTTGGCTGATTTTGCTGATTAAGGCTTGTTTGGCGCTTTTTTTATAGTATTCTTTGTTGGGGGCGGAATGAAGCAATGAACAGATAATTGAGAATATAGTGCAAAGTATTATTTTTATTGCAGAATTGTTCGCTGTCATTATCGTGTCTTTCTTGAAGGTGTGTTCATGAAAACAACTTCTAATACAGAATTGAAGTTGGTTTGTGATATGGTATCCTATCGTTTGGCTAATTCGTTAGGAATAGATAATCATAAATACAAAAAATCCGAAACTTATGTTCCGGATTTTCAGTGGTGCCAACGGGAATCGAACCAGTGACACAAGGATTTTCAGTCCTTTGCTCTACCAACTGAGCTATGGCACCTTTTCTGCTTTGCTTTTGTTTTGCGTTGCAAAGTTAGTGCATAATATTTAAAATACAAAGTATTTGTGCATATTTTTTCTTTTTTTGTTTACTGAAACGTGGTATTTATCTACATTGTTTATTCTTATATTTCAGTTTTTTTTGTTTTGACTTGTAGCCTATATTACGGGAAATGAGTATCTTTGCGTTGATAGTGTTTTTGAAATCAAATATAATTTAATGAGAAAATTTGGTTTTGGTGCAATCCTTTGCGGATTGTTTTTTTGTCTCTGTCCATCTTGCGGCAGCTTTCAGAGTGGCAGCGACGATTGTTCTGTTATTTATAATTACGATGCGGTCGCCAATAATGGTGAAACGGTTAGTTTGAAGAAGTATAAGGGGAAGGTGTTGTTGATTGTCAACACTGCCACTCATTGTGGGTTTACTCCTCAGTACTCCGAATTGCAAAACCTATATGAGACCTATAAAGATCAAGGACTGGAAATATTGGATTTCCCGTGCAATCAGTTCGCAGGTCAGGCGCCGGGGACAGATGCGCAAATCGATAGTTTTTGTCAGGTTAATTTTCATACTTCATTCCCACGTTTTGCCAAAACAATTGTAAATGACAGTGTTCCCCGTAATAGTCAGGCAGACCAAAACTCCAATTTGTTTTTCTTCTTGCAAACTTGTGGTATGTATGATACGGACAAATTAGTGGTTGAATCAGTTAATCTCGATTCTTCGAAAACTTGTATGGTGGATTTAAGAGTCCGTTGGAACTTCACAAAATTCTTGGTAGATAAGAATGGTCACGTGGTCAATAGGTTTGAACCTGCGGAAACAAAAGATGTGATAGAACCTCGAATCAAAGAATTGCTGTCTGAAACCAGCTGTCACCATAAATAAACACGGAGAATCTGATATGTGGAAAGAAGGAACAAATCTTATATTGAAAGAGGATTGGACTATTAAATGGGAATTTCCTATATGCGGAGTTATTTTAAGTCTGATTTTTGGGGTCGCATTTTATTTCATCCCGTGTCGATATGATTTATTGGTTTTATTGTTAGTCGCCTTTGTGATGCTTACGTTTCTGTTGTTTTTCTTATTTGGCGATCATAAAAAATCAGATGCGGATCCTATTGTCATTGGCAAAGACGGCGTCAATGTGGGGCGAATGAATTGTTATCAGTGGGAAGACATTGATAATGTATATTTGAAGAAAGTCGATGTTCCACGACACGTTTGGCATTTTTTTTATTTTGGAACTGAAAAATGATAATAAAATAGAATTTGATATTACCACCTTTCGATTCGACAGAAAAGAGGTCGATTCTGCTGTGTCGTACTGGTCTGAAAAAATGGTCCATAGGACAATCAAAGTAGAGGAGAGGGTTGAAATTTTTTTTTAATAAATATGGGAGTAGAAATTGAACGTAAATATTTGCTGAAAAACGATGACTGGCGCCAGTGTGGCGTCGTTCCGGTCCGTATGGCGCAAGGTTATCTGAATGAAGGGGGAAACACTGTTCGTGTACGCATAGCCGGAGCGAAGGGTATTCTCACGATTAAGAGCAAGTCGAAAGGCATCTCACGCATGGAATTTGAATATGAGATTCCGCTAACTGATGCCGAGCAGTTGATGAAACTGAGTCTGACGCCGGTTGTTGAGAAATACCGTTACAAAATTCCTTACGCAGGTCACATTTGGGAGGTGGATGAATTTCTTGGAGAAAACAAAGGTCTCATAGTCGCTGAGGTGGAAATGCAGAGTGAAGACGAACTTGTTGAAATTCCCAACTGGATTGGGGAGGATGTGAGTGACGACAAACGCTACCGCAATTCCAATTTGGCTGTTCGTCCGTATATGACTTGGTGATTTCGGATAGAGAAATGAAAACAATAAAGGCTGCAAACATACATTGTTTGCAGCCTTTTGTCGTTTTATTACGCCATTCCCGAATTGAAGTTGATTGGGATTGGAGTAGTGTTGGGACCTCCTCCTTGCGGACGTCCTAAATTTTCGTTGATAATGCCGAACTGCCTTTCGTAGTTCTCGATTTGCTGACGCAAGACAGCGCTGAATCGTTTTGCCTGAGCAGGAGTCATGATCACGCGCGATTTGATTCTGGCCTTAGGCATGCTTGGCACGATGCGTGCAAAGTCCATTATGAATTCCTCGGGTGAATGTCCCACCATGCTGAAATTGGCATAGGTGCCTTCTGCAATATCGGCTGAAAGTTCCAACTGCAATTCCGCTTTCTTTGGGTCTTTCTGTTCTTCCATAAAACACTATTTCTTTACAGTGAGTTCTTTGTATCTCTCTACGTCAATACCTTTTTGCTTGAGGAATTCCTCCTTGTCGATTTTCGCTTTCGCCGCAGGACGGTTGACAAGTTCTTCGTCGAGAATCATATCAAGTGTTTTCATGTCAATCTTCTTTGCAAGGATTTTACCGTCTTTTGCATCGATGAGGTAAATGCCAGGAGTGACAGTCGCATCGTAGAACTCCCAGAAATAACTTTCACGATCTGGGTCCCACACGTTGTGCCAATCGTGCAAGTTGTGTTTGTCGAGGAAGTCTGTCCATTCCTTTTTGTCGGTTTGAGTGAACACTGCGAACACTTCAAAGCCGAGCGGTTTGAATTTCGCATATACAGAGTCGTGAAGGATTGGAGTGGTCTTCTTGCAGTGTCCGCAAGTAGGCTCAAAGAAATAGGCGAGCACATATTTGTTGATCTTTTCGCCTTTTGCGTTCTTTTCTGTGATGACTTCCTTGAGGCTGTATGGCTCGTCTTTATCGGTTTTCATGCGGAGGTCGCGTGCTGCCATGCCGATAAGGTTGTAACGTACTTTTTTGACCTCTTTCTTCAAATCTTCCAGCCATGAGGAGTCTGCCCAAGTTGCTTCCGCAGGTTTCCCGTTGTTTGGAAGATAGTATTTTTGCGCAAGTTTGCACCAAAGGCCGTCCATGCCCATTTGCTGGCTTGTAAGACCATAGTTGAGCATTTTGCTGCACATGGTCTGGAATGTTTCTTTGTTGTAGCGGCTCTTTTCGATGAGTTCGACTGCTGCTTCATACAGCGTGTCGGGATGCTGGAGCAAATAGTTCTTCATGTAACTATCCACAGTGCTTGGAAAATAAGGACTGCGAAGGAAACGTGGGTCGCTCAGATCTACATTGTCGAAATAGTGATGCTTCTTATACATATAGCGAGCAAGACGTCGGGTTGAGTCTGGCACCTCTTTCATTTCCGGAACATCCACAGGAATGGTTCCTTTGACGAATTTCTCCAGCCAAAGACCTTTGTTGTCGTTCATGAGCTTGTTTTGGAAGGCTTCCACTTCTTCCGACAATCGGTCGAGTTCCTTGTTGAAAGTCAGAGAGTCGATCTTTTTGTCTTTGTATTTCTGACCGAGATTCTTTTGCTGTTCGCGGTGGTCGCCCATGAAGTTGATGAGGTTTTGGAAACCTACACTTTCTTTGCCGCCACTTATCTGGACTTTTTCAAGAGCGGTTGTGTCAATTTTCAACTTGATGTTCTGGTCTTCACCGATGAGCACGTCGAAATATTTATTCTCGTCAAAATAGACGATATAAACGCCCTGGTCAAGGGTGGTCTTCTTATTGAAGGTTCCCACACCTTTTTTGTTGAGAACGGTAGTGTCTTTTGAGTAGGTCTTACCATTGAAATAGAAGGCGAGATACACAGGCTTTTCAGCCATGCCCGGATTCTTAACCTCAAGGTCTATTTTGTAACCAGGATTGGCCGCGTTTGCGCATGGCGCGGAAGCCATCATGGTGGCGCCTAAAATTACGCTCAAAAAAAGTTTTTTCATGTAAATATCTTGAGTTTTACTTACCTAAAATAATTAGTTTTCCAAGAGTATTGCAAAAAACGTGCCTTGGGGCCGTTTGCGTAACTCAAACTTTAAGCAAATATATTGAAAAAACGTTTTGATTGTTCTTTTTTCTCCTTTTTTTCTAAAGGCTTGGTTTTATTCTTCAGCCATTGTTGTTCATCTTCGCTCAGTTGTTTTGTGGATGCGATTTTGCTGAAACAAACCTCGTGATAGTGGTTGATCCAGTCGATTTCTTCTTCGCTCAGCAATTCTGTGTCGATGGCGTTGCTGTCGAATGGAAAGAACGACATGGTCTCAAAATGGAGGAAATCGGATGCGTCTTCCATTTTATCTACGCGCACCATGTTTTCAAGTCGGATGCCATAGTGGTTTTCCAAATAATAGCCCGGCTCGTTGGAAATGAGCATGTTTGGAAGGAGTTCTTTGTCGCTGTTTTTTGTGCTGATTCGCTGAGGACCTTCATGCACACAAAGGAACTGCCCGATGCCATGGCCTGTGCCGTGCCCGTAGTTTTTCTTGTCTTTCCAAAGGAATTGGCGTGCTAAGACGTCGAGTTGTCCGCCATTGGTTCCAACAGGGAAAACTGCATTTGCAAGTGCAATGTGTCCTTTTAAGACGAGAGTGTAGTCTTTTTTCTGATCGGCAGATGCTTCGCCTCCAAGCAAGACTGTGCGTGTGATGTCGGTTGTTCCGTTGAGGTAGTTGCCGCCAGAGTCGAGTAAGAGAAAATTGTTTTTCTCCAAAGTTGCGTCGCTTTGTGTGGTGGCAGCATAGTGCACAATGGCTCCGTGTTCGCCAAAAGCAGATATGGTGTTGAAACTTGGACAGAAGAAATTGGTTTGCTTGGAACGTTCCTCGTCCACTTTGTTCGCAAAACTCAGTTCTGTTACCGATTGATTCCTGTTTAACTGTGACTCAAGCCAGCAGAAGGCCTTTGTGAGAGCCACCCCGTCGGCGATTTGCGCGTTTCTAAGCCCTTCAATCTCCACATTGTTTTTTACGGCTTTGCGCAGTGCAATGACCGAAGGCTCTTGAATGGTCTTGTTTCCCAAAACTTTCATCAGGAACGCGTTTGTGCTGTTGGGGTCTGCACTCCATGTCGCGTATGGCTCGTTGTGCTTGATGTTTTTAATGGTGTTTGCCGTCGCTTCATAAGGCATTATTTGTATGCCTAAGCCAGTGAGGTATGTCTTCAGTTCGTTGTTCTTTCTGATGTTTCTGACTTCCTCTGAGATGCTATCTACGAAAAGGAACGAACGTTTTTTGCCTAATATGAGGAACGCATAGAATACGGGATTGTAGTTAACGTCGCTTCCGCGCAAGTTGAGCAGCCATGCAATTTCATCGAGTGCTGAAATAAGCATGTAGTCTGTTTTCATGGAGAATGAAATGGTTTTGCATTTCACAACTGTCGTTGCTCCGCTATACTGCTTGTCGAGTTGGAAGATTTCACTGTTTGGCATGGCTGGACGGTCGGTCCATACATAACTCAAATCGGCGTGAGTTTCTTTAAGGTTGAAAGGCAGTTTTGCCGTTATCTTCCTAAGGTCGTTGGCAGAAATGAAGTTTTCATCGATGCCGACTTTCCCGTTGGAACAGCGTTTTCTGATTTCTTCTGCCATGCTTGGCGTGTGGGGCTCTCCTGTTTTGAAAAGTTGGATGCCTGTTCCTTCCAGTTGCATCTCTGCTTGCAGGTAGTAACGGGAGTCCGTCCATAAACCTGCCCAATCTTCACCGATGACAAGGTCTCCTGCCGAACCAGTGAAGCCACTTGCCCATTCGCGCATCTTCCAATGAGGTGCTGCATATTCACTGAGGTGAGGGTCAGCAGTAGGTATAATGTAAGCGTTAAGCCCTTTTTCGCGCATTCCTTCTCGGATGCTTTCTATTCTCTCTAAAATGTTCATGTCGTAAGTGATTTAAGATTGCTAAATCATGTTAGCGTATTTCCAGATAAAGATTTTTTCAACCAGTAATTCCCGATTTGTGTGTCATCTCGGAGATCGCTCTCTTCGATAATACAACAACTTATAAGAAGTTGTTTAAATTTTTGTTGGAGATTTTTTTTTGTGTATTTTTCAGGATGTTTTGAAGAGAATCTGAAAGGAGCAATGGATGCCCATTGAGACTGAAGATTCACTCAAAACAGACGAAAAAGACCTATAAAAGGCCCAAAAGAAGCAGTTCGCAAAAATTTAAACAGTTTCTAAATCAAAGAGCGGTAATCGGAACCGCTCTTTGATGAAAAATGTATGCAAAATATGAGAATATTACATTCTTTCTGGCACTTCAATGCCAAGCAATTCCATGCCGTTTTTGATGGTGTTGGCGATGAGGGCCGAAAGGAGCAAGCGGAATTGCTGAGCGTCTTTGTTCTCTTCTTTGAGGATAGAGAAATCGTGGTAGAACTGGTTGTATGCTTTTGCCAAATCGAAACAGTAGTTGGCAATGCAGGCGGGGCTGAAATCCTTGCCGGCTTGTTTTACTGCTTGAGGGAAGGCTGCCAAGTTCTGAACAAGTGCGGTTTCGCGTTCGCTGAGTTCGTATGCGGTGCCGAGTTGCGATGGCATTTCAATTCCTGCTTCTTTGGTTTTACGGATGACCGACTGGATTCGGGCATATGTATATTGGATGAAAGGACCGGTATTTCCGTTGAAGTCTATGCTCTCTTTTGGGTTGAACATCATATTCTTGCGAGGATCGACTTTCAAGATGAAGTATTTGAGTGCGCCAAGGCCACAGATGCGTGCGATATTGTTTACTTCCTCTTCGCTATAGTCTTTCAAGCGGTCTCCAGAAGTCTCTTTTGCTGTGCTGATCATCTCTTCCATCAGGTCGTCGGCATCTACTACGGTGCCTTCGCGGCTCTTCATTTTCCCTTCTGGAAGTTCAACCATGCCGTAGCTGAAGTGAACAAGATCTTTGCCCCATTCAAAACCGAGGCGGTCGAGCAAGATGGATAAAACTTGGAAGTGGTAGTTTTGCTCGTTGCCTACTACATAGATCATCTTGTTGATGTTGTAGTCGCGGAAACGCTGTTGCGCGGTACCGATGTCTTGAGTCATATATACCGATGTGCCGTCGGAACGAAGCAGAAGTTTTTCATCAAGTCCGTCTTTGCTGAGGTCTGCCCAAACCGATCCGTCTGGTCTGCGGTAGAAACAGCCTTTCGCAAGACCTTCTTCCACTTTTGCCTTGCCGTCGAGATATGTCTGTGATTCGTAATAGATTTTATCGAACGAGATGCCGAGTTTTTTGTAGGTTTGGTCGAATCCCGCATACACCCAGTTGTTCATCTTCTCCCAAAGGGCGCGAACTTCAGGGTCTCCAGCCTCCCATTTCTCCAGCATCTGCTGTGCTTCAATGATGAGAGGAGCCTGTTTTTTTGCATCTTCTTCACTAAGCCCTTTTTCTTCCATGAGGGCCTTCACTTGTTTGCGGTATTCCTTGTCGAAGCAAACATAGTAATCGCCTACTAAGTGGTCTCCTTTTTTGCCGCTGTTTTCTGGTGTTTCTCCGTTGCCGAAAAGTTTCCAAGCGAGCATGGATTTGCAGATGTGGATGCCACGGTCGTTTACGATGTTGGTTTTTACCACCTTGATACCATTAGCTTTGAGAATCTCGCAGATGCTGTGTCCAAGAAGATTGTTTCTTACATGGCCCAGATGGAGTGGTTTGTTGGTGTTTGGCGAAGAGTATTCCACCATGTAAAGAGGAGCGTCTGGCGCTACCGGAGTGAAACCAAATTTAGGGTCTTTCGCAATGTTGTTGACGGTGTCGATCCAGTTGCTCTTGCTGAGGCTGAGGTTGAGAAAGCCTTTGATGACGTTGAATCCGCTAACGGCCGGAACTGAGGCTTGAATCTCCTGCCCGATTTCGTTTGCTGTGTCTTCTGGTTTTTTCTTTGAAAGTTTGAGAAGTGGAAATACCACGAGGGTGAGGTCTCCTTCAAATTCTTTTCTGGTAGCTTGTACTTGCAGTTGGTCTGCGCTTGGTGCTTGTCCGTAGAGTTTGTTTGATGCTGCCAATGCAGCCTGCAAGATTTCTTCTTCTATTGCCATATTCTTTTCTTTATTCTTTTCGATATTGTGTGGAAGCTTCTTAAAAAATAAGGTGCTTCTATTATAAGCACATTGCATTCCTGTGCAGGGCTGCTTGTGTTTCTGCAAAGATACTGAATTTGCCGTTTCGTTCAAAGAATATTCTGTGTATCTTTGTGGTATGAAACGTGGCAGCAATCTTTTCACCCGCTTTTTGTTTTTTTTCTCAGTTGTGCAAACAATTCCGACGTTTGCGCAAGAGGCTGTCACGCCTCTTGATGAAGTGGAGGTGAGAGGGGTGAGGCCCGACCGGGCTGCTGTGACGAATGCTTTTTCGGGCGGCAATGCGCAAATGGCGGATTCTGCTGTCTTGGAACGCATGAACGACGCTTCTTTGGCTGATTATTTGTCGGCAGGCTCTCCTGTATTCGTGAAGGAAAGTGGGCATGGAATGATGAGCACCATATCGTTGCGAGGCTCGGCTGCGTCGCAGACGGCAGTGAACTGGAATGGCTTGCCAATCAATTCTCTTACGATGGGCCAAACCGATTTCAGTCTGTTGCCTTTGTTTTTGTTCGATTTCGTGGAATTGTCTCCTGGAGGCGAAAGTTCAGTATATGGCGCTGGCTCTATCGGTGGCAGTGTGTCGTTGCGCGACCATTCATTTCTTGCCGACTCGGTTGGCGGACGTGCGCATGTTTCGGCTGGTAGTTATGACACATGGTTTGGCGGACTGAAATGGCATGCTTCCAACAAACATGTCGGTTCAAAAACAGCGCTTTTCCTTAATACCGCCGAGAATGATTTTCATTTTGAGTTGGAAGGCTATGACGGGGCAAAATCTGTCTGCCAACGAAATGCTCAAGCTCGTTCTTGGGGTGGCTTGGAAGAATTGGGGTGGATGATAGATAAGCGTCAGTTGCTTAGCGCTAAAATTTGGTTTACTCAAAATGAAAGGAACATCCAGCCTTCCATGCAAAACAACTATGATACCCTTCGGTATGAGTCGATTTCAGACAAAAACATTCGGATAGTGGCCGACTATCAGTTTGGCGGGTTGAAAAACAATGGCTTGTTTTCTGCCACTTTAGCATATTTGGAAGACAAACAAACGTATGAGGAGGACATCATCGCCACAAGAGATATTTTGGCAAAGACTGAATATGAAGTCCGTTTGCTGGGGGCGAGAAGATTGAAAATTGTATCCAAATTTGGAGGACAGTCACAATATATATGCCCAATGGTGGGTGCGTATGAAGATGGCCACAATGAATGGCGTAATGATTTGTGGGCTAATATGTTTGCTTATATAGGGAGAAACAACAAATGGAGCGCGACTGCTGGAATCAGACAGCAATGGGTGACAGATGTGGATGCTCCTTTATCTCCTTCATTCGGACTGAAATACGCACTTTTGGAAAAAGATTCCGACAGTTTGCATTATTGTTTGAGATTAAAAGCTAACCTGTCGCGGAATTTCCGAATCCCAACTCTCAACGACCGTTTTTGGGGAAGTAAGGATAAACGATCCATAAAGCCGGAGGATGCTTTTTGCGCAGAGGGTGGAGTGGAGGCTTTGGGGGCTGTCCCACATTTCAACACTGCGGTATCATTGACGGCGTTTCGCAACAAGGTCGATGATTGGATTTTATGGATGCCACGCGGGAATGTGTGGAAACCTGTCAATGTTGACGAAGTGGAGGCTAAAGGTCTTGAAATGAACGTGAAAGCCGAATTTGATATCAGTCGTGTGAAAAATGTGCTGAGTTTGGGCGGTGTGTGGAGCCACACGGAAGTAATCAGAGGATTTTCGGAAATGATGCCTTTCCAGGGTAGGCAAATGGCTTTGCTGCCAGAACAGACTTTTTCGGGGAGTTGGACCGGTTATTGGTCGGGATGGAGCCTTATGCTGCTTTCAAAATATGTGGGAGATCGCGCCACCAGTGATGTGTTTGACAAAATGGATTCCTATTGGCTATGGAATACATGCTTGAGTTACGGTTTTTTACTTTGTGGACAAGTATGGACAGATTTACAATTCACTATAAACAACCTGTTTGACGCACAATATCAGACGGTCCCATATAAGGCAATGCCTGGTCGGCATTATAAGACGACCTTGAAATTTTCATTCTAATTTGTGTTTTGTCGGACAGATTTTTGCAATAATCGTTGTTTTGGTTTACTTTCGTGGAAAAATAGAACAATATGGAACAATATATCTACATAGCCGTGGCAATAGTTGTATTGATTATTGCTGTCAAATTGTTAAAAGGCATTATCAGTTTTATCTTTACTGCTCTTATTGTCGCAGCGCTGGCTTTCGTGGCGTGTCACTATTATTTGGGAATGTTTTGATTCCCTTTATTTCCAAAAATCATAGAAATTAAACCACTGTTCGGGGTGGCCCTTTACCTGTTTTTCCAGCACGTCAAGGTATTGCTCAAGCAGTTGCACTTCTTGTTTCTTTTCCGAATTTCGTTTGGTCGGTTCTGCAAAAAAGAAGTTGAAACTGTATTTATGTATCCCTTCTTTCACAGAGAAGTAAAATACAACGGGTTTCTTCATGCGTGAGCCTATCAGAAATGGACCTGCAGGAAATTTTGCCTCCTTCCCTAAAAAATCATGGCTGATGATTTTGTTTTCGTTGATGAAGCGGTCGCCCATGAAACAGACGTATTCTCTTTTGTCTAAAGCCGCCTTTATGTTGAAGATGGTTGCCATGTCGTCATCGTTCACAGGGATGACGTTGTAGTTGCGTCCGCCTGTTTGGGCATTGATATGGTCTTTGATTTTTTCATATTCGGCGTCATACATCACGATGTTGAGTTTACTGGCATAATTGCCGAAGAAGTTTCCCCCAATTTCCCAGTTGCCAAAATGTGCGCCAATGAGAACCACGCCGGAGTCGCTGTCGAGCAACTCAAGAAAATGTTCATAGTTATTGAATTGATATTCAAATTTCTTGTCGAATCCTGCCAGTGCGGCCACTTTGTCGATTAGGACCTGCCCGAATCTGAAATAATGTTTCAGCACCAAGCCTGCGCTTTGCAATCTGGTTTTATGATGAATCTCTCTCCAGTATTTCCAACTGGCCTTTGTGCTTTTGGGCGCGAATGGAACAAAGTAAGGCACTACCACCACCAATAAAGCGTAGGCGAACCCCAGCCCAAGGTGCTTTATGATGGCAATAAAAATGCGGTAGCCGAGACTGCCACCGCGTGTTTTACCTTTCCATTCTGGCATGGCTATCTAATAATCTATCTTTGTTTTGAGTAGAGCAAATCATAAAAGTCGTCGAATGTCTTCACATTCGCAAAGTCGTCTTTGGCTGTTTTGATGCCCAATTCTTTCTCAATCAGTACAACTAAATCAACCAAATCCAGACTGTCTATCTCCAGCGTTTCTTGCAGATTGGCGTCGGGAGAAAAAGTTTCGATTTCTTTTTCAAACTCATCTGCCAAGGCGTTGTTTGCTTTAATGATGATTTCTTCTCTTGTCATATCCTCATTTATTAGGTGTACAAACCTCCATTGACCGAAATGCATTGTCCGTTCACATAGGCGGCTTCTTTGGATGCGAGGAATCCGACTACAGCAGCGACTTCTTCAGGTTTGCCAAATCGGTTTGCAGGGATTTGCTTTTTGAGTTCTGCCTCTTCCAAATCTTTTGTCATGTCAGTTTGAATAAAACCTGGAGCGACAGCGTTGACTGTCACGTTTTTACGGGCAACTTCTTGCGCCAATGCTTTGGTGGCTGCAATCATGCCACCTTTGGCTGCTGAGTAGTTGGTCTGGCCGGGAAGTCCTTTTAAACCAGAAAGGGATGCCATGTTGATGATGCGGCCATATTTTTTCACGAGCATGTCTTTGAGGCAGGCGCGTGTGACATACATGAAACTGTTGAGGTTTGTTCCTAATACGTTGTCCCATTCGTCATCTGTCATCCACATCATGAGGTTGTCTTTGCGGATGCCGGCATTGTTGACGAGTACGCTGATGTATTCGCCTTGGTGGTTGTCTTGCCATTTTGCGATGGCTGTTTCGACCGATTCCTTATTTCCCACATCAAATTTCAGCAATTCACCGTCGCTGCCTGCGGCGCGCACCTGTTCGAGTGTGGCGTTGGCTTCTGCATCGTTGCTGCGATAATTGATGAGTACATAGTATCCCATTTGGGCTAATTTGATGGCGCAAGCACGACCAATGCCGCGTGATCCGCCTGTGATGAGAGCTATATTCATTTTTTTCTGTTCTTGTCTTTATAAATTGATGTTTTTCAAATATCCTTGCACTTTCTCTACGGATGTGTATAGAGGGTAGTCTTCTGTAAAGACTGGGAATATCTGGCGGACTTCTTCGTAAACCTTGCGTGTTGCAGGAGCGAGTTTGTCCTGGATTTTCAAGTAATCGACTGCTTGAGCAAGTGCCATATAGTGGATGCTCATCACCTGGAAGGCATTGTTGATGACACGTTTGGCAAGGAGTGCGGAGTTGGTGCCCATCGACACGATGTCCTGGTTGTCGTTGTTGTTTGGAATGGAATGAACGTACATTGGGTTGCTCAGTGTCTGGCATTCTGCAGTGGTGCTGGTTGCGGTGAACTGGCATGCTTGCAAACCGTAGTTGAGGCCGAGTACTCCGAGATTCCCGAATGGAGGAAGAATGCCTTCGTTGATGCGGTCGTGGAAAAGGTAGTTCATTTGTCTTTCCATGGTCATGGTCAACTTTGTGATTGCGATTTTGAGTTTGTCCATTTCAAAACTTACGTAATCGCCATGGAAGTTGCCTCCGTGATATACATTTTCTGTCTTAGGATCTACGATTGGATTATCGCAGGCTGAGTTGACTTCGTTGATAAGCACGCGTTCCACATTTTCGAGCACTTCGAGCACAGGACCCAAGATTTGAGGTATGCAACGGAGTGAGTAGTATGGCTGAACTTTGTGCTTGAAAATCTTTTCTTCGTGGTGGCAATATAACTCGTTCTCGCGTTTGAGCATGCATTGGCTGCCTTTTGCGGTTTCGCGGAGCATTGCTGCCACTTTTTGTTGACCGTCTTGTCGGCGAACCCCGTTGAGCGTTTCGCTCATGAGATCGTCGAATGAAGATACAACTTCATTGACCATCACTGAAGCCAAAATGGCCCAGTGAAACAATTTTTGCGCGTCAATGAGGTTGACAAGACCTATGCCGGTCATGAAGGAAGTCCCGTTTGTGATGGAAAGACCTTCGCGGATATGTATTTTGAAAGGTTCCAATCCGAGTTTTTTCATAACCTCGGCAGAATCCTGCCATTTGCCTTCATAGTTCACTTTTCCTTCTCCGATAAGCGTAAGAGCCAAATGAGCCAACTGAACCAAGTCGCCGCTGGCACCGACACTTCCGTGTTCAGGAATGAATGGAATGACATCGTTGTTGATAAATGCTTGCAGAAGTTTTACGACATCCTCGTGCACGCCACTTTGGGCTTGGAGAAATGTGCCGAGTCGCGCTATCATGGCAGCCTTGACATAGATGTTTGGCAATGGCTCGCCAGCACCAGTTGCGTGGCTGCGGATGATGTTGTATTGCAAAGCGGTTCTATCCTCTTCGCTCACACGGTATTGTGCCATAGGCCCGAAACCTGTGTTTATGCCGTAGATGATTCTCTCGTTAGAAAATTTGAGCAAAAAGTCGTAGCAGTTTTGAATTTCTTTGAGTGTGTTTTTGTCTACGCTCATTTTTTCTCCTCCATAAAGTAAACCTTTGATGGAGTCAAGTGAGAGATAGTCTTCTTCTTGTGTCATTTTAGTGATATAATTTTTGCAAAAATAATGCATTTTCCCTTTCGTTAAGGCACCTGATTTGGGAAAAGTGTGATTTGTACACAAAAAAAGATAAAATGCAAGTTTTTTAGGTCGCTTTTGGTTCCCTTAGGAAAAATAAAAAAATCCCCACCGATTATGGTCGGAGGGGATTGTTTTATATCGTCACACTAACAATTAGGCGAGAGTGTTAACTTTCTTAGCCAAGCTTGACTTCAAGTTAGCAGCCTTGTTTTTGTGGATGATGTTCTTTTTTGCGAGCTTGTCGAGCAAGCTGCTTACCTTTGGAAGCATAGCTTCAGCTTCCTTCTTGTCAGAGGTAGCACGAAGAGCGCTAACTGCGTTACGAGTAGTCTTTGCGTAATATCTATTGTGCAAACGGCGTACTTTAGCTTGTCTAGCTCTCTTGATAGTTGATTTGTGGTTTGCCATTTTAATTATTATTCTTTTTTGTTTAGTAGTCCGTGGCGGAATCGAACCGCCCTTACAAGAATGAAAATCTTGGGTACTAACCGATATACGAACGGACCAACCTTCAATAGGTTTCTTTCTTTGTTTTGCGGGTGCAAAGTTAGCACTTTTTTTCTTTCCCGCAACCTTGCCAGCAGAAAAAATATGATTAAATATTCTTTCATTAAAAAAGAATAACCCTATTGGATTATCCTTTTTGCTGATTTAGTAGTCCGTGGCGGAATCGAACCGCCCTTACAAGAATGAAAATCTTGGGTACTAACCGATATACGAACGGACCAGCCTATTTAAAGTTTGCTTTCAGCTTGTTGCTGTTTGCGAGTGCAAAGTTAGATCATTTTTTTTATATCTGCAAATATTTTGCCGATTTTTTGATTCTTTTTCTTTCGCCAGTGTCTGCACGTTTGTCTGATTTGTTCTTTTTCGTAGTTTTTTACAATACCAAAGGCAAAAAAATGTGGAATCAGTCTTTGTTGGCTTGGGCTCTTGATTTTGTGCCGAGGTAGCCTCCATGGTGACGTTTTGCGTATTGCTCGCTGGTGTAACCAATGGCTGTCATGGTGCCAACCACCAATATGTCGCCTATTACGGTCATCATGGTCGTGGATGTGGTAGGGGTGAGGCCAAGTGGGCATACTTCTTTAGGATTGCCTGTATATAAACAGATGTCTGAGTCTTTGGCAAGTTGGCTTTCTTTGTTGCCTGTGATGACGATGAATTTTACGTCGGGGCGTAATCCGCGTGCGAGGTGAACGAGGTCCACAATTTCGTTGGTCTTGCCAGAGTTGGAGATGAGAAGCATGACATCGTTTGGTTGCAGTACGCCCAAGTCTCCGTGCTGTGCTTCTGAAGGATGTAGGAAGACGGCCGGTGTTCCTGTTGAACTGAATGTTGTGGCAATGTTCATGGCGATTTGTCCTGCTTTGCCCATGCCGCTTGTCACCAATTTTCCCCCCTTTTTATTTACTTGTTCCACAATGAGGTTGATGGCTTTGGTATAGTCATCTGTCACTGGCAAGTTGAGGATAGAGTTTGCTTCGTGTTGCAATAACTCTCTGATTTTTGCTTCTTCCATTCTCCTTATTTATATATAAGAGTGTGAAAACGTCGTATTAAATAGACGTTGATTGTGTTTCGGAGGGCAAAATTACTTTTTTTTATCCGTTTCTGCAAACTATTTTTCTGTTTTGCGTTTTCTCAAAAATGATCTTCTTGTTTATTTTGTTTTGGTTTGCATGGGAAGCCGAATCTTAATTCCCTTCACAGGAATAGTTTATTGGTAGATGTTTGTTGGAGTGCTTTGTGATGATTGTGATTTTTTCAGCAACGTTGAAGGGTGCATTTTTGCGATGGAATCGTATGTTTTTACATATCTGTCTGTGTGTCTTGATTTGTATGGGTTTCTTTTAGTATTTTTTAGTCAGCGGTCTTTTGTTATAAATGTCCTTTGTTTTGTTGCTCCTTTTGCCCAAATTTGCAGTGTAAATAACTAACACTTATTATTGTATTAACCATGAGACATTTTTATACGACAGTGTTGACGGCATTGTTCAGTTGCTCTATGGCATTTGCCCAATTTAATTTTGGTGGCGAACAATCTGGCGGCAATTTAAGCAATTACAAGTCACAAAAAAATGTAAACTACGCTGGTGATAATTTTGGTTATCACAATTGTGACATTTATTTCCCCAACGACACGAAAGAAAAACACCCTGTATTGATCCATATATATGGAAGCGCATGGACCAGCAATAGTGGTAAAGACGGTGCTGATCTGGGTACTGTGGGTGCTGCGGCTTTGGCAAATGGTTATATTTTCGTTACGCCGAACCACCGATCATCAAGCGATGCCCACTGGCCATCGCAAAGCCATGATATTAAAGCGGTGATTCGTTATATGCGCGGCAATGCTGAAAAATTGGGCGTTGATACATCTTTCATTGCCATATCCGGTTTTTCAAGTGGAGGTCATTTGGCTTCTGTGATGGGAACGTCGCGCAATGGCAAGGTGTTTAAGTACGGCTCGGCAGAAATGGATTTGGAGGGTGACCTTGGTGCATATACCAGTTATTCTTCGAGTGTGGATGCGGTAGTCGATTGGAGCGGTCCGGTAGATTTGCTCAATATGGATTGCTGCAATCGATATCCGGGTGCCACTCAAGCCATGCAGATGCCTCAGATGGAAGAAAATTTGATGGGTTGTTCAAAGAGTGCTTGCAACGATAAGTTCCATTTGCTCAACGCTCCTACTTTTATCGATCCTACCGATCCTCCTTTCATGCTGGTGCATGGCACGGGCGACAACGTGGTCGCACAGTGTCAGAGTATTGAATTCAACGATCAGTTGAAGGCGGCAGGGGTATATACTGAATTTTATAGCCATTCGGGTGGTCACTCGGTGGCAGGGGAATATACTGGTAAAATGATAGACTTCTTGAATAAGGCGAGATCTGAGAAGGCTGCCAATAATGGTAATCAGAATCAGGGTGGACAAGAGCAAGGCGGACAGGAACAGGGAGGAAATACTAATGCTGATCCAAAGAATAGTTTCCACGTTTATATTGCTTTGGGTCAGTCCAATATGTGGGGTAATGCTAAAGTGCAGAGCAGCGACAAAGCAACACACGACCGTATTAAGATGATGAGTACAGCCAATAGTCGTGGAAATGTTGGCACATGGTTGCCTGCTGTGCCACCGATGGCGGCTCCTGGCGCGGGATATTCGCTTTCCGACAATTTCATTCGTGTGATGGCCGATAAGATGCCGGAATCTGTTACCATCGGTATCATTCCAATCGCTGTAGCTGGTACGAGTGTGAAAATCTTCTTGTCTGACAAGTGCAGCAGTTATATTGCCTCATCAGAGTCTTGGTTGCAGAATATGGCGAAGGAATATGGCAACGACCCATACAAACGTATGATAGAATGTGCGAAGAAAGCGCAGGAAACAGGTGTCATCAAAGGATTCATTTATCACCAAGGGGAAACAGATGGTGGTTACAACGGTTGGGAAAGTGATATACAAACTTTGTATAACCGTGCATGCAAAGACCTTGGTTTGGATCCGGATAAAACGCCTTTTATTGCGGGAGAAATGTTGGAGAATGGCTCTTGTGCTGGTTTCAGCAGTCGTGTGAATGGCCTTCCAAAGTACATCAGCAACTGTGCTGTGGTGAAGACCAATGGTATTCCGGGAGAGTCGGACCGCTTGCACTTCACGCACGATGGTTATACGGAATTGGGCAAACGCTATGCTGAATTGATGTATTCCATGATAGAAGTCGGAGATGTTGAACCTGTGGAATCGACTCCGTATAAGGGTGTGGCAGCAAAAATTCCGGGTAAGATTGAAGCGGAAAACTACGATGAGGGTGGTAGCCGCGTAGGATGGTATGATCTTTCTGCTGGTAACTCTGCTGATAGTTATACTAACACTTATCGCAGCGATGATGTGGATATCAAACCGGGAGATGCCGAAGGCTCTTATGTGGTAGGCAACTGCCAAAAAGGAGAATGGATGAAATATACGGTAGAGGTTGAAAAAGATGCTGAATATAAGCTTATTGTCCGTGCGGGTGAGGGCAACTCCGATGGAAAGTTCTCTCTCAAAATGGATGACGGCTCTGTAGATTACACTGTGAATGTTCCCAAAACAGGAAGCTGGGGGACTTACGAGGAAACGGAGCAAAGCAAGACTTTTAGTTTAAAGGCGGGAACTCATGTCCTCACACTCTCCATCGAACAGGATTGGGTGGATATTGACTGGATTCAGTTCAAGAAAGTGAATGAGACCAATGCAGATGAAATCTCTGCTAATCGTTTGACAATCCTTCCAAATCCGGCAAACAATATGGTGGAAGTGGTTGGTGCCGATGTTGAACAAGTAGAAGTGGTATCTATTGATGGTACAACCGTAAAGGCGGGGACCTACTCAAAAGTGGATGTCAGTGATCTTTCCAATGGTTTGTATATTGTTCGCATAAAGACTATAGACGAACAGCGAAACCTTAAATTGGTGGTTAAACACTAAGAATCTAATCTTAACACAATCTATATATACTTAATGAGATAGGGGCGCTCAGTGATGAGTGCCCCTTTCTTTTTATGTTTTAAGCCCTAAGTTCAATCTTGATTTCAAAGTCGCTGACGGTATATTCAGACGAAATGCCTCCGATTCGGAAGTGATCGGAAGTGGTTTCGCAATAGACATATTTGCGTCCGTCGATTTCGGTTGTGACGTTTTTAGGAGCGTCTTGAAGAAGCGCTTTCCAGCGTTGGTCGTATTCAATACATATTGCGGCATGCTCTAATCTGTAGGAAATGAGGAAAAGCACATTGTATCCCATCAGATGAAATAAGGTGGCGGCGAGGAATGATTTGCAGTCGCAATCGCCATGTCTGTCGTAGAGTGTTTCATCCGGGAAACGGATGTATTCTTTAGGATAGTGAATTTCCTCGCAATCGTGGTCGTAGTTATATTTCACATTTGGTTCTTGAACGAAATCCAAGACGAACTGAAGTTTGTCGAGTTCACCAACATTGTTGCGGCTGCATTCTCTGTTGATATATTTAACAATGTCGGCGCAGTGCATGAGAGTGCGAGGATTGTTGAGCATATACAGGTACATATTGCGCAAATTCGTTTCCGCGTCTTGATGGTTGATGACCGCAAACGGATTGTTCATTCGTTGCTCTTGTATTTCCTCTGGGTTGAATCTAAGAATCAGGTGTCCTTTCAACTTTGTTTTCCTGGCAGAATCAAGAGTCCAACTGTAAGTGATTTTTTCAGATCTTTTCCCGTATAGTCCGATAAGGGAAGTCATCAACTTCCTTTGATGGCTTTTGGACAGAAGAAGGCTGATAAGCAAAATGATTACAAAGAACTGAAGGACTACAATGAATGCCATGGCTTGGTTATTTTTTCTCGATTGGTTTGTTGCTTACAACTTTGATATTGTAGCCGATTTTTTTGAATGCTGCTTCAAAGTCTGCAACTGTGCTTTTTTCTGCATCGTAGGAAATAGAGACCTCTTGAGATTTGAGGTCGGTGTTGATTTTCTTGGTGCCTTTCACAAATCGGATGTTGGATTTTATTTTGTTTTCACATCTTTGGCAGTGCATCTCCGGAGAGGTTTTTACTACGAGTTCTTTCATATCTGCTGCTTGAAGTGCACCGCAGAATAATAGCGAAGCAATCGACGAAATCAAAATTTTCTTCATATTTACTTTTAGTATTTGTTAAACTTGAAACGGATACCCACATAACCCATGATGCCATCGGTGGGCGCCCATATTTGTGTTGCATCAAAAATCGTGCCCAATGGATCATTTGCACCCAAAATCGGATCTTTTTGTTTGTAATTTGTCAGGTTTTCCCCTCCGATATAGATGCTGAACAGCCTGAATTCTCGGGTAATCTGCGCATTTAGTAATGCGTATGGTTTGCTGTGGTTGCTGTTTCCTACTGCAACGTACAAGCGGGATGGCCCGATGAGTTGTCCTGTCACGTCAAACTGCCAGATCTCCATTGGAGTTTTGTAGGTGGCAGTGAGTAGTCCCTTGTATTTTGCAGTTAGTGGACGTTCTTTCAAATCTCCGTTGTAGTCTGTTTTCGCAGTTTGCCAACGGTAAGCAGCTGTTAGTTCAAACCCCTCAAAGAACGGATATGTCGCATCAATTTGTGCGGTGTGGGAATAACTGTCGCCATTGAGGTTCCCCATGTGGAGAACACCGTCTTTCTCTCTGTCAATTATCAGTTGATGGATGAAATCGGTGTAATAATATTCCGCATTGAGGTGCAGATCTTTATCATTTATCGGTATGTTGAAAGCAAGAGAAACTCCATGGTTCCAAGCCTCTTCCTGATCGAGCTTCTCATCTATGAGGATAGTTCTGCCTGTGGCGAGAAGTGGTGTGTTTTCTGCCAAAGCGTGTGCTGTTCGGTAGCCCTTCCCTGAAGATGCACGTACTGACAACCAATCGCAAGGAGTATATTTCAAATGGATGCGAGGGGTGAAGAAAGCGTCGAACTGATTGCTGTAATCTTCACGAATGCCAGCCATAGCGGTAAGTTTGTCGTTCAGTTTGAAAGTGTATTGAGCGTAAACGCCTGCCACTGCTTCTTTTTGTCGGTGCAAACCATTGATGGATGGGGTGACGACAGAGAAGAGACCGATGTGTTCTTTGAAATAGTCGTAGTTGTAACTTAATCCGGCAGCCAGGTTGTGTTGCTCGGTGATGTCAGTCTCAAATAAGAGTTGGGCATAGCCGGTATTATTGTGCACGTCGTAATCCGATTTTCCGATGGAGTTGTCTGACTGGTGCATTTGCCCGGCTAAAATCAGGGCAAAACTGGTGTTGTGCTCGTCGTTCAGCATATAGGCGTTTTTCCACTGACCTTCCAGTCGGTTGGTGTTTAGGGAGATGCCATATCTGTCTGTCATCGATTCATTGTGGTGCCTGCTTTGTCCGCCAAGTCTTTCTTCGTGCAATGCTTTTGCCATGAATTGGCTGAAGATATGTTTGTGTCGGTAGGCCCACCTGTTGGCGAAACTGTATTGTTTTGCTTTTGGCATATCCATAAAGCCGTCGTTGTTCGCGTCATGATCTTTTTCTGCATTTTCCACGTGAAGCAAAACTGCTGTGCTCAGTCGGTCGTTCAAATGAATGGCTCCGGTGGCGTTACCTTCCGTTTTTAGGTTGGAGTCAAAATAGATGTTTCCCCATGCACCATCTTGAAGGTGTGGCTTAATCATTTCCACATTGATTTGCCCCGTTATGCTTTCCGGACCGTTTTTTACGGAAGATGCACCTTTGGAGACTTGTATGCTTTGCATCCAAGGGCCAGGGATATAACTGAGCGAGTAGGGAATGGCAGCCCCCCTTAAGTTGGGCACATTTTCGGTCAGCATTTGAACGTATGTCCCGCTTAATCCTAGCAGTTTGATTTGTCTGGCGCCTGTGGTTGCATCGCTGTAGTTGACATCGACGGATGGATTGTTGGTGAAACTCTCCCCCAGGCTGCAGCAGGCTGCGCGTAATAGGTCAGCCGATCCGATTACGTCTTTGTTTTCCACCGACAATTTGACCCTCTCTGTGGATGTTCCTTTAATGATTACCACCTCAAGGTCTTCATATTTAGTGGTGTCCATTTCTTCTTGTGTATCCTCTTGTGCAGATGCAGCAAATGCAGGTATGAGCAAAAGAATGAATGTGAGAATATGTGGTAGTCTTGGCATGATGCGAATTATGATAAATGAAAATGTGCCTTGGTTTAAGGCACATTTTCACACATTTTATTCAATAAATTTCAATGTTTGCACTTTCCCCAGACGTTCTTTTAATGCGTCGGCTTGTTGCTTGCGAATGCGTAGTATCATGTCGCAGGCAAGGTTGAACTCCTGGCTGAGTACATCTGGTTTCATGTCTTTTGTGATGCGCATCACATCGTTGAGATAAAGGTAATCAAAATGGATGCGGAAAACGGCGTCAATCGTTCGTTCGATGGTCTCACAGTGAAGCAATGCGTCTTCGGTAGCCACTTTGTAAGCATTCGCCAGTCCGCTTGTGCCTAATTTTATGCCACCGAAATAGCGAACGCAGATGATGCAAATGTTTACCAACTCTTTGCTTTGCAGCACGCCGAGCATTGGTCTGCCGGCAGTGCCACTTGGCTCCCCGTCGTCATTGGCGCGGAACTCGATTTTCTCTGGATTGATTCGGTAAACATAGCAGACATGCCTGGCATCGTGATATTCTTTTCGCTTTGCTTCCACCAGGTTTTTCACCTCATCGGTGGTGCAGACAGGGTAGGCAAACGCAATAAAGCGGCTGCCTTTTTCCTTATAAAGCCCTTCTCCGGCTTCGGCGATGGTATTGTAAGTGTCTGCTTGTTGCTCCATGTTTTATTCGGTCTCCGTTATTTGTTCCTGCGGAAACTGCGATTGTGGTGTTCAGAGTTGTGGCTGAAACGGTCTCCTTCTTTGCGCCCGCCTTTGCCGCCGCGGTCTCCTCTTTCCCATTTGTCGTAAAACTTACCTTCGCGTCTGTCGTCACGTCTGTCACGTCTGTCTCCATGGTCGTCACGTCTTCTGTCGCCACGTTTGCCATCCTCGCCATATTTGCGTCCGCCAGTCGCTTCAGCGATGGTGATATCATCGTAAGTTGAATTAAAGGCTTCGATGATGCGTGGAGCGTCTTCCTTATAGACATCAAAGAAAGAGTAGCGTGGGGTGATGGCAATGCCGTGAACGTCGATGTCTCGATCGTTGGTTGCGTCGTTGATCAGGCTGAGTACCGATTTCGGTGTGAACTGGTTATCCTCTCCGCGATTGATTTTAAGACGTATGCGTTCGCCGCCTCTTTTCTTTCCTCTGTCACGACCACCGTCTCTGCCACCGTCGCGTCCGTCTCTGCGACGGTCGGAAGAATCTTGAGCGTTGAGGTCTTCAGCGCCATCGTAGTATTTAAGGAAGCGGTTGAAATTCATGGCTACGAAGTGGCGGATGAAAGTGTCTTGGTCCATTTTGCGTGTTTCCTCCATGATGAGGTTGGCAAAAGGAGCGATTTGTTCGTCATTGACTTCTACGTTGCGAAGGCGTTCGAAAAGCGCTGCCAATTGAATCTTGCAGACGTCAACGCCAGTAGGGACTTGTGCTCTTTCAAACTTTTTGTTGATGATGCGTTCAATATCGCGGATTCTTCCTTTTTCTCTTGGTTGGATGATGGCGATAGACACACCAGTTTTGTTGGCACGTCCGGTACGTCCGCTTCTGTGAGTGTAACTTTCAATGTCATCGGGAAGGTTGTAGTTGATGACGTGTGTGAGGTCGCTTACGTCGAGACCACGAGCGGCTACGTCTGTAGCCACCAAAATTTGAAGGGTGCGGTCGCGGAAGCGTTGCATTACCAAGTCGCGCTGTGCTTGGGTAAGGTCGCCGTGGAGAGCGTCGCTGTTGTAACCGTCGCGCATGAGCAAGTCTGCCACATCTTTAGTCTCCTGACGAGTGCGGCAGAAAATGATAGAATAGATGTTTGGGTTCATATCCACAATACGCTTGAGGGCGGCATAGCGGTGACGAGTCTGCACAACATAATAAAGGTGTTGCACGTTTTCGGAACCCGAGTTCTTTTTGCCGACAGCGATTTCGGTGCTGTCTTTCATGTATTTCTTGGCGATGTTGGCGATTTCCTTCGGCATGGTTGCGCTAAAGAGCAGGGTACGTCTGTCTTCCGGAGTCTCCTCAAGGATGCGTTCGATGTCATCCTTGAATCCCATATTGAGCATTTCGTCGGCCTCGTCGAGAATAAGTGTCTGCAACTGGCTCAAATCCACTTTGCTGCGGTCGAGCAAGTCGATCAAACGTCCGGGTGTTGCCACCAGAATTTGGGGCTGGACGTCCAATTGACGGAATTGATTGACAATGCTTTCGCCTCCATAGACAGCCACAACCTTCATGCCCTCCATGTATTTGGAGAATTTCTTCAAGTCATTCGCGATTTGGATGCAGAGTTCACGTGTGGGAGAAAGAACAAGTGTCTGGACTGCTTTTTTGCTGGTGTCGGTCAAGTGCAAAGTGGGCAGGCCGAAAGCAGCGGTCTTACCTGTGCCTGTCTGAGCAAGAGCGACGAGGTCGGTGGTGTTGTTTTCTTTGTCGAGAAGGAATGGAATGGTTTTTTCCTGGATAGGCATTGCTTGTTCAAAACCAAGTTCGCCTACGGCGCGGAGCAGTTCCTCACGGAGCCCCAATTCTTCAAATGTTGCCATAAAAATGTGTTAGAATGTTAAAAAGATAGCGCGCACATTTTCATCTCAACCCATTCTCCGAAAACCTGCGCCTTTCAAAAAATTGTGCAAAAGTACGAAAAAAGAACGAGTTTACCTACATAATTGAAAATCTTTGTTTTCCATTGTCTTGATAAAAATGCGTGGCGGGCGAAAAAATGGAGGAATGTTGATAACTCTTATATACAATGGAAGACTATTTTTTTGCAGAGTGGAATTTTCTTTTTATTTTTGGGGAACTTTTATTTAATAGGGTAAATAATAGATATCATGAAAATACATAAAATTTTGCTTTCTTTAGCGCTTGTCATGAGCGCTGTGGGAACAGCATTTTCCCAATCGATGATTATTACCGGAGGTAATGACCATGGTATTGCTTTGTGTAATAAGGGCCAGATCCTGGCGTGGGGGTACAATGCTGGAAACCGTTTGTGTTTGCTTGACGCTAATGATGCGGGTAAATCTGTAGTGTCATCTCCAAGTTTGGTAAATACTGGTAATTTGACATTCTCTATGCTTTCTGCAGGATCGGGCGGTCATAGCGTGGCACTTTCTTGTAACAAGGTGGTTTATTGCTGGGGTGGTAATGACTTCGGCCAATGTGGTCGTCCTGCAGGTGGTGAAGGCTCATACATTGAAGGCGGCAAACCGGTTCCTGTGTATAAAGGAGAAACAGAAGTTGGTTACGACGAAGATGGAAAGGAAGGTGGTGAGTATTTGGGTAATGTGAAATATATTACGGCTACTACTGCAGCGTCTTTGGCCATCTTGGACGACGGTACAGGACGTGTTGTCATTTGGGGTGGTAATATGTCTGGTGGTGGTGGTGTAATTGAAACACCATCTTATACACCAGTGTTTGTTCGTGATGCAAATGGTGATCCTATAAAAAATGTAATTCATATAACAGGTGGAGACAACAACGTCATGCTTATCGTAGGTTCTTCTCCGGAAGACAAGGTGGGCACTGTGTATTCAATCGGTAACTGGAATGGACGTGGTGGTAATGGCCAGGCTTCTTCATTTACCGCAGCTCCAGTAGAAATCGGAGACGGTACCGGCAAGAAAAGTTCAAAAAAGAACTTGACTAATGTGCGTAACTGTGGTATTGCTGACGTAGGCGCGTTTGCTGTGGATGGCACAACCGGTTATGTGTATGGCTGGGGTAATGGTGGCTGGGGCTGTATGAACGGTCTTAAAAACAACAACACCAGCACTTATGCTGAAAAAGTGATTTCGGGTGAATATGAAACGATTTCAGGAGAACCATATTTGACTAATGTCACACAGGTTATTGGTGGTAACGGATGTGGCACTGCGGTAACCAGCGAAGGTTATGTGCTTTTCTGGGGTAATAATACTGCTGCAGACGGAACAACTCGTAGTGGTGGTGTGGCCCCTAATTCGTCAGTTGGAGAAAGTACCTGTAAATCAGGTCCTGTTTTTGCTAATTATTGTGCTGGAGAACATGGTTATTCTAAAGAAACACGTGTGGACGATGCTATTGCAATTGCTCGTGGAGACCTTTATGGTTTTATGGTGAATGCTGATGGTAAGTTCTATGCCTGGGGCTCAACTGCACGTCCTGGGACTGGAGCTCCAGCCCATGTCGGTAACTTGGGTATCGGAAAAGATGAATATGTGAGCACATGTTTCCGTGAAATCGAAATCAACTGTACTCCGCAGGATATTTGTCCAGAAGCCTTTATGGTGGGTCCTCGTTATAAGTGTCCTGGCGAGCCTGACACATTGTTCTGTGGTTTTACCGCAACAAAGGGTAGCGAAGATAACTACTATTATCAATGGTCGAAAGATGGTGTGATTCTCAACACCTCGAAACCTACTGACGATAAAGCGACTCGTAAGGCCGATAAATATAATGTGGCTTCTCTCATTATTGATGAAGAGGGTCAATATCGTGTGGATATTATGTACGTTGGTTTGAACGTACCTTGTGACAACTGTCCTGAAACATTTGCGGAAGTTGAGGTGATCGACATGCAGATGCCTATCGATACGTTGATAAAGACCTCTTGTGTGGCTGAACCGTTGAGCCCTACTGCCGCAGATCAGATTTGTTACAATTTCTCAGTCAACACTAAGTTCTATAAATCTGGAGCCAATACCTCTTGGCAGGTTTTCTCTAGCAAGGATCCAAAGAAAGGAGAAAAGGGCTTGTTGGAAAAACCTCTAGATATAAAGGCTGGCGGTGATGGCGAGTTTTGTGTGACTGGAGCGGACGTGACTGTTAACGACAACAAAGATGAGTTGTCTAAAGATACCACTTATTCTATTTGGTTGGAAGATGTGACCAAACAGGATATGCATATCTACAAAGGTCAGAAAACTACAGGATCTGGCTCATTCCAAAGTTATGGTCTTTTGCTTCAGTGCTGGAGTGATGCAGAATTGGCGTCATTTGATTTGGTTTTGAAATCATACAGTGGTACTGCAACTGCAAAAGTTACTCCTACTATTTATAAGGCTGTATTGAACGACCAAGGTGAGTACGTGGTTGGCTCTGTTTTCTTGAAGGGTGAGACTCAGACATTGGAGTTTGGCGCTACCGAAACAGCTGTGACAGTTGACTGTGGCGGCATGAAGTTGACAGGAAACTCTCAGCGTGGTTCAGTTTATGTATTGGGTATGACGTTTGATGGAAACTGTAATATGTCCCTTTTTGATGTGACTCATGAACAGAACTCACCTTTGTTTGGCACACCTGTAAAAGATGATTTGACCGGTACTGCAGTTTTGGCAATCGGTGCAACTGCTAACCAGTACAACAGTATGGCAACCCCAAGTGACAAACTTCCATATGTGAATGTTACCTTCTCGAAGTTGACCGATTACGACTGTGGACGTATCGAATTGACTTCTCGTTACTGGTGTCCTCCATGTAATCGTCCTGACAAGTTGACAAATCTTATAGAGACTTCTCACGAAAAATTGAATGCAACGGGAGATACTATCAAACTTTGTAAGGAAGATCCAGATGCAGCATTTGAAGTCAATGGTATCACAAAGGCAAGCGATCCTTCTGCTAAGTTCGATATCCTTTGGTATGACGACCCTGCCATGACCAAAGAATTGAAACTCCCAGAAACAGCGTCTTCTTCAGATTATTCTGTTGCTTGGCTCGATTTGACAGAAGGTGAAAGCAGAACTTATTATGTGAAAGTACGCGATCATGACAAGTCTGATGCAAGTTCTTGCTATGTATTCGACAGCATCGTAGTAAAGGCTAATCCTAAGCCTAAGAAAGCTGAATTAGAATTTGATCCTTATTGTGAAGGCGCTCTTTCTGATGCAACTGCTGACGCAATGGTAAAGAAAGCGTTTGAAATCGCAGGTTTCATATCAAAAGTTACCAGCCCTGAAAGTGCTGAAATTACTGCTGCTAATTTTGCAACTGATTTGAAAAACCGTACAGCAGGTGTTCATACCTATGATATCACTCTCGTGGATGAAGAAACAGGTTGCGAAAGCGACCCTGCTACTTTCGACATCACTGTAAACGCTATCCCAGATAAACCATTGACAACTGAGTTGGCAATGCTTAAAGCCAACGAAACCCAGTCGGTTGCTTCTGGTGCGACTATTTTGACAGACCACACTGCAACGTGGTACACAACATCGGATTTGACCGATGGTAATGCTTCTGCTCCTAAACAGGATAAGAGCACTGCTGGTACTTATTATTATTATGTAAGCCAAACCTCTCCTGAAGGATGTGTCAGCGATACTGCAACTGTAACGGTAGTAGTGAATGATGCTCCTAAACCAAATGTTCGCGATACAATCATTTGTGTTGGCGAATTGGTGGATGTGGAAAAACAGGTGACTAAATTGAGTGCGGAATACACACTCAATTGGTACACTTCGGAAGACGCGGAAAAAGGAACAGGATTGCCATCTATGACTTTCTCAAGAACAACTCCTGGTGTTGAGACTTATTATGTTTCTCAGACAAACACTACAACTAATGCTGAAAGTGATAAGAACAAATTCACTGTGGAAGTTCGTGGCGTTGATAAAGCAAAAGTAGAAATCGCAGAAACCACATATTGTAAAGGAGCCGATGCTGCTAATTTGCAAACAATGGTAAGTGCAGTTTCTAATGAGGCTTCATACCTTTATGCTGATGGTTTTGAATGGACAACCGAAGGTGGTGCTCCATTGTCTGCAGCCGATATGGTTCCATCTACTGCAGTTGGTGTTTCTACATCATCTATTTTCAACGTAAAACAAACTTACACGATTCCAACGTCTGGTGATGTATGTAAGGGCGAAAATGTCCAGGTGACTGTCAATGTTACTGTCGTTGATAAACCTGTAGTTAAACAAGTGAACTACTTGAAGACAGACGCAGCCGACAACGGTGGCAAATTCAAGGATTTGCTTAGCCAAAAAGCAGATGCAGCTACTGCATTGACAGGTTGCTCATTGGTTTGGTATGAGGCTGATGGAACTACTCAAATAACTGGTACACCTGTTCCTCCATACGATCCAAGCTTGGATAAGGATGTTGAACTTTACTACTGGGTTAAGCAGGTAGATGCTAATGGTTGTGAAAGCGATTTGGAAAAAGTGACAGTAGTCATTTCTTCATCTCCAACACCAGAAGCCATTCATGTGGCATATTGTGAAGGTGACGACTCTGCAACACCGCTTTCTGCAACTATTGTACCTGCAGATGGTGAAAGTGAAGGAAACTACGAACTTGTTTGGTATAAGGAAAATCCTAACAACAAGACAACTGCTGCCGATAAGGCAAAATTGGAATTGACTGCCGCACCAACTCCTTCTGTAGAAATCACTGATGGATCGGTAAAACAGATTTATTCTTATTGGGTGGCTCAACGTCACACTGTAACAAAGGCTGTCAGCCGTGCTATTGAGGTTTGTGACACAGTCTTCGCAAAACCACAATTGATTACCAAAAATCCTTCACCTGTTTGCTCTCCTGCAACAGTCAATTTGAAGTCTAAAGAACTTTGGTCTTGTGCTTACCCAGAAGAACTTACTTTGGTGATGGCATGGACTGAAAAAGGACAGTCTAACGAAGTGGAATCTCCTGAAACAATTGCAAAGAGTGGAACTTATTACGCTCAGGCTTATTTCTTGGTTAGAGGCAAACAGTGTGTATCTAACCTTGGAGAAATTAATGTTGATATTCACTTCTTGGAAGGTCTTGCTATCGACGCATCTCTAACAACTTGTCCAGATAAGACTGTTGATCTCAAGGCTGTGACCGATAAAGTCAATCCAAGTGGTGACATCAAATATACTTGGACTTCTGCCGATAATGGTGACAGTAAAACTTTGACATCTGCTACTTATACAACACCTGCTTTACCAGGCCCTGCAGATAAGAAATATACTTACACTCTCACAGCTTCTGCTGGTGCTTGTGTGGATATACCAGCAAAAGCATCTCACACCATTACAATCGGTGATGGACCTGTGACAGGTTCTGTGATTTTCTCTGAAGCAGGAAACTCAGAATCAACCACAGGAAATGGTGAAACTGTTGAACCTACTGGAATGGTATTCTATTCTTGCGGTAATCCGTTTACTCTTGATGTATCAAATATCGATGGAGATAAGGATTTCGTATGGACAGAAAACAATGCTCCTGCGGGAACTGGTGCCACACTCAACGTGACAGATCCTAAGAACACAACATATCATGTTGCATATACAAAAACTTGTGCTACTGGTTTTGATATCCAAATTATCAATGTTCCTTTGAAGGCAACATCTACTAATACAGATGTCGAAATCTGTGAAGGTGATAATTTTGAGGCCAAGGTGAATGTGGTTTGTTCAGAAAACTCTTACCGCATCAATTGGTACAAAGACAAAGTCAGCATGGGTGTGAGCGATCCATCAATTTCATTCACTCCAGCATTAGCTTCATATAACGGCGTTTATTCTTATGAGGTAACCAACCGTGGTTGTAAGGTTGAAGGTGAAATTGCAAATGGTGCACCATTGCACGTTAAGCCTTTTATCAAATTCAATGTGCCTAACTCTAAGATTTCTGCAGCTACTGAAACTCCAACGTTTGTTGCTTCTCGCGACAGTCTCTTGAGTGTTAAACTCGACTTTGAAGTTCCTTTTGGCGCGGTGCCACAGAATATCACATGGACAGAAAATGGTGCCCCTGCAGGCTCATCAAACCCACTTTCATTGAAGGTTGATAGGGATCATACGTTGAAGGTAGAAGTCTCAGATGACAATTACTGCTCGGCAGACACCATGATTCAGATTTATGTGGATGCACGTCTTCAACTTTCTGCTCAACTTGATGCGCAGATGTGTGCAAGCGATAGTCGTGAACTCACAATCGATACTGCAGGTACTGGTGCATTCTTCTTCCCAGACAATATGAAGTTGTATGTGGAAGAAACCTCAAATGGTCAGACTCGTATCATTGACCGAGGCTGGAATGCTGATGCCAATGGTATTATCAGTATCAATGTTGCTCCTGAAAAAGATGCAACTTATGTGGTTCATTTTGAATACAGTGATGAAACTGGCGTTTACAAACAGAGCAAGTCTGTAGAAAAGTCCATCATCGTTCTCCCTCCGATTGAGATTGAGGTGCCAGAAGGCTTGATGGTCTGTGGTGACGGCTCTACTGAACTGGATGTGAAACTGGTCTCTTATTCGCCAAGCGACATCACGCTTTCTTGGGAGGGCCCTTCTATCCTTTCTGAAAATCGTTCGGAAATAACCGTTAATCCTCAGTTCCAGAGTGAATATGGTGATAAGGAGAATGTGGTTTATACTGTAACAGCTTCTTACAGTACTTGCCACGATTTGAAGAAAGAGATCTATGTTCAAGTCCACCGTCCGCTCGAAGGTAATATTATCGCTCCTGAAATCATTTGCGAAGGCGATGAAGCTACAGTGGATGCAACTTCATATTCGGCTTATGAATATAAGTGGTCTTGCTCAACTGATACAACTGTTAATACAATCACTTCTTCATATTTCACAACACGTCCTTCAATGACTTCTATATATCGCGTAGAAATGTTGCGTGGGGAATGTAAGGCAAGTGACAAAGTTGAAGTGAAGGTATCTTCTCTTCCTCATATTGTTCAGATCGACTCACTCTACTTCAACCGTCGTGAATTCCAGGTTGCAGGTGGTACTGCTCCTTATGTTTATTGGTACGATGGCGGCGAAGATACAGCGTCGAGCAATTCGGTATTTGAAAAGATCCCTTATGGTCTTCATACTGCTCATGTGAAAGACGATGCTGGTTGTATGTCAGACACTACTTTTGTGGTTGATGCACCTGCTATTAAGATTCCAAACATTCTCACTCCAAACGGAGACGGCGTGAATGAATACTTTACTACTGATATCATTCGTGATGCGTTCCCTAATGCTGTTATCTCAATATACGACCGTTGGGGTAAATTGATTTCACGCTATAACGGATCTGAATTAGGTTGGGATGGTACTTACAATGGCAAACTGATGCCAAGTACCGACTACTGGTATGAAATTGAAGTGAAAGAATTGAAGAAGACCTTTACAGGTCACTTCACTTTGCTCAGACAATAAATATAAATTGTTTATTTGACAAAAAAGCATCGGATTTTATCCGGTGCTTTTTTGTTTATATGATATATTTACATTCCTCCATTTTTTTTCACTTTTTCTGCTTGAAAAATCCAATTATCAAATTATCGAACAGATTACTTTTGTTTTGTCGAATAATTGGAGTTTTTGGCATAAGATTTTAGAAAATCATATATATTTGTAACAAAAGAAAAGTGTTGAATTTTTCTCGTACTCTTAAATCAAATATTGCAATTTATATCATGAAACATTTTTTGAAAGGCTTACTTCTAACAGCATTGTTTTTATCCCAGTCCTTGCTGGTCGTTGGTGCGGAAAAGTCCCGTGCCTTGTGGGCTTGTTTAACTGCAGATGGAAAGAATGTATTTGTGAGTTGGCGTATGCGCGCAACAGATTCTCCATTGACTACGACATATAACTTATATGCGGATGGAAATCTGGTTAGTTCTTCCAAAGAAAAGACAAATGTGACGCTTTCTAATAGTTATAGTAATTCAACATTCTCTTTGGAAGTGCTCGATAATGCCGGCAATAAAATTGACGAACAAGCGGGTGTGAAAGTTGATGCCTTCCCTTATCACCATATTAAACTGCAACATCCCGCAGATTATAAAATGACAACAACTGGTAATGTTGTTGTTTATGAACCGAATGACTGCTCTGCTTATGATATGGATGGTGATGGCGAACAGGAAATAATTGTAGCGTGGTTTGCGAATATTGGTGCAACTGCAGCTGCAACTGCTCCTCCAATTCTGGATTGCTACAAGCTTGATGGCTCTTTAATGTGGCGAATCAATCTTGGCCCAAATATTCTAGGTGGTTGCCGTTTCTCTTTCCTTTGTTATGATTTTGATGGTGATGGCTATGGTGAAGTGATTACCAAAACGGCGCCAGGAACAAAAGATGCCACTGGCAGTTTTTTGAGTAAGGGTGTTGCTAATGGGGCTAATCATTACGCTTCTTCTATCAATGGCTCTGGTGTGATTACGGATGGTGGTAAGGAATGGTTGTCTTGCTTTAGTGGCTTGAATGGAAAAGAACTGGCAACTATTGATTATTGGCCTTATTTTAATATTCAAAAAGACTGGGACGACCGTAGTAATTCTACCGATGGATCAACCTACGGACACAGAGGAAACTGGTTGAAAGGCTGTGTGGCAACATTGCCTGTTAATGGCGTAGCCAAGCCATGTGCGGTAACGAATCGTGGAATCTATACTTATGTGTATGCTGCTGCTTATACATGGGATGGTAAGAATCTTACTAATCTTTGGAGACATTCATCTGATCAAAGAGGTCAAGGCCTTTATGCTGAAGGCGCTCATAGCATCACTTGTGGAGATGTGGATGGAGACGGATATGATGAAGTAATTATTGGAGCATCTTGTTTGGACCATAATGGTAAGGTGCTTTGGAGAACAGGTTTTGGTCATGGTGATGCTACCCATTTGGGAGAGTTCGATCCAAGCAATCCTGGTTTGGAGTATTACATGATTACCGAAGAAGGAACTGCAAAATATGATTGTGCCTTACTTGATGCAAAAACAGGTAAGGTATTATATGCTAAAAATCAATCTGGAGGTGATACCGGTAGAGGCTTGATTCTTGATTGTGATGATAAGTTTGACGGTGCTGAAATTATGGTGATTACAGACAATAATCTTTTGTCTTGCAAGGGTCAGGCGATTTCCGCATGGCACGTAGGGTCAACTAACAGTAGTTCCATCAATGGCCGAATTTTCTGGGATGGTGACCTTTTGGAAGAGTACACTGACCGTGGTCATGTAGATAAGTGGGATAGCAATGGTAAGTCATGGGGACGTTTATATACTTTTGGTTATAAAATCAACGTGAACGGAAAAATAGTGGAATGGGGTGCGAATACGAACAATTCAACAAAATATAATCCTTGTCTTCAGGCAGATTTGATTGGAGACTGGCGTGAAGAGTCGATATTCTGGACAGCCCAAGATGGATCTTATTATATTACTATATATTCTTCGACTTATCCGAGTGACTATAAGCTGCCTTGGTTGAGAGATGACCATGTTTATGATATGGCAGTTGCATGGCAGCATTGTGGTTACAATCAGCCTCCTCATTTGGGTTACAGCCCTGTGGAGTACTACAAGAATCTGCAGAATATGGGGCCAGCCACTATTGGTAGATGGGGATCGGGTGGTGCTCGCAATCAAACAGTTGAGGTGGGTGCTTCAATGACTACAACGGTATATAATTTTACAAATTGTGCGAGTGTTAAAGTTGTAGGTACGCTACCTTCAGGTGTGACTGCCACTGTGGCAAACAACCAAATCAAGATTGGTGGTACACCGACTGAGTCTGGTGTTTTCCAGTATTCTTTGGAAACGGTTGGCGCTTTTGACGGTAACGACTTCCAGGCGGTAGGTGGTACAATTACGGTTCCTTATACAGAACCAGCAGAATTGACAAAGCACGGAGAAGGTGCAAGCACGCAGGAAGTGATGCAAAACAAGGCCATTGCAGAATTCTCTTACTCGTGGGAAAATGCAGCAGGTGTTACCGTTACAGGCTTGCCGGAGGGTATTGAGTTCACTATTGATGAATCTGCAAAAATGGTGTCTATCAGTGGTGTTGCCAAAGATGAACCTGGGGCTTATACGTTCACAGTAGAATCAATCGGCAACGATAAAGTCGCTTCAAAAAGTGGAACTATTGTGATAATTCCAGATAACGAAACCGGGGTGAACAACGAGTCTTCTGCTTCCATTTTGGTGGCTCCAAATCCAATGAGTGAATTTACGCAGGTCGTTGTGCCTTCGCACTCGGGTGAGGAAGTGTTTTGGCAGTTGTCTGGCTTGTCTGGCTGCATATTCGGGCAGGGGAACATATTGTCGGCAGAAGATAATAATACTATAGAAATCCAAAGAAATGATCTTCCTGCAGGTATGTATATTCTGCACATTGTTGCAGGAAACGAACGCTTCAATGTGAAAATCGTGGTGAAATAATCGAGCCATTTGGCGGATTTACAAGGGAAGACATTAATTGTTTTCCCTTTTTTGTATGCTTTTCTTTTGTTGAGAATTGTGCTCGAGCTTATGGTGAAAACAATCGATTAACGGAAAGTATTGTTGGCAAACATTTTTATAAAAGTGACGAAATATTTATTTTTGCACAACAATACTATAAAGGCAGAAAATGATGACCACAAAAAACATTCTCGATGAACAGTTGATTTCAGTCGTTGATTCGCTTTCCGACTTCAATTCACTGAAAGATGTATTCCATTCAACCAACAATGGTCTTCCTTTTCCTTCAGGGAAGATATTAAGAGAAATTGTGGAGTGCTGCAGAGAATTGTTGTTTCCAGGTTATTTCGGGAATGCGTTTGTGGACAGAAACACCTTGAAATACCGAATGGGTGTTGGTGTGGAACGTTTGAATTCCCTTCTGTTTGACCAGATTTTAGCTGGGCTTTGTTTTGATGGGAAGTGCACAGAGGAAGAAGTTGAAAGCAAGAAAAAACTAGCCGGACAAATTGCCTCCGATTTCATCTTGATGTTGCCAAAAATGCGCTCAACATTGATAACGGATGTCATAGCGGCATTTAATGGAGACCCAGCGGCTAAAAACTATGGTGAAATCATCTTGTGCTATCCAACTATAAAGGCTGTGTCTAATTACCGTATTGCTCATGCTTTGCTTCAATTGGGTGTGCCTCTCATTCCTCGTATGATTTCAGAATTGGCGCACTCGGAGACTGGTATTGACATCCACCCAGGAGCGACAATTGGTGATTATTTCGCAATCGATCATGGTACAGGTGTGGTTATTGGTGAAACAGCCATTATCGGTAACCATGTGAAACTTTATCAGGGGGTTACCTTGGGCGCAAAGAGCTTTGAACTTGATGAAGAGGGTAATCCGGTAAAAGGAATCCCTCGTCACCCTATTGTGGAAGACAATGTCGTTATATACTGCAATGCAACAGTTCTTGGAAGAATTACGGTGGGCGAAGGGGCTGTTATAGGTGGAAACGTGTGGATTACCCACGATGTTCCAAAAGGAGAAATGGTTTACCAGAGTGCTGTGAAGCAGTCTTCAAAACCGACCATCTGATATTATGAGTGCTATTGTACACCTCAAAGAAGTGGATTCCACGAATGATGAGTTGCAACGTATGCTGCAGGCAAATCATGACGGTGTGGAAGAAGGCCTGTTTGTTTATGCGGATGTGCAAACAAAAGGACGTGGCCAAGGTGGTAGTAGCTGGGAAAGTGAATTGGGTAAAAACCTGACAGGAACGTTTGTCCTTTTCCCGGATTTTTTGCCTGCAGGTAAGCAATTCCTTATCACGCAGATAGGTGCATTGGCTGTTGCTGATTTTTTGTCCTTATATTGCAAACTGACAGATATAACAGTAAAATGGCCAAATGATGTTTACTGGAAAGACAAAAAAATCAGTGGTACGTTGAATGAGGCATTGCTCATGGGACATTCCATAGATTATGTGCTTTTGGGAATTGGCATCAATCTTAACCAAAAGGAGTTTTTGAGTGACGCACCAAATCCGGTATCCGTTTATCAAATCACCAGTCAGTTAGTTGATATACCCATTGCAGCGACCCAGTTGCAGCAATGTTTGCTCCGTCGCTATATGCAGCTAGCGAATGAAGACGTTGATCAAATTCGTAGTGATTATGATAATAGGCTATATCGTCGGGAGGGATACTATTGCTATGAGGATAAAAATGGCCTTTTTAGTGCAAAAATTGTTAAAGTGCACCCATCTGGAGAATTTGAATTGGAATTGGAAAACGGCGAACGTAGAAAATACTTGTTTAAAGAAGTCTCATTTGTACTTTAAGTGACAATTTGCTATTTGTTTTGCTTGAAATTCATATTTTGCTTTCATTTTGTCATTTTGACTAAATTCTCTTTATGCGGGACTGTATTTTGTGGTGTTTCAAATTGAAAGTGAGGATGGGTTATTTTTGATGTGGTTTTAAGGAAATTTGCTTAAAATGCTTACATTTTTTATTTGGCTTGTTTTTTTAACAATTCGTAATGCATATATGGTCTGTTTTTTTAACGTAATGGTAGTAATTTTGCGTCGTGAACAAATGACAACATATCGGCCGAATTGCTGACATTTTGCACCAAATAGAACATTGAATATATAATTAAACAAATTTGCATTATGAAGAAGTTGTTTACTACCATTTTGGCTATTGCCGCTGGAATAGCAGCGATGCCAGTATTTGCTCAGGATGAAATCGAAACTTCTGAAAAGAAATTAGAAGTTAGTGCCAGTGCGGATCTCGTTTCTACTTACATCTGGCGTGGACAAAAAGTCACCAGTGCTAGTTTCCAGCCTTCGCTTGGCTTGAGTTATGCTGGATTCAGTTTGGGTGCTTGGGGATCGACAGATTTTGATCACGCAATTAATGAATTTGACTTGGCTGCTTCTTATTCAATTTCTGGTTTCACCATCGGTTTGACTGATTACTTTGGTCCATATTCAGTAGAAGAAAATGGAAGATTCTCAAAATTTGGAACTTATGATAACCACATTTTGGAATTGAATGCTGGATTTGATTTCGGGGAGGTTTGCGACAAGTTTGCATTGACCGTTTCAGCCAACGTCAACCTGCTCAACGATAAGGATGAGAAAGACGATGAACGTTATTCAACTTATATTGAGTTGGGGTATCCAGTTAAAGTGGGTGATGTTGCTGTTGATTTCGCTTTGGGTATGACACCTTCAGAAGGTATGTATTCAGAAGGTTTGAACATTGTGAATATTTCGATTAAAGGTAGCAAGGAATTAGAATTGTCTCCAAAATGGAAACTCCCAGTGTTCACACAAGCCATTCTTAACCCAAATACCGAACAGGCTTATCTCGTGTTTGGCATGACATTCTAATATTCTAATAAGTTAAGGCTGAAAATATCTTAGCAGTATTAGATCAAATATTTGTTTCATTCTTAAAACTCAGGCATATGAAAAAAATTGAAGCAATCATCAGAAAAACCAAGTTTGAAGATGTTCGCGACGCTTTGCTCGAAGCTGACATCGAATGGTTCTCCTTCTACGATGTCAGAGGTATGGGTAAGTCCCTTGAAAGCCGTGTTTATCGTGGTGTGGTTTATGATACCAGTATTATTGAACGTGTATTGATTTCCATTGTTGTTCGTGATATAAATGTTGAAAAGACAGTCCAGGCTGTGTTGAAATCAGCAAAAACCGGTGATGTGGGTGACGGAAGAATATGGGTGATTCCGGTGGAAGACGCTTACCGCATCCGTACGGGAGACCGAGGTGATGAGTCGCTTTACGACGCTAATAAATGATAGAATCTCTCTCCAACATTGAACATTGAAAGAACATTTATTGAACATTTGAATATCATCTAAAAGAATAAAGTTATGGATACTATACGCAAATATATTCCCAGCAAACGTTGGCTTGTTGCCATCTCGATGCTGATGATGGCTGGAGGGTCGGCTGTTGCCGACACCGTGAGTGCTGATGAAGTCGCTGTTTCTCTTGATACTGTGTGGATGCTGCTTGCTGCCATGCTCGTTTTCTGGATGCAGCCAGGTTTCGCTCTTTGTGAAGCGGGATTCACTCGTAGAAAGAACGCTGCAAACATTTTGTTTAAAAACTTTGTCGATTTCTCTCTCGGTTCTATCCTCTTTTGGTTTATTGGCTTCGGTTTTATGTTTGGTAACGGCGGTGAAGGTTTCATTGGCGTACCCAACTGGGGTGACCTCTCATTTTACGACAATGGTCTTCCTATTGAGGGCTTCTTGATGTTCCAAACGGTGTTCTGTGCCACTTCTGCCACTATCGTTTCTGGTGCTATGGCTGAAAGAACCAAGTTTAGCATGTATATTATCTGCTCTATTGTAATCTCGTTGATTATTTATCCAATCTCAGGCCACTGGACATGGGGTGGTGGTTGGCTTTGCAACGAAGATCCTACAGGTTTCATGATGAGCACATTTGGTGCAAGTTTCCACGATTTCGCTGGCAGTGCGATTGTGCACTCTGTAGGTGGTGTGCTTGCGTTTATTGGAGCTATTGTACTTGGACCTCGTGTTGGCAAATACAGTGCGGATGGGAAGAGTAAGGCTATTCCTGGACACAACCTTCCAATGGCCGCTCTCGGTGTGTTCATTCTTTGGCTTGGTTGGTTTGGATTCAACCCAGGTTCACAGCTTGCAGCATCAGGTGAAGTGAACAGATTGGCTATATCCCACGTACTTCTTACTACCAACTTGGCAGCTGTGGGTGGTGCAACGGCAGTAATGTTCCTCACTTGGTTTAAGTATAAAAAACCATCTTTGTCTTTGACACTCAACGGTGTGTTGGCTGGTTTGGTAGGTATTACAGCAGGTTGTGACATCGTTTCTCCTGCCGGTGCTCTTGCTATTGGTCTTATCAGTGGTGTCGCTCTTGTGTATGGTGTTGAATTCATTGATACTAAACTTCATATTGACGACCCAGTTGGTGCAAGCTCGGTACATGGTATCTGTGGTATCCTTGGTACAATCCTTACAGGTTTGTTCGCTACCGAATCGGGATTGCTTTACGGCCATGGCGCAGGATTCCTTGCGGCTCAGACCTTTGGGGTGCTCGTAATCGATGCATGGGCAGCAATTACTGGTGTCATCCTGTTCATGATCATCAAGAAAACTCATGGTATTCGTGTCAACAAGAGAATTGAAGAAGAAGGCTTGGATATTTACGAACATGGAGAAAGCGCTTATAGCGCATAATCAAAGCCGGATGATTTGACTTTCTGCATTCATCAATTATATTTGAAGCGTTTGTTTTTTCAGTAACACAAGCGCTTCTTTTTTTAAAGAATCTCAATTTTCTCAGTCGAGAAAGTTGGGATTCTTTTTTTTAATTAAAAGATAAAATAGATGCTCGTAGATTTGTTGTATATTTGTCGTTCAAGTTGTTTTCTCACTTTAAAATTATACATGAACATACATCATTTGCGAAATACAATCTGCTTGCTTTGGCTGATTTCTGGAGCTTTTTTCTCTATGAAATCGATGGCTGCCAGTCTTGTAGATACCATATCCGCAAAATTAGTTGCTTATAATTTTTTGAGGTCTAAAATTCCTGATCGCCTTACTGATGTTGATAAATTGATCTTGACTCCATCTTCAAATCAGAATATGTATGTATTTAATGCTGTAGGTGGTGGTTTTGTTATTTTGTCTGCTTACGAAGGTGTTCCCCCTGTTTTAGGCTATTCTACAGAAGGCTATTTCGACGAGAATTCTTTGCCTGGTAATGCAAATGATTGGTTTCATGGATATGACTCCACTTTGGCAAAAGCAAAAGAACTCGAACTGAAGAATGAAAATGCTGAAAATCATTGGAAACAATTGAAAAATGGCAGCACAAGAGGTGTAAAGTCAGCGGATATTATTGTTAATCCTCTTGTTTCTGCTACTTGGAATCAAAGCAAAGAATATAGCTATTATTGTCCAAGCAATTCCGAATTGGGAACTGCGATGTCTGGTTGTGTGCCGGTTGCCATGGCCGAAATCATGCATTATTGGAAATACCCTGCTAAAGGCTTGAAATCTGTGAGTTACACAGACAAGAATTACGGATATTTGTCGCTAGACTTGAAAAAAGTTGACTTTGACTATTCTCAAATGCCCGTCAAACTCGACGGTAACAGCACCGATGCCGAGATTAAGTCGGTAGCAATGCTTATATATGCTTGTGCTGTTTCCATCAATGCAGAGTTTGGACCTTCCAAAATCGGAACGGGAGGCTATTTGGTTTCTACAAACGATAACCCTAATGCTTCGGCAGAATATGCTTTCGTCAATTATTTTGGCTATAACCGTAACATTAAAAGAACGGCAAGAAAAGAAGCAACTGCAACCAATTGGGACCAGTTGATGAAGAATGAACTTGATAATGGTCGGCCGATGATAATGGGTGGGGCTGATGCTGAACTATCTGGCGGCCATGCGTTTGTTGTGGATGGCTATGATTCAGATGGATATTTCCACATCAATTGGGGCTGGAATGGTAATCTTAATGGATATTTTCTCACAGACAGTCTTATTCCTTATGAAAAATATGATTTTTGCTACAATCAGATACTTCTCTATGGAATAAAGCCGCCTCAGGGATATCAAACAGCAGATGAACTTTTAGAGACGGAAGATCTTTATATCGTGTCATCGGTCAATGGGAGTATAAACGTTTCGACTCCAGACGCGGAAACACCATTCTCTGGCTCACTTTATAGTTTGACCGGAGCAAAAATGCGTGTGGCAGTTTCAGAACGAGGAAAAATGAAAATGGACACGTCAGAATTGCCTTCTGGCACCTATCTTTTGCATCTGCAAAAACAAGGAATTGTGGTGCGGCGAAAAGTTGTTGTAGGAAATTGGTGAAAATCTTTTTTTCCCCGTTTTTTATTGTTAAATTTGCCAGACAAACGATGAAAACAAGATGTGTTTTTCATTGCAAGACAATGGACAATATTCATTATTGATAATTATCAAACAAATATAAAAAGTATATCATGAGCTTTTTGACAAACAAAAAATTGGTTATCGTTGGTGCCGCTGGTGCTATCGGTTCTACAATGGCTCAATTAGCAGCTGTTAAGGGTTTATCTAACAACATCGCACTTTATGACCCATATTTGAAGGGGCTTGAAGGTGTTTATGAAGAACTTCGCCACTGTGGCTTTGAAGGTGTTAACTTCACTTTCACTGACAATGTGGAAGAAGCTTTGACAGGCGCAAGCTTCATCATTTCTTCAGGTGGCGCTCCTCGTAAGGAAGGCATGACTCGTGAAGACCTTTTGAAGGGTAACGCTCAGATCGCTGCTGATTTCGGTGACAACGTTAAGAAATACTGCCCTAAGTGCGAACACATCGTGGTTATTTTCAATCCAGCAGACGTAACTGGCTTGGTTGTTTTGGTTAAGTCTGGTTTGAAGCCTAATCAGGTAACTACTTTGGCTGGTTTGGATTCAACTCGTCTTCAGAGCGAATTGGCTAAGTACTTCAACGTTCCTCAGTACGCAGTAAGCGGTTGCGCTACTCTCGGTGGCCACGGCGAAAAGATGGTTCCTGTTACTTCTGACGTTATGGTAATGGGTAAGCCACTTTCAAAATACAATATCCCAGCTGACAAGTTCGAAGAAATCAAGCAGAAGACTATCCAGGGAGGTTCAAACATCATCGCTCTTCGCGGCCGTTCATCTAACTTGAGCCCTGCTTATGTTGCAGTTGAAATGATCGAAGCTGCTATGGGTGGTAAGAAGTTCACTTTGCCTGCTGGCTGTTTCGTAAAGGACGGCATGTATGGCTATAAGAACGTATGTATGGCTATGAAGTCTGTAATTGATGAAAATGGTGTTTCTTATGAAGAAGCAAACCTTTCAGCAGACGAAAAGAAGGCCCTTGACGCTTCTTACGAACATCTTTGCAAGATGCGTGATGAAGTTATTGGTATGGGTGTCCTTCCTGCAGTTGCAGACTGGAAGAAGTTCAATAGCAACCTCTAATTTCGTGTTGAAATAAATCGCAATTTTAGATCATTGCATATTTGAGGCAATTCCTAAATAGGAATTGCCTCTTTTTTGTTGCTGTGTGTATATTCTTTCAAAAAAATACGTATAAATGTTATCTTTTGGTATAGATTTTGTAATATTATACCGTGAAAGCGCTTTAAATGGGTGTGCGATGCATAAATTTGCATTTTGACGTATTCCCAAAAATTTTTATTAAATTTGCAATGGATTTGTTCCCTATTGGGATAAACTTAATTTTCAATAAGCAATATGAAAGTTTTCGACAAAATTGCTGATGTGACAGCAGAATTGGACCGCTTGCGTGCGGAAGGTAAAACCATCGGTTTTGTTCCAACAATGGGTGCTTTGCACGAAGGACACCTTTCATTGGTAAAGAAATGTGTGGCAGAGAACGATGTGTGTATTGTAGATGCATTTGTCAACCCTACCCAGTTCAACAATAAAGAAGACTACGAAAAGTATCCTCGTACCGTTGATGCTGATGCTAAATTGCTTGAAGGTGCTGGCGCAAATTTAGTCTGGTTCCCAACAGAGTCAGATATTTATCCAGAACCAGATACCCGTGTTTTTGAACTTGGCCCATTGGCCGAGGTGATGGAAGGCAAATATCGCCCAGGCCACTTTAATGGTGTTGCTCAGGTTTTGACTCGTTTGTTCTCTATAGTCAAGCCAGATCGTGCTTATTTCGGCGAAAAAGATTTCCAGCAGCTTGCTATTGTTCGCGAAATGGTAAAACACTACAATATCCCAGTTCAGATTGTAGGTTGCCCTATTGTTAGAGAAGCAGATGGATTGGCTCTCAGCAGCCGCAATATGCGTCTTAGCGCTGAACAGCGTCAGCATGCGCTTCGTATATCCAAAACATTATTTGCAAGTTTGGATAAGATGAAGGAAATGAGCGTTGAAGAAGTTAAGCAATGGGTTATCAAAGAAGTGAACAGTGAGCCGGGTTTGGAAGTAGAGTATTTTGAAATTTCAGATTCACTCACTTTGCAACCTGTGGAAAACTGGAATAATGAAAACATCGTAGGTTGTATAACCGTATATTGTGGTGAGGTTAGACTTATCGACAATATTCAGTATAAGAAAAATATTTAATCATAATCAAGACAAGGGAATAGATAGCAATGCTTGTAGAACTCTTGAAATCGAAGATTCACCGTGTGACGGTGACGGAAGCTGACCTCAACTACATTGGCAGCATAACAATTGATGCTGACCTTATGGAGGCAGCTAACATCCTGCCAAATGAAAAAGTGCAGGTAGTGGATAATAATAATGGAGAACGTCTGGAAACTTATGCAATTAAAGGCGAAAGAGGGTCTGGCATTATCTGTTTGAATGGAGCTGCTGCACGTAAGGTTCAAAAGGGTGATGTGGTTATTATCATGTCGTTTGCAACAATGGATTATGAGGAAGCTAAGACCTTTAAGCCTACAGTTATCTTCCCTGATACTGAAACAAACAAGTTGGTTTGATAAATAGAAATCATGTGTAAGAAAGGATTCCGTATATGGAATCCTTTTTTTTGTTGGATGCTTTCTTGATGATTATGCCATATATTTCAGAAAACAATAACGCCCAGTATTGATTTCATACCGGGCGCTTCATATTTATTCAAACTTTGCTTTTCTATAACAATATTTGTTGATAATTGTGTTTCTTATTTGAAATCGCTCACTTTAACGTCAATCTTAATGGCTTGGCCTAGACTGAGGATGCCATCTTTGTTGATGTGGTTTTTGTCGCAGAGTGCTTTTACTGAAGTTTTGTAAGTACGTGCGATTTTGCTGAGGTTGTCACCGCTTTTTACAAAATGGGTGATTGTGCGGATTTCATCACTTGTGCTTACTTCTGCCACATTTACCTGTGTAGTTTGTTTTTCGGCCTTAACAGTTTTTGCGTTTTTTGCAGCAAGTTGTGCCTCTTTCAATGCTTCTCTTGCTTCTTTTGCCTTGTCGGCTTCTGCTTTGCGAATAAGATCTTCTGCGATTTCGCTATTGATGATTGCTTTTGCAGAATCGATGCTCAAACCTGCTTCACGGAGAGCAACCATTTTCTTTTGGCGTTCAACAACCTTCAAATTTTCTTTTCTCATTTCTTCAGAATGGGCAAGAAGAGCGCGATAAGCTTTGCTTTTTCGGCTTCCTCTCCAATTCTTAATTGCGAGGTATGTGTTGATTTGTTCGAATGTTTCGTCTTTCTTGATAGTGTATGTATCGTTATGAAGCACGTTTTCTTCAAAGTTGATAATGTTTCTAGGGCTCATTGGAATACCCAAAAAACGAGTTTCAAAATGGAGGTGAGGGCCAGTTGAGCGTCCTGTTGAGCCTCCAAGGCCGATAACATCACCTGCTTTAACTGTCTGGTTGTCGTTAACCAACGATTTCTTCAAATGTCCGTAAAGAGTCTCAAGACCATTTTCGTGACGAATTACAACATACCATCCATATCCGTTTTTGTTGAAACGCTTGCCAATTCTGATTTTACCGTCAAAAGCAGCACGGATAGAGTCGCCAGTATTGATTGCGATATCCACACCTGCATGGAATCTTTCCCAGCGCGGACCATATTCTGAGGAAATTCTTTTTTCAATAGGAGAAACAAAACCAGCCAATGAAATGGAGAAGGAGTCTGGCATTTCTACATCGTAAGGATTGAGGTTGACGTTGTCCCAGTTGTATGAATAAAGGAATTCTGCTGGATTGATTTCTTCGCCTTCGCTGACCTGTTTGAATTCTTTAGTAGCATCATCAACTTTGACAGCCTTTGCAATTTTTTTGCCCGCTACTACTTTATTATTTTGAGCCTGAGCGCATGTGCCAGATACTGCCAATGCGAACATCAAGTAAGCGATTTTTTTAAGCAACATATTATCCTCCTTCTTAACTGTGCTTTTCTTAAAAAAGAAAAAAATAGCTTCCGCCGAAGTTTCCCCCGGCTTTTGGGTTATTATTTAGTAAATTGTTTAACTTTGCTACAAGAATCAGACAGCCAACAAAACGATCGAAAATCGATACGAATCGTAATGAAAAGTGATTCATTTCTTGCGACACACAAAATTAGAGTGAATACCTAAAAAATTCAAATATCTTTATATGTTGTGCAACATACAATTGTTAAAAGTATTTAAAGCTTTTCTTTGATATATGCTGGTTTTGAATGTTTTAAATAATTTATATACAGTGTTTTGAGTGCTGTTGTGTTTTACAAGTAATTGCGAATAAATGTAAAATATGTTTTACAACATGTTTTCTCTTTTTAGGTTTATTAACTAATTATTTTCATATCTTTTCTGAATATTATAGGTTTGGCACGGAATGTGTATTATTGTTTTCTCGGTGTTGTGTGATGTTTACTTATCTTGCGCTGCAAAGTTTGATTGTCTTTTATCTGATTTTTTTTAAACTAAAGTTTAATAGGTATTTCTTAGTGTGTCTCGTGTTTTTTTCATCAAAAAAATTTGGTGAATACAATTCATATTTATTTACTTTGCGTTGAATAAATGCTAAGAACACTTTTGATATGCAGAAGAAATTAGTAATAGTGGAATCTCCAGCGAAAGCCAAAACAATAGAACGCTTTCTGGGAAATGAGTATGTCGTAAAGTCGAGTATGGGGCACATCCGTGACCTTAAGAAAAAAGGTATGGGTGTAGATATTGAAGGCGGTTTTGAGCCCGATTATGAAATATCTCCAGATAAGATAAAATTAGTTTCCGAACTGAAAAGTTTAGCGAAAGAGTCGAGTAGGGTGTTGATCGCTTCCGATGAAGACCGTGAGGGAGAGAGTATCGCATGGCATATCAAAGAGGTGCTTGGCTTGAAACCAAACACTTACGATAGAATTGTATTCCACGAAATTACTGAGACTGCAATCAAAAACGCGGTCGCAAATCCTCGCGACATTGATTATAATATGGTGGATGCTCAGCAAGCTCGCCGAGTGCTGGACCGAATTGTTGGTTTTGAGATTTCTCCTGTTCTTTGGAAAAAGGTTAAACCGAGTTTGTCAGCGGGACGTGTGCAGAGCGTGACAGTGAGACTTCTTGTTGAACGTGAACGTGAAATCAACTCTTTTGTCTCGGAATCTTTCTATAAAGTTATGGCCGTATTCAATGTCGTTGGTACAGACAATAAAAAGTATCAGCTCAAAACAGAACTGAACAGCCATATTCCAACGTTAAAAGAGGCTCAGGATTTCTTAGAAATATGTAACACTGCCACATTTAAAGTGGAAGATGTTGCAACTCATCCTGTGGTCCGTAAACCTGCTCCTCCGTTCACCACCTCAACTTTGCAGCAGGATGCCGCAAGAAAATTGGGATTTTCAGTCTCGAAGACGATGCAGGTGGCGCAACGCTTGTATGAAGCCGGAAAGATAACGTATATGCGTACCGACTCTGTCAATCTTTCTGATTTGGCATTGAGCACTTCGAAGAAAGCCATCTTAGCAATGGCGGGTGAAAAATACTATAAATTCCGTCAGTATCACACTAATTCAAAAGGCGCACAAGAAGCCCATGAAGCTATCCGCCCAACCTACATGGATAAGCAAGAGGTCGATGGCTCTGATGATGAACAAAAACTTTACAAACTCATCTGGAAACGCACAATCGCATGCCAGATGGCTGATGCTCAACTCGAAAGCACCACAGTCAACATATCGGTCAGTGGGGATGAACGCAAGTTTACTGCTCATGGCGAAGTGGTTGTATTTGATGGGTTCTTGAAAGTCTATATGGAAAGTGTGGACGCTGAAAATGAAAAAGAGGAAACAATTCTTCCTCCTTTGAAGGCCGGGCAGAAATTGCAGTTACCAAATGTAATTGATGCGCAGCAACGTTTTACTCACGCACCATATCGTTACAATGAAGCAAGTCTGGTGAAACAACTTGAAACTCTTGGCATCGGACGTCCTTCCACTTATGCTCCAACAATTTCGACCATTCAGACTCGTGAATATGTGGAGATAACAGATATTCCGGGTGAAGAAAAAAGAGTCGTTACCCTTTCTTTACAAGACGGGAAGGTGACTCGAACCGACAAGATGGAGGCTGTGGGAGGAGAAAAGAAAAAACTTCGTCCGACCGACCTTGGTGTTGTAGTCAACGATTTTTTGGTAGAGAATTTCACCTCAATCATGGACTACAACTTCACTGCAGAGGAAGAAAAGAATTTTGACGAGATCGCTGAAGGCAATCAGAAATGGCAGGACATGATGGAGCGCTTCTATTCTGGTTTCCATCCTCTGATTGAAGCTGTTGAACAAATGGAAGGCCGCCATGTGGGTGAGCGTGAGATAGGTACAGAACCAGAGTCTGGTAAACCGGTTTTTGTTAAAATTGGTCGCTTTGGACCGGTGGCGCAGATTGGAACTGCAGATGATGAGGAAAAGCCTCGTTTTGCATCATTGAAAAAGTCTATGCACCTTGATTCGGTAACTCTTGAAGAAGTGCTTGACCTTTTTCGTCTGCCTCGTGAGATTGGTGAGTTTGAGGGCGGAGTCCTGACTGTTGCGGAAGGTCGTTTTGGCCCTTATGTGAAACATGACGGCAAATTCTACTCGTTAAAGAAAGAAGATGATCCTTTGACAATAACAGCAGAACGTGCTGTGGAACTCATAACCGCAAAGCGAGATGAAGAGAAAAACCGTGTGATTGCCGTCTTTGGCGACATTCAGGTTCTCAATGGCCGTTATGGACCTTACATTGCTGCTAATGGTAAAAACTATAAGATTCCCAAAGGTACAGATGCAAAAACTCTCACAGAGGAAGATTGCAAAAAACTGATGGAGAGCCAGAATGACAACTCGAAAAACGTGATCAATGAATTTGAAGGCGGAATTCAAGTTCTCAATGGCCGTTATGGACCTTATATCACAGCAGATGGCAAAAACTATAAGATACCAAAAGACAGAGACGCAAGTTCTCTCACATTGGAAGATTGCAAGGCATTGATGGCTGAGCAAGCGGATAAACCCGCAAAAAAAACGTTCCGAAGAACTGCGTCTGCAAGAAAATAGTGGATAAAGGGACTGTTTGAAGATGCGTTTTTTATGATGGGATTTAATGTTTTTTTTAGATAATACTTGTGTTGAAACAATTTTGTTATAACTTTGCAATTGAATAGTAACATATCGAATGAACACGGTTATACATAAACGCGTATATCAGTCATGATATAAAGGGTAAAAATCCTGGAAGTGGCGCTTTGGCGTTACGTTGGGATTTTTACCCTTTTTTATTATTAACTCGTGACACGTTGCTGGTGTTACAAATTTCAAAAGAAAATAAAACTGTAAATTTATGAATATCAATGCTATTCTTGCTTTCCTTAAGCCGAAGGAAAACAAATTTTTCCCAATGATCAAAGCCATTGGTGATAACTTGCTGGAAGGTGGTGTTACTTTCAAGAAACTTGTTGATGCGAAAGATATTGAAGAAGCCCGTGCGATAAAGGCAAAGATGAAGGAGCTGGAAGTTAACGGTGACGCATTACTCAATAACGTACTTTTTGAGCTTAACAACACTTTCATTACACCATTCGACAGAGAAGATATTCATAATTTGTGTGAATCGCTTGACAATGTGCTCGATATCCTCAATTCTTTAGGGAAAAGAATTGTATTGTATCAGCCAAGAATACTTCAATCTCATTTGGAGAAGTCTTCTGACATTGTTTTGGAGTGTTGCAAGGCTTTACAAATCATCTGCTCAAATCTGCATGATTTGCAGAAACATCCTGATGTGTTACTTGAACAATGTAAGAAATTGCATTCCTTGGAACAAGAAGGCGATGACCTTTATGATGCAACTATTGCAAAGGTGTTTGGGGATGAAAGCATTAGCGCTGTAGAGTTGATTAAAGACAAAGGTGTGCTCAGCTATGTGGAAAACACGATAGATGAGACTTACACAGTGTCTAAGCAAATCAAGAACATGATTGTTAAATACGCTTAATCTAATTTTGTAAACTAAGCGCAAATGGAATTTTATATTCTTATAGCTATTATCGTATTGGCGGCGGCGTTCGATTTCATTAACGGATTCCACGACGCGGCCAACTCTATAGCAACAGTTGTCACAACTAGGGTGCTGACACCAACGCAAGCCGTGCTTTGGGCTGCGGGGTTTAATTTCGTTGCTTTCTTTATTGCCAAATTCATCATAGGGGAATTTGGTGTCGCTGATACTGTGGCAAAGATTGTTGTCCCTGGTGAGGGTATCAACATTCTAGTCATTATCCTGATAGGATTGTTGGCATCCATCATTTGGAATTTGATAACCTGGTGGTTTGGTATTCCTTCATCCTCGTCTCACACACTGATTGGCAGCTTGTCGGGAGCGGCTATTGCTGCGGCTGGATTGGATGCTGTTCATATTGACACTGTGTTGGTTATTGCAGCATTCATATTTGTGGCGCCTCTTATTGGCATGGTTGGAGGTTTCATCATTACTTTGATTACAATGTATGTGTCAAAATGGGTGAAAGTAAAGCCTCATCAGGCCGACAACTGGTTCAAATTGTTCCAGCTGGTTTCTTCGGCTTTCCTTAGCATCACACATGGACTAAATGACTCGCAGAAGGAGATTGGCGTGATTTCGTGTGCGTTGATTGCTTATACTGTTGCCAATCCGGGAGATCTTCCTGAATGGATGGCAATGACAGAATTTACTACTGAGCAGGTTCATGATTGGATCCCAATTCTTTGTTTTACAGCAATCGCAGTTGGCACCATGAGTGGAGGTTGGAAGATTATGAAGACCATGGGTAACAAAATTACCAAGATAGCTCCAATGGAAGGTTTTTGCGCTCAGGCTGCAGGCTCTATAACCCTTTTCATTACAGAAAGTTTACACATACCTGTATCAACAACCCATGTTATAAGTGGCAGTATAATGGGTGTGGGTGCAACGAAAAGAACATCAGCAGTGCGTTGGGGGGTTACCATCGATTTGCTTACAGCTTGGTTGCTCACTATTCCTGTTAGTGCTACTTTGGCTGCATTGCTTTATTTCTTATTGCATGGTTTGTTTTAAATAAGAGAAACTCATATTTGTTGTACGAAAAAAAACGATTCCTCAGCAATGTTGCCGAGGAATCGTTTTTTTGTGGATAAACTTCTTTATTTTTAGAAAGTTGTGCTGACTTTTCTATATGTCAATGCAAAATATTGCTATATAGAAGAAAGCAACAAAGAATTTTTTGTTACTTTTGTCATATATTTTGCTTAAACAAAGTTAATCAACCTTTTGGGTTAACAAAATGCTTTACACATAAACAATCAATTTGTATGAAAAAAACTGCAATTAAAGCAATGGTGGGTGCTATAGCGAAAAAAAGTATTTTGCTATCGTCACTCTTATGTGCAGCACAGGCAAATGCGACGATTAGCCTGACGGAAATCATGCCTTCCAACATCGCAACTGTTTACAGTGAACAATACGATTTCCAAGGGTATGTGGAGTTGTATAATGATGGTGCACCGGTAGATTTGAAGGGATGGATTGTTAATAATGAATCAAAGGGCGAGATCAATTGGTCTCTCCAACTTCAAAAAACGCATATTGTACCAACAGGATATAGCCTTCTTTTCTTTGGCGAAAAAGAAACAGGCACAGAAGATGCAGAATATGAGGAGATTCCTTACTCGGTAGGCTGTGTGCCAGGTAAACTCTCAACTGATGCCAGCAGATTGGTTATTACAGACAGAGCAGGAACAACATTGACGTTCCCTTATCCAAAACAAGTGCCACATCTTTCCTATTGTCCTGATGGTTTCATGGAACCAAGTCCGGCAGCGGAAAATAATCCAGCTTACCCTTTAGAAAAACGTGTGGCAAAACCAGTTTTCTCGGCAACCCAGCCAGGTTTTTACAACGAAAAGAGTGTGGAGATCGCCTTGACTTGTGCAACGGAAGGTGCAACGGTTTATTACACGACAAACGGTTCTATACCTACAAAGGACAACGGAACAGTATATACTTCCCCAATCAAAGTCGATTCAACAGTCCCTTTCCGCGCCAGAGCGTATAAAAATGGGGCTTTATATAGTGAAGTACTCACAGGCACTTTCTTGTTGCCTCATCCGTTCTATGCGGAATGCGGACCTCAAAATACCATTCCTATTGTGTCTATCGTGACGGATGATGAATTCCTCCACGATGGTTTGATAGGCATATATACTGTGGGCTATAATGGTTTGCCTGGCGGTTGCACCAAACGTATATATGCCAACTATTACCAAGATTGGACTCGTGCTGCCAACTTTGAATATGTGGTGGATGGCAAGGTGGTAGATAACCAAGAAGTGGAAATAGCCGTTTATGGAGGATGCTCGCGACAATATGTACCGAAGAGTTTGAAGATTAAGGCGAATAAGCGCACGGGCAAGAATGAATTCTATTACGACAATTTCTTTACTGACCGCTCCTATACCAAATATAAGAGCCTTGCATTGAGAAATGGCGGCAATGGGTATGGTTATTTGTTCCCTCGTTGGAGAGACGGGGCCATGCAGTATATGGGTAAAAACATGAATCTTGACATTCAGGCATATCAGCCTGTGGCCTATTTCTTAAATGGTAGTTTCTATGGAATGATGGGACTTCGTGAACGTACTGATGATGATTATGTTTATCATAATTATGGCTACGATGACGAAGAAATAGATCACTTGAGAGAGGGTGACTACGGCTATGAGGTCAGCAAGGGTGATGACGTGGCTTACAATGCCATGATCGAGTATGTGGAGAATCATTACAACGATGCGGATTTCTTGGAACAGCTCGACAAAATGATGGATGTAGATGAATATATGGACTACGAAATTCTTGAGCAGTGGCTTGGTAATACCGACTGGCCTAACAATAATACGAAATTGTGGCGTAAACGTAAAATCGGTCGTTTCCGTTGGATTGTATATGATACAGACTTCGGAATGTCGCAGCATACATCTGTAACGAAAGACATGCTTAAGCTGACAACCACTGCCACTACAAGAGTACCAGAGTTTGACGTTACATTGATGAAACACTGTATGATGAATACAGATTTCAAATATCGCTTCCTCGACAAATATTTTGAGCACATGAAGACCACACTCTCAGTTGAACGTGTGCATGCTGTTATCGATTCTATTGCGGAGATTGTGGAGGTTGACATGTGTGCCACTATGCAGGCTTCAGAAGACGATATGGGCTGGGTTGGAAATGACGCCAAATACAATGAAGGCATCAATTCCATGAAAACTTTTGCCAACAAACGTAGTCTCAATGTCTTCAAGCAACTTCGAACCTATTACGATTTAGGCTTAGATACTTCAACGGTTGTTGTGCATGTGGTTTGTGATGGTGTGCAACCTAACTTCAGTTTCTTCATTAATGATGTTGAATACAGAGCTCCTTATCGTAAACATTGGACATTTACCAATGAACGTGTGAAAGTGAGGACACAGGTCCCTGCCGGTTATCTCATCGACTATTGGGAAGTCAACGGACAGCGTGTCCAGGCAGGTGATCCAAGACTTGTGAATGAAACGATGTGCATTGATACTACTCGATCAGAACAACTCTCGTTTAAGATCGTATTCAAGGAAGATCCTAATTTTGCGCTGCCTAAATTGTATATTAACGAGGTATGTGCATCCAATGGTTTCTTGTACGATGACTTTGGTGATAAACCAGACTGGATTGAAATCTACAATGGAGAAGACCACGATGTTGATTTGGCGGGTATGACTATCATCAATAAAACATCTGGTATCTCTTCTGTATTCCCATTTGGATTCGCGGAAACCGTGATCCCTGCGGGAGGAAGAAAAGTGATTTGGGCAGACAAGAATCAAGAAGACGGACCGCTCCATTTGGCTTTCAAACTAAGCGCTTCTGCTCAGCAGGAATTGTCGCTTCAGATGGATTTTGCTGGCAATATGGAGGAACTAGATAATGTTGTTTATGACCTTCATGACAGAGATTGCTCTTATGGCCGCGTGCTTGATGGTAGTGATGAGTTTACAATCTTCACTTGTGGAAACAACGATAAGGCTGTTCCAATGCCTACTCCAAGGTATCCTAATGGCAGCTGGACTTGTTTCCCTGAAGGAACTGCTACAGTTGATGCAAACGCTTTGGTAAAGGCTTATCCTAATCCAACAAAGGATGCCTGGACAGTTACCGCAGGCGGAGACTATGAACTGACCAACATGATGGGGCAGAAGCTTATGCTTGGAAATCTTCAGGCAGGCGAACAGTTCGGCTCTTCACTTCCTGCGGGTGTTTATCTGTTGAAGATAAACGGAGTGGTTGTCAAACTGGTTAAGGAATAAACACAATACAACAGACTGTTGAAACAGAAAGCGGGTTGCAAATCAGTTTGCAACCCGCTTTTGTTTATATTGTAATGTGTATGTTTCTTTAGACTTATAATTCTGAGGTCAAAATCTACATCTCATTTAATACGGTTTCGCCAGCAGTCATAGCCAAATAAACCAGGGTGGCAACAACTATATATCTTCCACCTTTACCCAAAATAATAAACAACGTTGTTTTGCTAAGGTCGCATCTCAATAAACCAAGGCAGATGACGATGACCTGACCAAGAGCTGGTAAAAATGAAATGATGGCAAGAGGCGGCCCCCATTTGCGTGCTTTTTGGCTGAAACGATGCAGTTTCTGGGGCGGGATACGACCATATGTGCACAGCCATCTCAATTTGCCGAGTGTTCCCATCCAGTAGAGTGTGAGAGCTCCCAGTGTATTGCCTGCTGTTGCAATTATAATGCAAAGTACGGGGTTGAGTTGTGTGATACAAAAAATAAATACCAATTCACTCGGAAAGGGGACAATGGTTGCAGCCAAAAAAGTGGCTAAAAACAAACCTATGTAGCCCCAGGATTCTAAAATCTCCGTAGCATCGTGATAAAATGTTCTGATGCTATCCATCAGGCCTGAGGACTCTGCTTCTGCATATAATCCGTAAACAGCTTCTATGTTATTAGATAAAGTGTCTATTAGAACCATAAATTATGTGGATGATTACACAAAATCTTTAATAAAGAGGATGTAAACTCCGTATCCAAAGGTTAATAAGGCAAATATGCGTGCGGCCCAAAGTGCGATTATGCTTTCGCTGACGCTCATACTTAACACACGTCCTACCACCATGCCGCTTAAAATGAGAGTTGTTCCCATAAGATTCCCATAGCCGGAATGGAAAAACAGCATCATTAGGCTTGAGAATAGGAGCAACTGGATAAAGAAAGAGAACATGCGTCTTGGTTTCAGAGTCTCATTCTGATAGGTCAGCAACTGATATATCAAGGCTGTGCCTGTGCTTATAATGACAACAGCCAGAAAAATGGTTTCCGAGCTGGACACTTCTGGCAGAAGTGGCGCAAAATCGGGACTGGACTGCAAATACTTAATGAAGAAAAGTTCATGTCCGGTATAAACCAATGCTGCACATCCATAGATAAGCGGAACAACTGCTCCAGTTAATGTACTCAAAAAGGTACGCAGATTGAGCACATTCATATTAAAATAGAAATAGAAGAACACCAACAGGTAGGCAAAGCATACGGGGCAGATTAGTGTCGCTATTCCTAACAACAATCCAATGTTAAAGGTATGACTATATGGCTCATCTACAGTACATTTCAGCGCGGCGTTGATGCTGGCGAAAAGCAATAGTGTAATCACGCTTTCCTCAGAGAAAGAGTGAGGATAAAGCATGAAACCGTAAAACACTATAGCGCAAAGACTGGGCAGCATTGTGCGGATGCGAACGAAACTGAATCGCTCGTTCATGCTCAAAATGAGGTAGGCAATACCGAGCACCACACCCATATCGGCTATCCGACTTAATACTGGATGTTCGGATAGCCATGGGGATATATGTCCAAACAAAAAGGAACTGGATTCAAAAGCGCATACATTGTCCCAATGTGCGAAATCCAACCACACGAGCAAGGCAATCACGCCACAAAGGACGTAAGTGCTGAAACTTGGTCGTATAAGGTCTTGCCACTGGGTGCGTGTCATTGTTCCTTGTCTGTTGGTTGATGTGTCAAATTATTTTAAAGGTCGAAACCGATGTCGCGGCGGAAATATTTCTTGTCGTAATCAATCACCTGCGCGTTTTTGAAAGATTGTGCCAGAGCTTCCGCTTTGTTGTTTCCATAACTGCTGATGGAGATGACACGTCCGCCATTGGTGACGAGTTGACCTTTGTCGTTGATCTTTGTTCCTGCGTGGAAAAGAATGCTGCCTTCAACCTTGTCGAGTCCGGTCATAACTTTTCCTTTCTCATAATCTTCGGGATAACCACCAGAAACGAGCATTACAGTCACTGCTGTGCGAGGGTCGATTTCGAGTACACGTTTGCTGAGGTCGTGTGCGGCAACACCTTCAAAGAGGTCAACGAGGTCGCTCTTGATACGGAGCATCACAGCTTCCGTTTCAGGGTCGCCCATACGAACGTTGTATTCAATGACCATAGGCTCGTTTTTCACATTGATAAGACCAAGGAAAATAAAGCCTTTGTAGTCGATGTTTTCTTTTTTGAGACCTTCGATGGTTGGGATGACAATTCGTTCCTCCACTTTCTTCATGAACACCTCATCTGCGAATGGAACAGGAGAAACCGAGCCCATGCCGCCAGTGTTGAGACCTTTGTCGCCTTCGCCAATGCGTTTGTAGTCTTTTGCTACAGGAAGAATCTTGTAACTGTCGCCATCGGTGAGTACAAACACTGAACATTCGATGCCAGAAAGGAACTCTTCGATGACAACGGTTGCGCTTGCGTTGCCAAACATACCGTCAAACATTTCCTTTAGTTCCTTCTTTGCTGTTTCGAGGTCTGGAATGATGAGCACGCCTTTGCCGGCAGCCAGTCCATCGGCTTTTAGAACGTATGGAGCTTCAAGGCTTTCAATGAAAGTGCAGGCATCGTTGTATGTTTCTTTGGTGAAACTCTTGTAGCGTGCGGTTGGAATGTTGTGGCGGTTCATGAATCCTTTAGCGAAATCCTTGCTGCCTTCCAATTGGGCGCCTTCTTTGCTTGGACCGATGACGCAGACGTTCTTAAGTGCAGCGTCGGCTTTGAAATAGTCTGAGATGCCTTCAACGAGTGGCACTTCCGGACCTACAACAACCATATTGATGTTGTTTTCTTTCACGAATGAAGCAATGGCAGGGAAATCTGTTACGCTGATATTGACGTTTTCACCTGCGTTTTCTGTGCCGCCGTTGCCTGGTGCGATGAAAAGTTTTTCCACTTTAGGGCTTTGCGCTATTTTCCAAGCCATGGCGTGCTCGCGGCCGCCAGATCCGAGCAATAAAAGTTTCATATTGTATTTTTTTACGTTATTTCTAAATGAATTTGCTATAAAACAAATCTTTCTGCAAAGATACAAAAAGCGCCCCCATATTGCGTCGTAAAAGAAAACTTTTTTACCTTTGCATAGACAAAAGAAAAGACGATTTCCGGAAAAATACAATTTATTAGAATATGAAACCAATAGTTAGCATTATTATGGGCAGCACAAGTGACCTTCCAGTCATGGAAAAGGCTGCTGTTTTTTTGAACGATATGCAGATCCCGTTTGAAATGAACGCTCTTTCTGCTCACCGCACGCCTTCCGAAGTGGAATCTTTTGCCCGTGAAGCGGAAGGACGTGGATTGAAGGTGATTATTGCGGCGGCAGGTATGGCTGCGGCTCTTCCTGGCGTGATTGCTGCCAACACCACATTGCCTGTGATTGGTGTGCCTATCAAGGGCATGCTCGATGGCCTTGATGCTATGCTAAGCATCATTCAGATGCCTCCTGGCATTCCTGTAGCCACTGTTGGAGTGAATGGCGCTCAAAATGCGGCGATTTTGGCTGTTGAGATGATCGCGCTTTCCGACAAGGATGTGGCTGCACGTTTGGCGGAATACAAAGGCGGATTGAAAGAAAAAATCGTAAAGGCCAACGCCGACTTGAAGGAAGTAAGTTATAAGTTCAAGACGAATTGATGACGGAGATATATCTGGGTTTAGGATCCAATTTAGGAGATAAGCGAAAAAACTTGGAGAATGCCATCTATCTTTGTCATAAATTGATAGGGGTGTTTAAAGCCAATTCTCGTTTTATGCACTCCGCTCCTTGGGGGTTTCAAAGTGACAATTCATTTCTCAACGCTGTCATTGTGCTTGAAACGCCTCATTCTGCCGAGTTGTGCTTGCAAATTGCCAACGCCATAGAACGAGAAATGGGACGTGTGCGTACTGGGGAGCCAGGTTATCACGATCGTATTATCGATATAGATATTCTGCAATATGGCGATGAAATCATCGATTTGCCTCATCTGCAGGTTCCTCATCCATTGATGCTGCAGCGTGAATTTGTTCTCCGCCCGATGGCAGAATTGGCTCCGAGCCTTGTTCATCCTGTAGTCAGGAAGACTTATAAGGAACTGCTTGACGATTTCTTGAAAGCCCAGCAGTCTGCCATGAGTAATCTGCAGTGAAGAGACTCACCACTCATAGCTCACCACTCATAGCTCACAACTCAAAGCTCAATCACTTTTTAGCGGCAGTCGCTTTCTTTGCGGTTGTCGCTTTTTTCGTGGTTGATGTTTTTTTAGTCGTGGTTGTTGTCTTTTTTGTGGTTGCGTCAGGACCGCCGATGGCCATCATGACATTGTTGAGTAACGTACCTGCGGCAGTGCGGCATTGAGCGCGTGTGCAGTCGTAGTTGTTGACCATCACTGTGAACGCATACCATCTCTTATTCCATTGAATATAGCCGGTGTAGTTGAGCACACGTTCCATGCTGCCGCTTTTTGCCCAAGCCTTTCCGGCCAGATTAGTTCCGGCCATAAAACTCTTCACAGTTCCGTTGATACCCGCTTTGGGTAGGCTTTCCAAAAAGAGTTGGCTGTATTTGCTTTTCTTCTTCATATAGACCAGCACATTGGTGAGCACTTCAGGGCTGATGCCGTTTTTCATAGAAAGCCCAGAACCATCAACCTGATGAAGAGTGCTGGTGCTTATCCCTTTGTTTTTCCAGTGATTGCTGACGACGATTGGCGCTGTCTCATAACTGCCAATGCTGCCATTGAGAGTGGAGAGATATAGAAAAAAGTTTTCAGCAAAAAGATTAACGCTTTGGTAGTTTGTCTTTTTGATAATGGTGCCAATAGGTAGTGAATAGAATTTGTAGATGCAGTTCTCTTTTGGAGCTCTTTCGCTGGTCCAGATATTAGAACGCGCACCTTTTGTTTTAATGCCGGCTTCGTTTAGTACTTTGTTAAGGGAATCAGCCATCAAGAGAGACGGATCTGGTATTTCAAGTTGTACTACTGTTTTCTTGTTGGCGGGGACTCGCCCGCGTACTATCTTGTTCCAAGAATAGACGTCGCCATATATGTGCCACCAGATTGGAGTTCCGGGCAGCATTCGGTTGTCTATTTTGTACAAGTCGGAGTGGGGGAGTATGTTTTCTATTTCAACGTTACCTGTTGAGTCGTTCCCAATGCAGGTAGCGGCAAAAAGATTGTCGTGAAAACAGAGTGCTGTAGGTGTTTGCGCATAGTTGGTGCCAATGTCTTCCGTCAGCCAACCAGGGTGTGCGCCCATGCGTTGGTAAAGAGATGCGTCACCCACGATTTCTCCGTCTATGTTTTTTATGCCAGATAGTTGAATGGCTTTCAGCATACGGACAAAAATGGGGTTGTGGGGGAAATAGTCCGATTCCATGGTTGGGTCTCCGCCTCCCACAATGTAAAGATTCCCATGAAGCACCGAGTCGATGATTTCCCCTGAATAATTCAGAGTGGTGACAAACCTGAATGTGTCGGTCAGTATTTCAAGAGCAGTCGCTGTTGTGAGGGCCTTTGTGATAGATGCTGGGATTCGGTTTTGCTGTGACTGATATTCTGCGACGACCTCGCCAGTCTCCACATCTTTTACAAGAACCCCCAGACTGGCCGCTTGAAATCCTTTGGTCGCGACGAACTTTTGAACGGCGTCGTCTCCAATGTGTTTGTTGGTGTCATTTTGTGCATTTGCAAAAAGAATGGGGAACAAAAGAGTCAGACATATATAAATGGTGCGTATATTCATGTTTTTTCGTATTTTTTGCAAATTTAAAAAAAATAGATCACAACTCATAACTCATGGCTCATGGCTCATAACTTATTTCAAAAAAATAGTCCAATTCGAGAACGTTATTTGAAAAAATAGTTGTATCTTTGTCAAAGTTACCCTTGAAGAACACCTTGTTTGGAGTTCTGCAAAGGTAATGAAGAAAAACCTGTATTAAACTTGTATTGTTTGTAAATTCTTTAAAATAAGACATTTACACTTGATATAAGGAGCTAAGAGTATGCCGAATCCGCAAGAAACAAGCACTGAAAACGTTCCGAATTCCCTTCAAGAAAAGCAGTTGGAACCTGCAACAGTTGTGGATAAAGATGTTTGTACTTGGTATGTGTTGAAGGCGTTATGGCGGCAGGAAGACAAAGCGGAAGAGCGATTGAAAGAGGCTCAAGTTGTGACTTACATCCCTCGCAAATTGATATTAAAGGAGAATCGTAAGCATAAAAAGGAGAGAATGCTTGTCCCTGTTATAAATAGTCTGGTGTTTGTAAAATCCACAATACGTCGTTTGGAACAAGTCAAAGAGGAAATCCGTACCAAATACGGACAGACGCTTTACTTCTATACGAATCACGAAGGTGGCAGAAACGTAATCACTTCCATACCCGATGCGCAAATGGAGCAGTTCCGCTTGGCGTGTAGATTGGCTGGAGATGCAGTCCAATACTTTCTTCCTGAAGAATTGCCTTTGGCAAAAGGAACAAAGGTGCGTATCCATGGTGGTCCGTTCGAAGGGCATGAAGGAGTCCTTTTAAAAGTCAAGGGCAAACGTAGTAAGAATTTGGTTGTTTCTATTGAAGGATTTATTTCAGCCGCTGTGGCGGAAGTCAATCCGGAATATATAGAAGTCATTTCATAGAATCCTGTAAAATCATTATATTTTAGCATGAAGCGCAACATTGTAATCACTGGTGGCGCCGGTTTTATTGGCTCCCATGTTGTTCGTTTGTTTGTAAACAAATATCCGGAATACAATATCATCAACTTGGACAAATTGACCTACGCGGGTAATTTGGCAAATTTGAAAGACATTGAAGACAAACCAAATTATAAGTTTGTCAAGATGGACATTTGTGATTTCGATGCTTTTTATAAGTTGATGCAAGACGAAAAGATTGATGGTATCATTCATCTCGCAGCGGAATCGCATGTAGATAGAAGTATCAAAGATCCGTTTACTTTTGCTCGCACCAATGTGATGGGAACATTGTCGCTTTTGCAGGCTGCTAAACTTTATTGGGAGTCACTTCCAGAGAAATACGAAGGCAAGCGTTTTTACCACATTTCCACAGACGAGGTTTATGGTGCGTTGAAACTCAGCCATCCAGAAGGTGTTGAGTCTCCGTTTACGACCACAGCTTCATCAGCGGAGCATCATGCGGCTTATGGTACCGATTTCTTCTTGGAAACCACCAAATACAATCCTCATTCTCCATATTCGGCATCAAAAGCGTCGAGCGACCACTTTGTTCGTGCTTTCCACGATACATATGGTATGCCGACCATCGTGACAAACTGCTCAAACAACTATGGTCCATATCAGTTCCCAGAAAAACTGATACCGTTGTTTATCAACAATATCCGCAATCGCAAGCCGCTCCCTGTTTATGGCAAGGGCGAAAATGTGCGCGACTGGTTGTATGTCGTCGACCACGCTCGTGCGATCGATGTGATTTTCCATAATGGCAAGATCAATGAGACCTACAATATTGGTGGTTTCAATGAATGGAAGAATATTGACATCATTAAGGTGGTCATCAAGACGGTTGACCGTTTGTTGGGTCGCAAAGAAGGTGAGGACTTAGATCTCATCACTTATGTTACAGATCGTCTCGGTCACGACGCGCGTTATGCGATCGATTCTCGTAAGTTGCAGGCTGAATTAGGATGGGAACCATCACTTCAATTCGAAGAAGGCATTGAAAAGACTGTTAAGTGGTACCTCGAAAACGAAGATTGGCTCAACAACATCACCAGTGGAGACTACGAGAAGTATTACGAAAACATGTACGGTGGTAGGGAATGACGGAATAACGGATTCACGGAATAACGGAAAGACGGATTCATGGATTTTCCGAATGCTGCCAGTAGAATAAATGATTACATGGAAATACGAAAGTTTAATGGTATTGAAAAGAAGTTAATGACTGAGGAGGAAAAATCTTCAGCTCAAATACTTGATCTTTCATACGATTTTTCTTGTCGTATAATTAGACTATATAAATATCTTCTAAAGGGAAATATTTCAAAAGTTGATCGTGATATTTTGAGCGCACTTGGTCTTCAAATGTTGCGTTCAGGAACGAGTATTAATGCGAATGTGGCAGAATCTCAGCATCCTCAGTCTGATGCAGATTTCCTTTCCAAAACTAGTATAGCTTTAAAGGAAGCGCGTGAAACAGAAAATTGGTTGAATTTACTTCGTGATAATGGTTATTTGACTTTAGAACAGTCAGAGTCTATTTTACACGATTGTTCACGTATTAACAAAATTTTAATTATAATAACTCATAAGGTGAGATCGCGCATTCAATTATAATCGTAAGTGCTCACCTTTAACCTCATAAACCAGAAAATCCCGAAATTCCGTAGTTCCGATATTCCGAGATTCCGAAATTCTGTAGTTCCGAAATTCCGAGATTCTGAAATTCCGTAGTTCCGAGATTCCGAAATTCCGTAAATCCAAACAAAATGAAGAAGTATAATATCGCAGTAGCTGGCACAGGGTATGTCGGACTTTCCATTGCAACACTGTTGGCGCAGCACAATCATGTGGTAGCCGTCGATGTTATTCCTGAAAAAGTAGATCTTATCAACAAAAAGAAATCTCCAATTCAGGATGAATACATTGAAAAATATTTAGCGGAGAAAGAACTTGATCTTGTCGCTACATTGGATGGCAGAAGTGCATACAAGGATGCGGATTTCGTCGTAATTGCGGCTCCCACAAACTATGATGCGCAAAAGAATTATTTCGACACCAGTCATGTGGAAGAGGTGATTGACCTCGTTTTGGAGGTGAACCCTGATGCTGTGATGGTGATTAAGAGTACAATTCCGGTTGGATATACGCGTTCTCTCTATGTGAAGTATGCTCTGAAATTCCTTTGCAATTCAGAGTTGCGCGATAAAAAGTTTAACTTGTTGTTCTCTCCAGAGTTTTTGCGTGAAAGCAAGGCGCTTTATGATAACCTATATCCTTCGCGTATCATCGTTGGTTATCCCAAGATAATCAACATAGACGAGAAGCATTTCAATGAGGAGAATGCGGCTATTATGGCTATTGCAAATCCTAAATGTGAGGAATATGCCAAAACCTTTGCTTCTCTCCTAAAAGAAGGCGCAATCAAGAAAGATATTGATACGCTTTTTATGGGTATGAAGGAGGCTGAAGCGGTGAAACTTTTTGCCAATACGTATCTTGCTCTTCGCGTTAGTTATTTCAATGAATTGGATACATATGCTGAGGTGAAAGGACTTGATGCTCAGGCTATTATTGAAGGAGTTGGACTTGACCCTCGAATTGGTTCGCATTACAACAATCCTTCGTTTGGTTATGGTGGCTATTGTTTGCCCAAAGATACCAAACAGTTGCTTGCCAACTACGACCAAGTTCCTCAGAACATGATGACAGCCATCGTAGAAAGCAACCGAACCCGTAAGGATTTCATTGCAGACCGTGTGCTTCAGAAAGCCGGTTATTATAGTTATGCTGATGGAAAGTACGATTCCTCTAAAGAAAAAAATGTGGTGATTGGTGTTTATCGCCTCACCATGAAGAGTAATTCAGACAACTTCCGTCAGAGTAGCATCCAAGGTGTGATGAAACGCATAAAGGCAAAAGGAGCGTCAATCATTATATACGAACCAACACTTGAGGATGGAACTACATTCTTTGGCTCAAAGGTGGTCAATGATCTTGCCCAATTTAAGCAACAGTCCGACGCCATCATTGCCAATCGCTACGATACTTGTCTCGACGATGTCCTCCCTAAAGTTTACACTCGCGATATCTTCAAGCGCGACTAAATATAGAGATTCATAATTCATCTCCTATAGTCCTCCCTTTTTGGAAGGATTTAGGAGGGTCTTCACAACTCAAATGGAAGTAATAAAAACGTCCATAGATGGTGTTGTCATCATCGAACCAAAGGTTTTCAAAGATGCCAGAGGTTATTTCTTTGAATCATTTTCTCAGCGTGAGTTCGAAGAAAAAGTTCGAAAAATCAACTTTGTTCAGGATAATGAAAGCATGTCCTCTTATGGTGTGATGCGTGGACTTCACTTCCAGCGTCCGCCATTTACACAGAGCAAATTAGTTCGTTGCGTAAAGGGTGCTGTTCTTGATGTCGCGGTCGATATCCGCAAAGGCTCTCCAACTTATGGTCAACACGTTGCTGTGGAACTTACAGAAGATAATCATCGTCAGTTTTTTGTTCCAAGAGGTTTTGCCCACGGTTTTGCGGTTCTTAGTGAAACTGCAGTATTCCAATATAAGTGCGATAATTTTTATGCACCGCAGGCAGATGGCGGTATATCCATTGTAGATCAGTCTTTGGGTATCGATTGGAAAATTCCCGTAGAGAAAGCGCTTCTCAGCGAAAAAGATACAAAGCATGCTTTGCTGAAAGATTTTGAATCGCCATTCTCTTTTGACATGGAACTTTATCCTGAGTTTAATAATAAAAAAACAACAAACAGGTTGTGAAGGGAATTGTTTTAGCTGGCGGTTCGGGTACACGCTTATACCCGATTACAAAGGGGATATCAAAGCAGTTGATGCCTATCTATGATAAACCAATGGTTTATTATCCAATATCAGTGTTGATGTTGGCGGGTATTCGTGAAATCCTTATCATATCAACTCCCCATGATCTTCCTGGATTCAAACGCCTTTTGGGCGATGGTTCTGATTATGGCGTTGAGTTTACCTATGCAGAGCAGCCTTCACCAGATGGATTGGCTCAGGCGTTCACTATAGGCAAGGATTTTATAGGAAACGATTCAGTTTGTCTTGTGCTTGGTGATAACATTTTCCATGGCGCAGGCTTTACAAAAATGCTAAAGGAGGCTGTTCGTACAGCAGAACAAGATAAAAAAGCAACAGTATTTGGTTATTGGGTGAGTGATCCCGAACGTTATGGTGTTGCAGAATTTGATAAGAATGGTAATTGCTTGTCTATTGAGGAAAAACCTGCAAAACCAAAGTCGAATTATGCAGTGGTAGGACTTTATTTCTATCCGAATAAAGTAGTGGATGTGGCTGCAAACATAAAGCCTTCTGCTCGCGGTGAATACGAGATAACTACCGTCAACCAGCAATTTCTTGATGATGGTGAGTTGAAAGTGCAGACGCTTGGTCGTGGTTTTGCTTGGCTGGATACGGGTACGCATGATTCTCTTTCTGAAGCATCCACTTATATTGAAGTATTGGAAAAGCGTCAAGGTCTCAAAGTTGCTTGTTTGGAAGGTATCGCATACAGACAAGGTTGGATTACAGAAGAACGTTTGCGCGAATTGGCAAAACCGATGCTTAAGAATCAGTATGGGCAATATTTATTGAAAGTTATAGATGAGGTGAAAGAATTAGGACGTTTAAACCTCGATTAGTAAACTTTTAAAAGAATAAACATATTAATGAATATTCTTATTACGGGATCCAACGGACAATTAGGTAATGAGATGCGTATCGTATCTCGCAAGTCCTCAGATAAATATATTTTTACTGACGTTAATCAGATAGAAGGTCTTGAAACCACATATCTTGACATTACGGACCTTGATGCCATTCGCAACATGGTCAAAGAACACAATGTGAATGCCATTGTTAACTGTGCTGCATGGACCAATGTCGATGGCGCAGAAGAACCTGAAAAATATGCACTTGTAGAGAAACTCAATGCAACTGCTCCTGAAAATCTTGCCAAGGCGATGAAGGAAGTAGGTGGTTTGCTTATTCAAATCTCTACCGATTATGTGTTCGGTAAGGAACCATACAACACACCTTGTAAGGAAGATCAAAATGGTACTCCAACTGGTGTCTATGGTGCCACAAAGCTCAAAGGCGAACAAAACATCATAAATGTTGCAAGGAACTCACAACTCACAACTCACAGCTCAGAACTGTCCTATATCATCATTCGCACAGCATGGCTCTATTCAGAGTTTGGCAAAAACTTCTGTAAAACTATGCTCAATCTTACGGCGACTAAACCACAACTCAAGGTTGTTTTCGACCAGTGTGGTACACCGACCTATGCCGGCGATTTGGCGTCTGCCATCATGTCCATTATCGAAGACTACAACTCACAACTCGCTGCTCATTATTCAAAATCAGGTATTTACCATTACTCAAACGAAGGAGTATGCAGTTGGTTCGATTTCACAAAGATGATCCAGCAGATAGCCGTTGAACTTGGCTACTATGAAGGCTCACAGCTCACAACTCTTTGTGATGTGCAACCATGTCATAGTAGTGAGTTCCCTTCTCCTGTGATTCGACCAAGCTATTCAGTATTAGACAAGACCAAAATCAAGGAAACTTTTGGCATCAAAGTTCCGTATTGGACGGATTCCCTCAGGAAATGCATCAATAACATAAAGAACAATTCAAGAACATAAATTGTTAACGAATAACTCGTGGTAATTAATGTTCTAAAATAGATAACTAATTAATTTGTTATGATATGAAAAAATTGGTTAAAGAAGAATGTACAAAAACGACTAAGAAATTAACATATAAGCTTGACGATGGTTCCCTAATAGAAGAGTATTATGCCTTTGATTGGAATAATGAAATGCGTAGATGTAACAAGACTTGGTGGGCATGTGCAATATTCAGAGAAGGCAATCCTATTAGTGGATTCAGTGGAATATAGTTAGATATGAGGGTTCTTTTGGACACTAACATTGTCATCTTTTTATTGATAGATATTGATTCTTTATCTGATGATGTAAAAGGTGTAGTTTTTGATTATGACAATACGTTATGCATAAGTGTAGAATCTCTTCGTGAACTTATTGTTATATATAGGAATAAAAGACTATTAAATAAAGTATGGAAATCATCAGATTCAATGATTGATGATTTAACTGAAAAGTTTAATATCCTTGTTCTCCCACTAAAGGAGGAACATATGCGAACTTATTCAAATCTTCAAATTAATGATTCTCAAGAACATTTTGATCCTTCTGATCATGTGATAATCTCTCATGCCATAACGGAACGTATGCCTTTGATTAGCAGTGATCATAAATTTCAGTTTTACAGAAATCAAGGACTCGATTTGATATATAACATTCGGTGATATCACATTCATGACTCTAAGTAGTTATTCCGCCTCTAATCGCTAAAGGCAGAAATCTCATCGCTCAATGCTTATAATCCAATCTCCTGTTCTCCGTAAATCCGTAATCTTGTGACTCCACCAAAATCTCATAATTCATAACTCAAAGCTCAAAGCTCAAATTTCCATAAATCCCTTACTCCGTAGTTCCGTTACCCCGTAAATCCTTTATTCCGTGGATCCGCAATTCCCGTTATTCCGTAGTTCCGTAACTCCGTTTTTCCGTAATCCCGTATATCCGCGATTCCGTTACTCCGTAACTCCGCCATAAGCTCATAACTCATATTTCAAATAATATGAATCTCTCCATATCAAGAGAAAACATATTGAATTTCCTGTTGGGTCTCAGCAAAGCAAATCGTCGTTGGTTAGTAGATCATTTGATTGAATCTTTGGATGACGATAAATCATATGAACCCAATGAAACGACGATTAGAGCCATTGAAGAGGTCAAGGCTGGAAAGACATTTAAGGCAGCATCTGCTGAAGATCTAATTAATCAAATACTAGGTTGATGTTTCAGTTAGAGTATTCGGGACAGTTTAGAAAAGATCTTTAAAAGATAGAAAATTAAAGGACTTGATATAAAAGAACTAACGATAATTCGGGATTTATGATCTTCACGAATTTGTGAATAAAAAAAATTAGAGTGTCAAGATAACTGCTATAGTGACTCTAAGAACAAGATAGTATGATAAATATAACAAATAAAGCCCTATGTTGTGGCTGTAATGCATGCGGTGATGCTTGTGCGAAAAACGCCATTACATTCAAGACTGATAATGAAGGTTTTTGGTATCCAGAGGTAAATAAGGACCTTTGTGTGGATTGCGGTCTTTGCGACAAGGTATGTCCTATATTGTATCCTGCAGATAAGATAGAGAGATACAATGAACCCATAGTTTTTGCAGCATATACCAAAGATGAACTTATTCGTTTAGACTCCACATCTGGGGGAATACACTCCATGCTTGCAAATTCAATGTATGCAAAAAAAGCTTATGTTGGTGGAGCTGTTTATAATGAGGATCATACTGTTTCACAAATAATAGATGACAATCCTTCGAGACTTCCGGAAATACGAAGCAGTAAATATCTCCAAAGTGATTCTTCTGGTGTATATAGGGAAATTAGGCAGAAATTACTTGAGGGTCGCGATGTCTTTTTTTGTGGATGTCCTTGTCAAATTCAAGCTTTATACAAATTCCTTGGAAATAAAGAGTATGAGCATCTCACTACATGTGATTTTATTTGCAGGGGTGTAAATTCTCCAAAGGTTTTTTTGAAGTATATGGATATGCTTGAACGACAATATGGAGCGAAGGCAATAGAAATAAAATTTAAGAATAAAAAGTGGGGTTGGCATAATTTTTCTATGCGTGTGAATTTTGCAAATGGGAAAGAGTATTGCAAAGATCGCTATCATGATTTGTTCTTTATTGGTTATTTACAAGCAGGAAGTTTTACGCGCCCTTCATGTTATGAGTGTCATTTTAAAGGGTTTCCTCAAAAAGCTGATATAACACTTGCTGATTTTTGGGGAATTGAGAAAATTGATAAATCTATGGATCAGGACAGAGGAACATCTCTTGTAATGATTAATTCTGATAAGGGTCAAAAATTATTTGATTCTATTAAAGATAATATTTGTTGGAAGCAATTTTCTTTTGAAGATGCTAAGGTGGGAAATCCAGCTCTTACAAGTTCTCTCAAACCTGCGAAAAATAATCGTAAACAGTTCTTTGAAGCTCTTGATAAAGAATTATTCGAGAATGTTGCGCGTCAATATTTTCCCCCTGTACCTAAATGGTCGAATACTCTAAAAAGAAATCTAATTTATATACTTTTAATATTAAAACGTTTTCTATCTTTTACCTGCACTTTAGGATTCTCATTCAATATGTGGGAAACCTTTTTAAGAATCAATTTCATTTCAAATCTGGTTAGTAGAGAGATTTTTCTTCCTTTTAGGAATGTAAGTCGAACAGTCATTCAAATGAGCAATGGCTCCAAAATTAATCTAAAAGCAAGATTTACCACAGGTATAAAACAGGTCAAGAAGTCGCGTACTGAGACTCGTATTCTTCTAGAAAAAGATGCATCGTTGACAATTGATGGAGACTTCAATTGTTATGCAAACTCATACATACGTGTTTTCCCTAACGGTCACCTTATCTTACATGGGGGGTTCATCAATGAGAATGTTCAGATTTCCTGTGGAGATACCATCGAAATCGGAGAAGGCGCAACTATAGGGCGTGATGTGTGTATTCGGTCCTATGATGGCCATACCATCGAAACTGATGGTTACAGGATTGCTGAGTCAATAAAAATTGGTAAACATGTTTGGATAGGTCAAGGTGCAACAGTCTTAAAAGGAGTGAATGTTGGAGATGGAGCGATTATTGCATCTGGAGCACTCGTTACTAAAGATGTGCCTGCACATAGTATTGTGGGAGGAATCCCAGCTAAGGTGATAAAGGAGAATGTTAGTTGGCACTAAATATAGAAGATATGAAAGAAATTCTTATTGTGGGAGGGACTGGTGTAATTAGTTATGCTATAGTTAATGAGGCCTTAAAACAAGGATTTAGAGTTATTTGTATAAACAGAGGCAAATCAAAGAACCAAATATTGGATCCTTCGGTAGAGGTCATCTTTGCAGATTATAGGGATAGAGAAATAATAGAATCTAAAATCAAGAATAGACATTTTGATGTGGTTCTTGATGTTCTTTGCTATAATGAAAGAGACATAGAATATAGTGTATCATTGTTCGGAGATCATTGTGATCAGTACATGTTTTTGTCTTCTGCGGAAGTTTATAATAAACCATTGTATGAAAAAGTTATCCATAATGAAGATGTTGAAATAATTAATCCTCATTGGTCATATAGTGCCAATAAAGCAAAATGCGAATTGAAGTTGATTGAACTGGCTTCTAATTACAAATTCAAATATACGATTGTAAGACCTGCTATCACTTATGGTAACACTAGAATTCCTTATGGATTTATGCCAGCCTATGGTTATCATGGAACAATAGTTCAAAGAATTTTAAACAACAAACCTCTAATCTTGTTCAACGGAGGTGAAAATTATGCTACAATAACGAGGGTTGAAGACTTTGCTGTTGGTTTTGTTGGTCTCATAGGTAATTCTAAAGCTTACAATCAGACTTTTCATGTCTCAGGTGATGAATACGTAACCTGGAAAGATGTCCTTGACTCTCTTGGTGATGTATTGGGTGTACGTCCTATTTATATATCAATAGATAGCAACTTCATTGGAAAGGAAGTCCCCAGTCTTAGCGAGCAGATTGTGGGCGGCCGTTCTTATAGCCAACGTCTTGACAATTCGAAAATAAAAAATGCGGTTCCTGATTTCAAAACAAATATTTCATTGCGGGAAGGATTAAAGATGACTGTGGACTATTATAATTCTCATAATTATCTAAACGGTATAGATTATTTGTTTGATGCTGATATTGACCGAATTGTTGCAAAATATTGTAGGCTAAAATGTATAAGTGTAGCTCCTTATAAATTGGGCTTTGTGGATTATCTAAGTAATGCTTCATTTTATGACAAACTTACTTATTGGTTAGAATATCACAAGGAGAATTTTTTCCTACGAAACATATTAAACAGAAAAAATGTTGTAGGAAAGATAATTGGGAAACTTAAAAAATGAAACGATATAAGTTAAATATTAATAGTTTTCCGTTATAAAACGCAACATATTGTATTGTCGAGATAGTATACGAATTGTACTTTTTATTTTAACTTTTTTATTAATGAAAGTAGTTCTTCTTGCCGGAGGTTTTGGTTCTAGAATATCTGAGGAAAGTGTATTTAAACCAAAACCAATGATTGAAATTGGGGGTATGCCAATTATTTGGCATATAATGAAAGAATATGCTTATTATGGTCATAATGAGTTTATTATTTGTGCTGGTTATAAACAAGAATACATAAAAGAATGGTTTTCTAACTATTTTCTCTATAATAGTGATGTGAGTTTTGATTATAGAAATGGTAAGAATGAAATGCAAATACATAGCTCTTCTCTTGAGCCATGGAAAGTGACTATTGTAGATACTGGGTATAACACAATGACTGGTGGTAGAATTAAGCGTATTCAAAAATATGTCGGGAACGAAACTTTTATGATGACTTATGGAGATGGAGTGTGTGATGTTGACATAAATAAGATAATAGAATTCCATCGTTCTCATGGGAAAATTGCGACTCTAACTGCAGTTAAACAAGCTCAAGAAAAAGGAGTACTTGATATAGATGGGACGAATGCAGTTAAGTCATTTCGTGAAAAGAACTCTTGCGATGGTTCTCCAATAAATGTTGGTTATATGGTGTTGCAGCCTGAAATTTTTGATTATCTCACAGATGATAAATGCGTTTTTGAACAAGAACCTCTTCGTAGATTGGTTGAACAAGGACAGTTGATGTCATATATCCATTCTGGTTTCTGGCAATGTATGGATAATATTAGAGAAAAAACAATGTTAGAAAAATTACTTGCCAATAATGTAGCACCGTGGAAAAAATGGGAAAGAATTGTCCCTAATAATGAATTTTTTAATAATCTAAAATGAGCAACATTGAAAATGTAAAAGTTATTCCTCGACGTTTAATAAGTGATGAACGCGGATGGTTTTTTAAAGCTATTACAGGAACAGAAGAATGTATTCCTAATCATACAGGTGAAGTCTATCTTACTATGGGAAAACCTGGACAAATAAAAGGTTGTCATTTTCATCCTGAAGCTGTTGAGTGGTTTACTGTCATATGTGGGAATGCATTGCTAAAACTTGAAGATGTCGAAACTCATGAGTGTAAAGAAATTAGAATGAGTTTGGAACAATCAATAACAGTGTTTGTCCCTAATAAAGTTGCTCACAGTTTTACAAATGTTGGTGATACAAATATGGTGATATTGGCATACACAGACAAACTATATGATCCAAAAGATACAATTGCATATACGTTATGATAGATATATTTAATGAATTCTTCAAAGGCAAGAGAGTTATAATTACTGGTCATACCGGTTTCAAGGGCTCTTGGCTTTCTATTTGGTTGCATGAATTAGGGGCTGAGATTGTTGGCATTGGTCTAGACCCATTTACCGAGAAAGACAATTTTGTCCTTTCTGGTATTGGATCTAAGATAAAAGCAGATATCCGTGCTGACATTCGTGATTTAGATAAAATGAAGGCTATTTTTGCAGAATTCCAACCAGAAATTGTTTTTCATTTGGCAGCTCAACCATTAGTCCGTTTGAGTTATGAACAACCTGTTGAGACGTATGAAACCAATGTAATGGGTACCATCAATATTTTAGAAGCTATTCGTGCAACCGATAGTGTGAAAGTTGGTGTTATGATTACGACTGATAAATGTTACGATAATAAGGAACAACTAAGAGGGTATAAGGAGGACGACCCTTTTGGCGGCTACGATCCTTATTCTTCATCAAAGGGTGCTTGTGAAATCGTTATTCAGTCATGGAGAAGAAGTTATTTCAACCCAGAACAGTTCGAAAAACATGGTAAGTCTATTGCTTCCGTTCGTGCAGGTAATGTGATTGGAGGTGGTGATTGGGCTTTAGATCGTATTATTCCAGATTGTATTAAGTCGATTGAATCCAATAAGACAATTGAAATCCGTTCTCCTAAATCTGTTCGACCATGGGAGCATGTATTGGAACCTTTGTCAGGTTATATGTTGTTGGCACAGAAAATGTGGAACTCGCCTACTGAGTATTGTGAAGGTTGGAACTTTGGACCGGAAGCAGATTCTGTCTCTACTGTTTGGGACGTTGCCACTGAATTAGTTAAGAACTTTGGGAAGGGCGAACTCAAGGATGTCTCAGATCCAAATGCTGTGCATGAGGCTCAATTATTGATGTTAGACATCACAAAAGCAAAGACCCGTTTAAGTTGGAAACCACGACTAAATATGAAACAGTGTATAACTCTAGTTTCAGATTGGTATAAACGTTATTCGACAACAAATGTATATGATTTGTGTGTTGCAGAGATTAATAAATTTATTCATTGTACAATCAAATGAGAATATCAATAATAGGATCAAATGGTATGCTTTCTGCTGCATTGACAAAAGGCTTTTTTGAAGCTGGAAATATTGTGGATGTCTATGGTTTGGATGCACCAGTTGAGTATCCATGTACAAATTTTTTTCCGACAAATCTGCTGAAAGATGAGATGAACTATGACAATTTGGTGAAGTCGGATATGATTGTTTATGCTGCAGGAGCAGGAGTTCAAGCCGCACTCTCTACGCCGTCTTCATTGATGTATTCATTAAATGTAAGTGTTCCAATAGGTATTACATTAAACTTAAAATCGTATGGTTATAAGGGGGTGTTTATCACTTTTGGATCTTATATGGAGATTGGTATAAATGACGAGGAAAAGGCGTTCAAAGAAGATGACGTTATATGCTCTACATTGCCAGTGTCAAATGATTATGCATTGTCAAAAAGATTGTTTGGCAGATACATGAGAGATTTAATCTGTGAATTTAAGTATTGGCACTTTATTCTTCCCAATATGTTTTCATATAATGATTTAAAACCAGGTACACGTCTTATCCCTTATACGCTAGAATACATAAAAAAGTATTTATCAGGAGAAGAAACTGTTGATCCTTCTTATAGTGCAGGATTTCAAACTAGGCAATTTATATTATTAGAGGATTTGTTGATTGTGCTATCAAAATCAGTTGAAAAAAATATTCCTTCTGGTATTTATAATGTTGGAGGTGGCAAATATATGTCAATAAGAAATCTTATTGAATCTATATTTGCATATTATCATGTTCCTTGTAAAGATTCTTTCTTTGGACAAAGTGTTAGAAGGGATGGTGATATTAAGTGTTTGAGATTAAATGGTGATAAATTAAAATCATCTATTAATTATTTGCCTAATACAGAAATAGAAGATGTTTTAACAAAATTTTCGAATTCCTAATGGTTACGGACAGTAAAAGAATAGCAAAGAATACTATCATGCTCTATATTCGAATGATAGTAAATATGTTTATTTCTTTATACACCTCTAGAGTTGTCTTAGAAGTCCTTGGTGTTGAGGATTATGGAATATATGGTGTTGTTGGTGGTGTTTTGTCCATGTTCTCTTTTTTTAATGCTTCATTAAGTGGTGCAACTTCAAGATTTCTAACTTATGAAATTGGGAAAGGTAATGTTATCTCAACAAGGAGAACATTTAGCACTTCTTTTTGGATTCATTTCCTGTTGGCAATTTGTATTGTTTTTTTATGTGAAACTATTGGATTGTGGTTTTTGTCTGAAAAATTAATTATTCCAGATGATAGAATGTTTGCGGCTCATGTTGTGTTTCAACTCGCTATAGCTTCCATGTTTGTAAGTATTTCACAGGTTCCTTATAATGCTTGCATTTTTTCTTTTGAGAGATTGGATGTTTATGCATATGTGGAAATTGTAAATTCATGTTTAAAGTTAATTGTTGTATATTTTTTATGTATAGGCAATTATGATAAATTAATTCTATATGCTTTTTTGAATCTTACTGTAACTCTTTTGGTTGCGTTGTTTTATCGTTTGTATTGTAAACATAATTTTGAACCTTGTCGAATTGAATATATTTGGGAAAAAGAAAAAGTCAAACAATTATTAGTATTTTCCGGTTGGGATTTATTTGGAAATTTGAGTGTCATGGCAAGAGGTCAGGGTGTAAATATGTTGTTAAACATGAATTTTGGTCCTATTATGAATGCAGCTTCAGACATAGCAACAAAAGTTCAGAATATCATAATGGGATTTGCTTCAAATGTTTCAATAGCAACTCGTCCTCAAATCGTTAAGTCATATGCAACAAATGATCATGAAAATATGCTTACTCTGATGAGAGATGGAGCGAGACTTACATTTGTTTTGATGATGTTGGTGTCTGTTCCTCTAATTTGTGAAACGCATTTTATTCTACAAATATGGTTAGGTTGTGTTCCAGAATACTCTGCAATATTGTGTAAGTTGACGTTGTTTTGGAATATTGTTGTGGCGATGAACATTACTGCAAATTATGGTGTTCAGGCTACAGCAAAGGTGAAATTTGTAAGTTTTGTAGCGGGAATGCTATTTCTTTTGGTAATTCCATTAACTTATTTTTTGTTTATATATAGATTTCCATATTGGACTCCTTTTGTTTTGAATGTTTTTTTCGTGATCATATGTCCCTATATTAGTAGTGCTATAACCTTAAAAAAAGAAATAAGAGGATATAGTTTTCGGAAGGTTTTAATACCAGATCAATTAAGGGATTGGACCTCTCTTATAATTGTGATTTCAATAACTTCTGTTATACAATACAGTATGGAAGAGTCGTTGATAAGGTTTATCGCGTCTTTTGTTGTTTCAACAGTTATTGTATTTTTAACATCGTTTTTTATAGTATTCCCGAAAGACAGAAGAACGATTATTGTTTTATATATAAAAAGTAAAATATGCAAAATTCACCATTAGTTTCAATAATAACGCCTTGTCATAATTCAAGATCCTTTATTCATCGTTTGTTGGATTCAATTTTGGAACAAACCTATCCAAACATTGAAATGTATGCTATGGATAATGCTTCGAAAGATGATACTGCAGATATAATCAAGTCATATATACCAAGATTTGCTCAAAGAGGTTATTCTTTAAAATATATTTTAGAGGAAGATCTTGGACCTTCTGGAGCCGTACAGAATGCTTTGGGTTTGATTAAAGGTGATTATTTGGTAATGCCGGATAGTGATGATTGGTATGCTGAAAAAGATTCAATTGAAAAATATGTTAATATATTTGAATCATTGTCTGATGATTATGCGATAGTTCGTGCACAATTACAGCATGTTCGAGAATCGGATATGGAAAAATTGGATCTCATCTATGCTAATTTTCCTGAAGATGATCCGGGAACATTGTTTGAAGATTGTCTTTTTGGGAAAAATAATTACTGTTATGCTCCTATAAATTACATGGTTAAAGTGTCAAAACTTAGGGAAATGACAGGGATGAGCATTTACAATGCTTATAATACAGGTCAACAAAGACAAATATGCCTTCCTTTATATTACAAATATAAGGCATGGACTATTAGTGAACCTTTAGCTTGTTACTTAGTAAGAGAATCGTCGATAAGTCATGGTGATTACAGCAAGTATCCAACTCAGAAAGTTTTGTATTACAAATCGATTAATTATATAGAATCAATTTTAAAAACAATAGATTCAATGCCTGATTTAGACAAAACTAAATATAGAAATGCTTTTATGAGACAATCTGCTATGCGAATATTGATGTTGTCATTGCGGTGTAATAAGACGGAAGACGTTTGTGGTTATATCAAAGATTACAGACGTTTTGGAGGTGGATATGATGTGTTTTTTACAATATTGAAGTTTAAGACAAAATTATTTTTGAAGAATTTATTTGTATAAAGCTTGTACATGCACTAAACATCGATTTGTGTTTTTATGCTTAGTTAAATATAGACTTTTTATTTTGTAAAGTGTTTCATCTGTTTTTTTTCAATACAGTGGAATATTTGTATTGGTTTATTTCGTCTTGATTCAAATCGTTTGAGACTATAGTTTGATTATTTAAATGAGAATTGCTATTCTTTCTTTAGTTCTGCACACAAATTATGGCGGTATTCTTCAATCTTATGCGTTGCAGACTGTTTTGGAACGTATGGGACATAAAGTTGAGGTATTGTCAACACCCATAAAATGTTCGCGTCCAAAGTGGTATCGGTGGCCCTTATGTTTGGCAAAACGAATAATTAAGAAGGTTATGGGAAGGAATAACTCGCCGATTTTCGTGGAGAAATATCGTGACAAATTATACCCGATAATTAGTCAACATACTCAGACTTTTATAGATAGTCATATTCATGTACGCTATATAGAATCATTCTTCGATATTAACGAAAAAGACTATGATGCTATTATTGTTGGTAGTGATCAAGTTTGGAGACCCAGATACTTTAAATCTCAATGGCATTCTGCAATTGAAAATGCTTTCCTTTCTTTCACAAAGGGATGGAATATAAACCGAATAGCGTATGCTCCGTCTTTTGGTGTTGATAATTGTGAATATTCTGATACTGAATTGAGTGTAATATCAAAGTTGTTAAGGGGGTTTAACTTGATATCTGTTCGAGAGGATTCTGGTATACAACTTCTCAAGAATCACTTTGGTGTGGATTCTATAAAAGTTGTAGATCCGACTTTGCTCTTATCAAAGGACGATTACTTTGGCATTGTAAAAAATGAGTCTCAGAGTAAGGGTAATCTTTTGGTTTATATGCTTGATGAAAGTGAAGACAAAAGACGATTCATAAATTTTATTGCAGAGGGTAAACATTTGGAGCCTTTCAGTGTCAAAGCTTCGGCCGAAGAAATTCAACCCAAAGTGGAAACTTGGATAAAAGGTTTTGCAGATGCAGAATTGATTGTTACAGATAGTTTTCATGCATGTGTTTTCTCCATTATTTTTAGAAAACCATTCTGGGTATTAGGAAATAAAATGAGAGGAAATACGCGTTTTGACTCTTTACTTGCTATGTTTGATTTACAAAGAAGGTGTATTTCTGCAGAATGTGCTGAGAATATTGATTTTAATAGTCCAATTGAGTGGAATAAAATAGAATCATTACTTACGAAAGAACGAATAAGGTGTTTAGATTGCTTAAATAAATCATGTTTAATATGACTAAGGTGAGTGTTATAGTACCAGTGTATGGTGTGGAGAAATATATAGAACGTTGCGCAAGAAGTCTTTTTGAACAAACCTTGGATGATATTGAGTTTATATTCGTTGATGATTGTAGTGTGGATTCTAGTGTTCAACTGTTGTTAAAGACGATGAACGATTATCCCAATCGCAACAAACAGGTGACAATACATAGGATGCCTCAGAATAGTGGTCAGGCAAAAGTCCGAGAAACTGGGATTAAATTGGCAAAAGGAGAATACATTATACACTGTGATAGTGACGATTGGATTGAGCCCAAAGCTTATGAAACTCTATATAATAAAGCAAAATCTGACGATGATGATATGTTATTTTTTGATTTTATTATGGAAAAAGAAGGAGTCAGTACTCATGTTAATAATATAATCTATTCAAATGTAAAGAATACTATTAATAGATTGTTGTTAGATCGAAGTAAAGCAAGTCTTTGGTTAGTTCTTGTCAAGAAATCTTTATATGAAAGAGAAGAATTTAGTCATCCTAAGTTTGATATGGCAGAAGATTTCACTGCAATTGTACAACTTTGTTACTTGTCAAAAAAAATAGGATATATAGAAACTCCATTTTATCATTATTGTATTAATCAAATGTCCTTGTCAAAAGAGATATCTGAGACAAGATGTCTTAAAAGGTATAATGATCTTTATGGGAATGTTCGTTTTTTATGCTCTTTTTTCAAATTAATGAATGATAAATCATTTAAAGATGCTTTGTTTATTCGAATGTATGAGGTGAGATTTATGTTGGATCCAATCGCTAACAATTTGTTTTATTTCAAAATGTGGATCTCTCACGAGGGCAGTTTTTGGCGTTATTTTATAAGTCCTTTACCGCAAAATAGGAATAAATTAAAAACGTTCAAATTTTTAATAGGCTTCCCTCTTTATGCTGATTCTTTAAAAGCATCACGAGTCTATAAAGCCTTAAAACCTTTTTTAGCAAAAGAATATTGAAGAAAGTAAAACGATAAATTTTAGATTCAATGTGAATTCTTAAATTTATTTTCCTTTTCAAATAGAGAATGGTATGAACCTAAAAAGAAGAATAAAGTCCTTCGTTTCAAAAATAGTTGGTGTAAACTCTGCAAATAATATTTTGTATGAAAAAATACGTTCTGAAAATCGTAGAAATGGATTGTTGCTTTGTGCTCAGTATTCTAAAAACCAAGGGATCTCATCTTCTTTGTGTTGTGACCGTGAAGTTATTGTATCATTAACTTCATATGGTAAGAGACTAAGAGATGTTTATTTGACTATAGAATCGATAATGCAGGGAACTGTAAAACCGAATCGACTGATCTTGTGGTTGGAAGATGGAATTTCTGATTTGCCTGTTTTATTGCAACAACAACAACAACGTGGATTGGAAGTCAGGTTTTGTAAGGATATTCGTTCATATAAAAAACTTATTCCATGTCTTAAGGAATTTCCTGAGGCAATAATTATTACGATTGATGACGACGCATTTTATAATGTGGATTTTCTTGAAAATTTGGTCAATGCTCATAAGAATCATCCCAATTGTATCTGTGCTAATCGCGTACACCGTATAAGGTTGGATTGGAACAATCTACCTATGCCATATATGAAATGGGATTGGTGTATTCAGGAATCCGGCGTTTCTAATCTGAATTTTGGAACAGGTGTGGGGGGGATTTTGTATCCTCCGCATTGTTTTAATGAAGAAGTCTTTAATGAAAAGGTTTTTATGGACATATGCAAAACTGCTGATGATGTTTGGTTTTATGCTATGGCATTGTTGAATCACACACCTATATTTAAGGCGGATACGAATTCAAAACTAGGTGAGGAATATGTTTTAAACGAAGATAATCAAGATATGGGGTTGTTTAATGTTAATACCAATCAAAGCTCAAAAAAATGTTCTAATGATGAACAATTATGTGCTGTCTTAAATAAGTATGATTTAAAAAAACATTTTGTTTTATAACTTCCAATTTTAGGAAATATTTTAAACATGTGTATTATTTGTTTTGTTAATGCCAACAGTTCGTTAAAAATTCAATACAATTAAGCGGCTTTAGCCGTGAATAAAACGAGTTCTTTGGAAATTTTGTCAATAAAATGGGGGTCGGTTGTAACCCAGACACGCAAATAAATCGCTCAATCATGTAGCTGTTGTGTATGACTGATTTGCATGTTGAGGTTGAGAATGGGATTTTCAGCGTTTTACAAGACGCCTTTGCCAGATTTATGCTGGCCAGAGAAGCATTGAAGTTGAAAGCGAGTTTATTGAAACTGGTGGACTGGCAATGTGTGAGTCCTGTATGCTGTTTTGTCATTGGTTAAATAAGAATTTATAGTAAAAAGTAGTATATATGTCGAAACTTGTTAGCGCCGTTATCACAACGCATAATAGGGTCGATTTGCTAAAGAGAGCAATTGCCAGTGTCCTAAATCAGACGTATAGTAATGTTGAATGTGTCGTAGTTGATGATGCATCTACTGATGATACCAATGTTTATTGTGAGAGTTTGCCCATAAATTATATTCGAATTTCTCCAGATGAAAGAAGAGGTGGCAATTACGCACGCAATAAGGGTATATTGGCAGCAAAGGGAGAGTATGTCGCATTTTTAGACGATGACGATTATTGGCATACGAACAAGATAGAGGAACAGATGAACCTTGTGAGGGAAAAAAATGCCAAAGTGGTCTATTGTGGAGAGCGTTTAGAGTTTGTTGATAGTGACGGGGTAAGATGTGAGGACCTTCTGCCAGTAAAATGGATGAATGGCGATATAAGTAGAAAGATACTTTACAATATTTGTACGACAACATCATGTCTTTTGGTTGAAAAAAAATTGTTGGAAGATATTGGGTTGTTCGACGAATCCATTAGTTTTTGGCAAGAATATGAATTGTCAATTCGTTTGGCTCAGAAGGTGGAGTTTTATTCTGTAAATTCTCCTCTGATAACCTATCGAATAAACAAGAGAGATCCTTTGCGTTTGACTAACAAGTTCTTTAAGTGGAAGGATTCTGTAAGGATGATAAAAGAGAAACATAATAATCTTTTCTCAACTCTTACTTTTGCTGAACGTATAAAAGCATATACTTTATATGTTATGGATGCTAAACTTAGATCTAAGAACTCTGGTTTGACATTCTATTGGTTATATTATTCTATGATCTCAATACCCTTGCGTTTTTTCCGTAAGTTAAGTAATCTGAATAATTAAGTAGTTATATGGAAGATTTTAGCGTATCAATAGTATATATAATATTAAGTATCCTGATGGTGATTGGACTCTACTATGGAGGAAAGTCTATTTCTAAAGGAAAATTTGGTGTAATAGCGATTATTATTTTTACGTTGAACTACGGACTTAGATTCGGAAGGGGAGTTGACTATAATATTTATTTTTATATTTGGCAAGATATATTAAATGGGGAAGAAATTAATCGTGAAATATTATTTCTTGCTTTTGTTAAATTCATGGACGTTTTGGGGTTACCGTTTCAATCATTGATCATTTTTCAAAGTTTTATACTAGTCCTTTCTTTCTCGTTTATTTTAAGCCATTTCAAGAAATATGCAAAATATGCCATGATGGTTATACCCTTTCTAATACCAATTTTAGAGAATTTGATCAGACAGTACATAGGTTTTGCGTTCGTGCTGATTGGACTTTATTATTACATGAATAAAAAGTGGATTTATTTTTCTATTTTTTCGGTAATAGCGGTTCTATTTCACAACGTTATGGTTGTATATGTAGTCCTCTTGGTCGCGTTTTCATTGATAAAGCGGACGTTAAAACCTAGGGTTTCGATATTTCTTTATTTACTGTTTTATCTGGTAGGTAATCTTGGCATGATATCTTATCTGGTTTCTTTCATTAATTTTGAAGTTTTACCTGCACATTTCGCTTTTTACGGAAACTACGTAGAGGAATATTTCATAGAAGGTGGATTTGGAGGACGTAAAGTGTTTGTGTCAACTGCAATTTCAGCTTTATATCTGTTGATGATGTTTTATGGGTATAAGGTGAGGGATGCATACGATCATAAATATATTTATTTTTATAACCTGTTTCTCTTCGGGGCAATTACATACCCCTTGTTTTTTAATGTAGAATTGGTTGCTCGCATCACAAGTTCATTTGTCTTTTTTGGTTGTGTTGTATGGGGGGCAATAGCATATCACTTTATTGATGAAAAGAAAATGCGGTTGACTTATGCGTGTGTTCTTTTCATATTGATTAATTTGAATTTCATACGAACATTAGTAATTCCACCTATAAAACATCCATACAATCATCAATATATTTGGAATGCAGAAGGTAGGGATGTATTGAGTATTGAAACGTTTAACGCAAATTTAGAATAATTTAATATTATGACAGAAAAAGGTAAAGTAGGAATACTGGTTGTAACTTTTAATCGTTTAAATGATTTAAAAATTTGTATTTCTTCTATAAAAAATCAGACTTATAAAAATTACGACATTGTAATCGTAAACAATGGCAGTACTGATGGGACGTTAGAATATCTGAATTCAGTTGAAGGCATTACTCCTATACACCAAGAAAATGTAGGTGGAGCTGGTGGTTTCTATACAGGTATGAAATATGTTTACGAGCATGGCTACGATTGGCTACTTATGTTAGACGACGATGGCGTTATGTCTGAAACAGAATTGGAAAACCTTCTGTTTTCCTACGATGAGATTAAGGCTCAGGAAGGAAAGGATATGATTCTAAATGCTTTAGTCGTAAATAAAGAAAAACGAGATGAAATATCTTTTCTTTGGGCTAGAGGTTCATCTCGCAGCAAGTTGGTGAGTGAATTACAGCAAGAAAAATACTTCAATGATATCCATCCTTTTAATGGTACTTTAGTAAAACGTTCTATTATAGAAAAGATAGGTTTTATTAAGAAGGAAATGTTTATTTGGGGAGATGAAGAGGAGTATATGGCTCGTGCCCGACATAATGGTTTTGGTACTTGCACTGTTACAAATGCTATTCATTATCATCCAAAGGAAAAAGGCGTTAGAGGTTATTTGATTCCTTTCTGTAAAAAGTATTTCATTGTTGTAAAGCCCGTAAAATTTTCTCATAATTTTTATAGAAATAGAGGCTTTATTTATGGACATTATCCAGAAAGGAAAGGCAATATATTCCCATTTATGTCCGCTAATATTTTTTATAATATAACTCATTTAAGGTTTAGGGAATGTTGGAAGTTTATCAAATATTTCCGTCGAGGCCTTCATAATAATTATAATTAATGCTATGTCATCAATTAAGTTGATTATCGCAGCTCATAAGTTATGTGATTTGCCAGTCGATAAAATGTATTTGCCTGTTCATGTAGGAAAATCGGTTCACCCTGATGTATATCTACCTGGTTTTCAATCGGACAATGAGGGTGATAATATTTCTTTAAAAAACCCTTATTATTGTGAGTTGACTGCAATTTATTGGGCTTGGAAGAATCTTGTTGCTGATTATATTGGATTGGTTCATTATCGTCGTTATTTTTCTAACTCATCAAAAAAAGATATACAAAAGGTTTTGTCGAGCCAAGAAGCTGAAAAGTTGTGTAATGAATATGACTTAATTCTACCAAAAAAACGTAATCTTTTGATAGAAACTGTTTATTCTCATTATGATCATACCTTCGATGGTAAGCATTTTGACGATGTGCGAAAGATAATAGAAAACAGATGTCCTGAATATTTGTCTTATTTTGATAAGCATATGAAAGAAAGAAAAGAGCATCTTTTCAACATGTTTATTATGAAAAAAGAATTGTTTCATAAATATTGTGAGTGGATGTTCCCTATTTTGGAGGAATTGGAAACAATGTATGATTTGAAGAATATGGATCCTTTTCAGGCACGTTTAATAGGTCGGGTTAGTGAACGTTTGCTAGATGTTTGGGTTGAAAAAAATAAAATCAAATTTACAGAGGTTGGTTGTGCATATTTTGGTAAGAATCAGTATCTGAAGAAAATTACAGGTGCATTAATGGCAAAATTCTTTAAGAAAAAGTACACGAAGAGTTTTTAATATGAATTATATAATTTTTGGTGGTACAGGTTTCATTGGTACCCATCTTGCTAATTTGTTGTACGAACAGAATTCGAATGCTTCCATTTGGAATTTAGACATTGTAGATCCTTCTAAGTTGGAGGGTATGTCTGAAAAAGAATTGCAGGAATATACTACAATAAAACATTGGAAAACTCCTGTAGTTGATGGGGAGACACGTAAATCATCTTTTGTGTATTGTGATGTACGTAAATCGATTGAAAAATTACCTTTTACGCCAACTTCAGAAGATGTGATTTTTAATTTTGCAGCGGTTCATCGTACTCCTGGACATCCAGATAAAGCGTATTTTGAAACAAATATACGAGGTGCTGAGAATGTATGTGCCTTTGCGGAAAAATATGGTATTAAAAAAATAGTCTTCACCAGTTCTATTGCTCCTTATGGCGCGGCGGAACAACTGAAAACGGAAGAGACTCTGCCTACCCCAAATACACCTTATGGAATTTCAAAACTTGTGGCGGAGAAAATCCATCAAACTTGGCAAGCAAAAGATACACTTCATCGTCAGTTGACAATTGTCCGACCCGGTGTGGTTTTTGGTAAAGGTGAGAATGGTAATTTTACACGCCTTTATTGGGGAATAAATAAACATTCATTTGCATATCCTGGCCGTAAAGATACTATTAAAGCTTGTGTGTATGTGAAGGAACTTGTTAGGTTTATATTGTGGAATGTTGAAAAAGAAGACGCTTATAACGAGATTTTTAATTGTACATTCGAACCTGCATATACGATCGAACAGATTGTGTCTTCAATGAAAAAAGTCACCGGACTAACTCAATTTGTTCCTTATATTCCGAACTGGATTATAATGCCAATTGCTTCTGTAGCAAAATGTTTGGGTAGTCCGATGGGCATATGCCCTGCTCGTGTAAAAAAATTGCAGATTTCCACGAACATCAGTGGAAAGAAAATGGCTGGATGTGGATATATATTTAAGTATTCTTTTGAAGAAGCGTTAAACGATTGGTTTAATGACAATAAGAAACAATGGTTGAAGTGAAAATATTTATAATGGTATAATATTCCAATGTCAAAACAATACGATTATCTTATAGTTGGCTCCGGCCTTTACGGCGCCACATTTGCCTATTTGGCAAAGAAACAAGGCAAGAAATGCCTGGTTGTTGACCGTCGTGAACAGTTGGGCGGTAACCTTTATTGCGAAAACATCGAAGGAATCGATGTACACAAATATGGCGCTCATATATTCCACACCAGCAATAAAGCAGTTTGGAAACTTGCTAACGAGGTTGTGGAGTTTAACCGCTATACCAATAGCCCTGTGGCTAACTACAAAGGTGAACTCTATAACCTTCCGTTCAACATGAATACCTTTAGCAAAATGTGGGGTGTGAAAACTCCAGCTGAAGCGCAAGCTAAAATTGATGAACAAAAGGCTGATGCAGTTGCAAAAATGAAGGCGGAAGGCCGTACAGAACCTGCAAATCTTGAAGAGCAGGCTCAGTTGTTGATCGGACGTGATATCTACGAAAAACTGATCAAAGGTTATACGGAGAAACAGTGGGGTAGAAGTTGTACTGAACTTCCTGCTTTCATCATTAAACGCCTTCCTGTTCGTTTGGTATTCGACAACAACTATTTTAACGATGACTATCAAGGTGTGCCTATTGGTGGTTACAATAAACTCATTGAAGGCTTACTTGAAGGTGTGGAAACTCGCACGGGTGTGGATTTCTTGGAATATCGTGAAGAGTTGTCTGCATTGGCTGATAAAATTGTGTTCACAGGTAAGATCGACGAGTACTACAATTTTCAATTTGGCCAATTGCAATATCGTACAGTCCGTTTTGAGACTGAGGTGCTTGATGAACCTAACTACCAAGGTAATGCTGTTGTAAACTATACAGAACGAGAGGTGCCATATACACGTGTGATTGAACATAAGCATTTTGCCATGTTTGGTCAGCAAGTGTATGATTGTCAGAAGACTGTCATCAGTAAGGAATACAGTACTGAATGGGTGCCAGGCATGGAGAGTTATTATCCGGTCAACGACGCTCGTAATGCTGAACTCTATGCTAAATATAAGGCGCTTGCGGATAAGGAATCTAACGTCATCTTCGGTGGTCGCCTTGCTGAATACAAATATTACGACATGGACGACACCATGGAGAGTGTGATGAAAATGTTTGGTATGTAATTCGGAATAACGGATCTACGGAATATCGGATTTACGGATTCGTGGATTTGTGGAATTACGGAATTTCGGATTTGTGAAACCATGGCTCTGTAGGTTCTTCCTATAATCTTCCTTAAGGGTTGAACTTAAAGATATATTGTAAAACGAATGGCAAAGCACCGCCTTTGCCATTCGTTTTTTTATTCGTATGTTTTATGCAAAAATTTGAAATTATGGAGTAGAAATATTATATTTGTACTCCATAATTTTCATTTATGAGGTTTGTTGATAGAAATAAGGAAAAAAAACGGCTTGAGAAATTCTTGTCCATGCCTGAAAGCCAACTGATAGTGGTTTATGGCAGACGGAGAATAGGAAAGTCAACGCTTATTCGGCAAGTGATGGAATCGCAACGTGATGTGTATTTTCAGGCGGATGAAACGAACGTTGCCAATCAGATTGCTCAACTTGCGAAATGCATTTCTTTTGTAAAGGAAGGTTTTGATAAAGTCAATTATCCAGATTGGGATGCCCTACTCGAATCGCTCAATCATCGTATTGAAGAAAAGTTGACATTGTGCCTTGATGAATTCCCTTATCTGGTGAAGGCTTGTCCGGAATTGCCTTCTATACTGCAGCGTTTCTGCGATTCAAAACGCTCAAAGTTTCATATCATTCTTTGTGGATCTTCTCAGCAGTCTATGTATGCGGAGGTCTTAAATGAAAGTTCTCCTCTATACGGAAGGGCGGATTGTATTATGCACTTACAACCGATATCGGTTCGTTTCTTGGGTGAAGCAATGGGTATTGATGACCCAATCGATATAATTCGGCATTATTCGGTATGGGGCGGGGTTCCGCGCTATTGGCAAATGTGCCTGAATGAAGGTGACTTTGAAACGTCTCTTAAAATGCTCCTGTTGAGTCCTGATGGTAGCTTGAATGAGGAACCTAATAGACTTCTAAGAGATGAAATGCGCGATTTGATGATGAGTCGTTCTATTTTGTCTGTTATTGGTGCTGGGGCCAACAGGCTCTCTGAAATTGCGTCGCGTATCGGTAAAAATGCGACTGAATTGTCGGTGCCAATCCGCAGGTTGCTTGATATGGGCTTTCTTGAAAAAGAAATCCCTTTTGGCGAAAACGAGAAAAGCAGTAAACATACGCTTTATAAATTGCGGGATCCGTTTATGAATGCATTTTATCGGTTCGTCGCACCCAATAGTTCTCTTATTGCCATGCAAAAGGAGGAGGTGGTTTGGAATATTGTCAACTCCGGTTTGCCGCAATTTGAGGGTGAATGCTGGGAAAGGCTCTGTCGTGAATTTGTTAGCGGTGGGATTTTCAATGGTGTTCAATTTGGAAAGGCTTCCCGTTGGTGGGGATCGGTTTATGATGACTTACTTAAGGAAAACCGTTCTATCGAAATAGACGTGATTGCTGAATCTTTTGACGGAAAACATCTTTTGGTGGGCGAATGTAAATGGACAGGTGCGGATTATGCGCAAAGGTTGCTTTCCGAACTTCACTCGAAGGTTCAATTGTTGCCTTTTGCAAAAAAATACAAGTCGGTTTCTTACGCTCTTTTCCTGAAGGAGAAACCTTTGGACAATGCGGCTGATACTCTTTTGTTTTTCCCTCAAGATATTGTATCTAACCAATGAATTATGGAACTGAAATATTATATTTGTACTCCATATTTTATAGAGGTCTCTCATCGCAAGTCTTCCCTTTAAGGGGGAATTTAGGAGGGTCTTCTCACAGCTCATAACTCGCAACACTATGAATATTTTCCCTTTTCTCCCCAACCTTCACCCCATCCTTTGGGGTGGTTCGCGCATTTCCACATGGAAAGGTTTCCCTTTTGCCGACGGCATCGGTGAGAGTTGGGAGGTTTGCGGATTGAAAAAATCCCCTTCAGTAATCGCGGATGGTGAGTTCAAAGGACAGCTACTCTGTGATGTAATCGCGCAGCACCCAGTTGAAATCTTGGGGAGTGCTGTGGCAAAGAAATATCATAATCAACTGCCGCTTTTGGCCAAGTTTATTGATGCAAAGCAGGATTTGTCCATCCA
>JAGHUM010000103.1 GCA_018064855.1 Candidatus Physcocola equi
CAGGCATTCTTAGTATAAATCTGCAACCATCCAATAAATTTGAATTATTCGTAGAAATTCGTTGGCAAAAAAAAGTGCCAACTTGTATATAGACACCAAAAAAGATGTATTTTTGAAAAAAAAAGAATATGAAAATAATTATTTCCTGCATTTTACTTGGTTTATCCGTTACCGCAGCCAACGCCCAAAACAATAAGCCAAACTATAGTTCTGAACTGCCAAAGCAATACATCCGCGAACTATCCTATTTTGCTGACATTCAAACATTGAGCCACAATATAGACTGGCGTAAATATGACCTGAAGTTGAGCGATGAGGTGAAATCCGTAAAATTCCAGGGATTATGGTTCGTTTACGATAGATTAGGACGTGCTGTAGATTATAAAGAGGAAGGGCCAGCTTTCGCTCATGATCACCGTCATTTCACTTATGAATATGATGCGAAAACAAGAACGACAAAGAAATTTGAGGCTATAGACGAAATGAATAGAACTGTTCTTTATAATGAAAAAGGGCTGCTCTTGGAATGTCGCTTGGGAAATCGCTTGGTTGAAAAAAGAGAATATCTACCCGATAATAGAATCAGCACTAAAATCTCTAATGATGTATGTGACTCCGTTTTCTATGCAAACGATGGCTCTTTCATAGTAAAGTCTTACGAAATGGACGACGAACAGAGAGTCACAAATTTAACGGGAATACATTATTATGACAAGCACGGAGTTTCTAAGAAATACGTATCGCCAGATGGCAAAGAATTATACTCCACTACCAACACCTATACATACCACCCAAACGGACGTGTCAAGACATTCACACAAGACGGAGTATTGACCGGAGTATATGATGAGAATGGCTATTTTCTTGGTAGCGACTCATCATTCAAATATGACGAAAAAGGACGTCTGCTGGAGAAGAAAAATTACGACGGAACCATCGAAAAGCACATCTACAAAAAAGGTGTTCGCATACATATTGAGGTGTATAAAGATGGTAAATTAGTCAAGACATTGAAATGTGACAAATATGGCAACCCGTTGGAGTTGAATAATGGCATTACTTTCCAATACGAGTATTTCTGATGAAGACAATACAATTGGACAGTAATCAAAGTAAAATCCACACAGCGGGAGTTACGTGTACTGACTTCATTGCCATCTACATGTCCGAAATAATCAAATACAATTTGTTGAAAACGAATATGCTTACGATGAAAATTATTGGAATGACGAAGCAACATCGAAACATATCGTAAACCAAAAACAAACTTACATGCTCACAACAGAGTATCTCGTTAAGAAAACATTCTTTGGGGAATTATATACAAATTGGCACTAAATAATAAAAAAAATCGGCAGTCAAAACTAATTGACTGCCGATTTCTTTAAGTGCCTATTTACAGGTTGATAAACTTCATTATGCCATGATAGCGTCGGCCAGTGCTTCGAGAGCAAGAATGTCGCTATCCTTCATCACACCACGCAACGTAACCACCTCACCCTTTACGGTGATGTCTTTCATCTCTTCCAGCATCTGCTTCATACATTTGCCAGCCATTGGTGTCCAACTGCCGTTCTCCATGAGTGCCACCTCACGCTTCTGCCAAGTCTTGGCTTGCAAGAGGTGAAGGAGATTATACATTGGAGTAAAGAGCCCGCCATCGTAAGTAGAGGCAGCCAGCACCACCTTGCCATACTTGAAGGCATCCTCCACACATTCGTGAATATCGTCACGACAAACGTCAGCTACCGACACTTTCTTGCAGCCCTTCGCACGCAAAATATCAGCCAACTTCTCCGCAGCAACCTTTGTGCAACCATGAATGGAAGCGTGCGCAATGAAGACACCTTCCGCCTCAACACCATAACTGCTCCAGATGCTGTAAAGACGCAGAGCCTCTGCCATCTTCTCGCCACTGAGGATAGGACCATGCAACGGCAGAATCTGCTGGATGTCGAGCGCAGCAGCCTTCTTCAGCAGGTTGGATACTGGCTGACCGTATTTGCCACAAATGTTGAAGTAGTAGCGACGAGCCTCACAAGCCCAATCATCAGCATCTGCCTCCATCACGCCAAACTTTCCGAAGCCATCAGCAGAGAAAAGCACTTTGTCCGCACTGTCGTAACTCACCATCACTTCAGGCCAGTGAACCATAGGAGCCATGACGAATGTGAGGATATGATTGCCCAGCGAGAGCGTGTCGCCCTCTTTTACGGCAATGACACGATCACTCAAATCGCTGTCGGGAAAAAACTGCGGGATCATCGCCTGCGCCCTTGCAGAGCATACCACCTTAATGGAAGGATACATGGCCAACACCTCGCCAATGCCACTGGCATGGTCGGGCTCCAGGTGATGCACGATAAGGTAGTCGGGTTGGCGACCAGCAAGCGCTTCAGAGAGATTCTGCTTCCACTGCTCCATTGTGCGGCGGTCGGAAGTGTCCATGATGGCAACCTTCTCGTCGAGAATCAGGTACGAATTGTAACACATACCATCAGGCACTGCGTACTGTGATTCAAAAAGTCGGATGTCGGCATCATCGCAGCCGATATATTTGATTGTGTCAGTAATGTTTTTCATGGTCTTAACTGTTTTTTTAGATACTACTCATGTTGCCAGTGTTCGTGGCGAAGCGTGTTTTGCAGTGCAAATATATACAAAAACACATCACACGCAAAGTATGTAAGCCAGCGACACACAACTGATGGTGATCCAAAGGAGAATACCCAAAATGAGGGGACGTGCACCAACGGCTTTGAGCGTCTGGCGTGTTAGTCCTGCTCCGATAAAGAAAAGCGACAATGTGATAAGATGCTTGGCAAGTTGACTGACAGCGCCACTTATCTCTGAGCCGATATTGGCCGCATTTTCACCAATAAGCGAAGCATTGGACAGCAGATAGGAGTTTGCGAGTATTGCTATGACGAACCAGAGGATGAATCGGGGAATGGTTTGATACCATGGTTTCCCAGCCTTTTCAGCGCTATTGTCGGTCGGCATAATGAAAGGAGTGACAAGTACCAATGCCACAATCCACAAAGCACGGGTAAGTTTGATGGTCGTGGCAACCTCCAGTGCCGAAACGCCTTCGCTCGCCATCATCTCAGGATGCATGGCATCGTACGCCGCCCCCGCACCAACCACAGAACTCGTGTCGTGAATGGCAATGGCTGCCCACATTCCAAACTCCTTCATTGTCATGCCGATTATATCACCGATGTATGGGAAGATGAAGAGCGCAATGGCATTCAATACGAATACCACTCCAAGCGCCACAGACATCGATTCTGCTTTCGCCTTAATGGCAGGGCCAACAGCAGCAATGGCAGAACCGCCACAGATAGCCGTACCAGAGGAGATAAGATAACTTGTCTCTCTATCGACCTTCAGCAGTTTCCTACCTATCAACCAGCCGATGGCAAGCGTACCAAACACACTGACAATGGTAAACAACATACCTTCCTTACCCGATGCAAGTGCCTGGTTGACATTCATACCGAAACCAAGTCCGATGACAGAATACTGTAGCATCTTCTTTGACATCGTCTTGGTAAATGTCTCAAAAGTTGCACCGAAGGTAAGAGCAAACACGATGCCCAACAACAACGCTACAGGCGAAGACACCCATTGCGACATCCAGTTCATTACACCCAAATCAACGCCAAACTGCTTTGTGACAAATGCTGCGAGCAGTGACACACTCAATGCTGCTACAATAAATATATAGATTACTTTCTTATACATGTTTTTCTCATTTAGTGCTTCAAGGACACGTTTTCGGGTGCAAATATATACAAAAATAATGGCAAATTACCGCATATAACATGTGCATAACTACTGAATCATATATACAAGTTGCAAATTTCCATGGCCAATTTGTATATAGACATCAAAAAGAGAGTCCCCTTCTCTCAACGAGAAAGAGACTCTCCAACAATATAGCTAAAACGATATTTAGATTCAGTTTTGGATTTCTGCGAAGTGCTTATTCAAACAATGGGGTTGAGAGATAGCGTTCGCCAGTGTCTGGCAACAATGCAACGATAGTCTTGCCCTTGTTTTCAGCACGACGAGCCTGCTCGATGGCGGCAGTCAGCGCGGCACCCGATGAAATGCCGACCAACAAACCGAGTTTAGCCAAGCGACGCGCTCCCGCAAAAGCATCTTCGTTGCTGACTGGCACAATTTCATCGATCGCCTCACGAATGAAATTCTTTGGTTCGAAACCAGCACCAATACCCTGAATCTTGTGCGGACCAGGAGCGTTGCCCGAAAGCACTGCGCTTGTTGCAGGCTCCACAGCCACAGCTTTCACGCCGGCTTTGTGCTTCTTCAAGCCTTTGGCTATACCACTGACTGTGCCACCAGTGCCTACACCGGCTACGAAAATATCCACCTCGCCATCGGTGTCCTGCCAGACTTCTTCTGCAGTCACCGCTTCGTGAACAGCAGGGTTTGCCGCATTTTCAAACTGAAGAGGGAGGAACGAGCCAGGAGTCTGCGCTACGATTTCCTTCGCCTTTGCAATGGCGCCCTTCATACCTTCCGAGCCTGGAGTCAGCACTACCTCCGCGCCATAAGCAGCGGCGAGTTTTCTGCGTTCGATACTCATGGTTTCAGGCATGGTGAGAATCACTTTGTAACCCTTTGCCGCACCTACCCATGCAAGACCGATACCGGTGTTGCCGCTGGTTGGCTCTACGATAAGGCCACCCTGCTTGAGGATGCCGTCGCGCTCAGCCTTTTCAATCATCGCCAGAGCAATACGATCTTTCACGCTGCCGCCAGGATTAAAGAACTCAACCTTTACCAAAAGTTTTGCAACAAGACCTTCTTCTTTTTCGATTTTTTCAAGTCTTACAAGTGGAGTGCGACCGATAAGTTCAGTCGGATTGTTATATATTCTTGCCATAATTTTATCAGTTTTATTATTAGTCAAAAAAGTTCAATTTATCGTTTTTTCAAATTTGATGTTGACGCGTTTGTAATGTGAAACGTAATCTTTCACTTCTTGAAAGCCGAATTTGGAGTACAACTTCATGGCCGATGTCAGACGAGTGTTTGACTCGATCACCAGTTTTTTTGCCTTTTCGTGCTTTGCATAGGCGAGCGACTGCTCCATCAGTTTGCTTGCCAAGCCGCGGCCTTGCGCTTTGGGCGAAACAGCCAACTTTGCCAGTTCAAACTCGTCGGAACTGTGTTTCAGCAATGCACAACAGCCGAGCACTTCGCCTTGGTCTATCACGAAAAACAGTTGACCGCCTTTATCTACGATGAAGCCCTGCGGATCGCTGAACATGTCTAAATCCAACTGCTCTATGCTGTCCTTTGAGAAAAAACCTTCAATCCATTCTCTGTTGAGTTTCTCAAAGTCGGACTTATAATCTTCTTTCCATAATGATATATAGGCCATGAGTCCTCCTTTCTTTAAAAGTTACAGATACGTTCTGAAATGCTTTGAGAATGATTTACACCTTTTCCAAAGCCTGACGCAAATCTTCGATGATATCGTCGATATGTTCGGTACCGATGCTCAAGCGAACAGTTGACGGAGTGATGTTCTGCTGCTTCAACTCTTCTGGAGACAACTGTGAGTGAGTGGTTGTGTATGGGTGGATCACAAGGCTCTTCACGTCTGCCACATTGGCGAGGAGCGAGAAGATCTGAAGTGCGTCGATGAAGCGCCATGCCTCTTCCTGACCGCCCTTAATCTCAAATGTGAAGATGCTGCCGGCACCGTTAGGGAAGAGTTTTGAGTAGAGCGCATGGCTTGGATGTGCCGCCAAAGATGGGTGGTTCACCTTAGCCACTTTAGGATGGTTTGCCAGGAATTCAACCACCTTGAGGGCATTGCTAACGTGGCGTTCAACGCGGAGCGAGAGGGTTTCCAACCCCTGCAAAAGGATGAAGGCGTTGAATGGAGAGATAGTGGCACCCGTATCGCGGAGGATGACCGCACGGATGCGGGTAACAAAAGCAGCGGCACCTGCCACGTCGGCAAAGATGGCTCCGTGGTATGATGGATCTGGCTTAGCCAAAGTTGGGAACTTGTCGGCATTGGCTTTCCAGTCGAACGAACCGCCATCTACAATCACACCGCCGAGTGAAGTGCCATGACCACCGATAAACTTGGTAGCCGAGTGAACTACGATGTCGGCTCCGTGTTCCAACGGACGGATGAGGAATGGAGTGCCGAAAGTATTGTCGATGATGAGCGGAATGTTGTGACGGTGAGCCACTTCTGCCACTGCGTCGATGTCGAGCACATCGCTGTTAGGGTTGCCGAATGTCTCCGCAAACAAGACTTTAGTGTTTGGGCGGATGGCCGCTTCAACAGCTTTCAAATCAGCGAAATTGACGATGTTGTTTTCCACGCCCTGGTTGGCCAATGTGTGGGTGATGAGGTTGTAAGAACCACCATAGATGTTGTCTGCTGCTACAATGTGGTCACCTGCAAGCACAATGTTTTGAAGTGCGTAGGTGATGGCTGCCGCGCCAGATGCTACTGCAAGACCTGCGACACCACCTTCGAGGGCAGCCAAGCGGTCTTCAAACACACCCTGGGTTGAGTTGGTCAAACGACCGTAGATGTTTCCTGCGTCGCGAAGGCCGAAACGGTCTGCCGCATGCTGTGAGTTGTGGAACACATAAGACGCTGTCTGATAAATAGGCACTGCGCGTGAATCTGTTGCTGAGTCTGCCTGTTCCTGACCTACATGAAGTTGAAGGGTTTCAAAGTGAAATTTTGTTTTAGCCATATTCTTATATCGTTTTTAATTGTTAATACTTGTTGTTTTGTTTTGACGATGCAAAGTTAGCGTTTTGTAGTACCTTCTTCCAACAAGAATTTAAAACAAAGAATATATGCAAAGTATTTCATATTATAGCAGAATTTTCTTCTATCAACCCAACCAAAATATATGGCATAGAAGAATAAATGAATTTGGGAGCAAAAAGGGGGGTAAAAGGGCTGAAATCATGTTTTTTCAGACGTTTACTCAATGCAGTGAGTAAAATTACTCAATGAAATGAGTAGTTTTTATAACGTTTTGTTATATTTGCAAAAAAGCATTTGCTATGTACGAAAGAAATGACATACAAAAAATAATAAAACGTCTTCGTGAACCGAGAAAGTTCATGCAAGTTGTTATGGGTCCTCGTCAGGTCGGGAAGACTACTGGAGTTAAACAGGCTTTGAAAAAATGTGGAATCCCATATATCTTCTTCACTGCTGATGCCGTACCTGCTTCTAACTATGCTTGGATAAGTGAATGTTGGGCGGTGGCTCGTCAACGCATAAAATCAGAAAAGTTGTCGGAAATAATTCTTGTGATAGATGAAATACAGAAAATTTTCAATTGGAGCGAAATAGTGAAAAAAGAATGGGATATGGATTCATTTAATGAAATTCCAGTCAAAGTTGTTCTTTTGGGCTCATCACGGGTTATGATAGCAAAGGGCTTGTCGGAAAGCCTGGCAGGAAGATTTGAGTCTATCAAAATGTCTCATTGGAACTTACAGGAGATGCAGGACGCATTTGGATTCACAATGGACGAGTATATTTATTATGGAGGATATCCTGGTGCCGCAGACCTTATACATGATGTGGAAAGGTGGGAGGAATATATTCATTCTTCAATAATCGAATCTACCATTAATAAGGATATTCTTATGAATACTCCGATAAACAAGCCTGCATTGTTAAGGCAAACCTTTGAATTGTCTTCTTCATATTCAGGAGAAATATTGTCGCTGACTAAGATGTTGGGATCATTGCAAGACGCTGGAAATACGACAACTTTATCGTCTTATCTTAATCTTTTGAACGACAGCGGTTTAGTGATAGGTCTGCAGAAATATGCAGTTGATATGGCAAGGAAAAGAGCCTCAGTGCCCAAATTTCAGGTTTATAATAACGCATTGAAAAATGTGTATTCAAATAAGCGTATTAACGATGCTTTGTCTGATCCGAAATTATGGGGACGCATCTACGAATCGGCCATAGGCGCACATATTGTAACTAATGCATTGATAGGCAACTATGAGGTATATTATTGGAGAGAAGGCAATCTGGAGGTCGATTATATAATAAAGAAGAGGAATGAATTGGTTGCCATTGAAGTAAAAAGTAATGATGAAAGGACAAATAAAGGTTTAGAATATGTAAGAGAACATTTCAATTGTTCTAAAACCTTGGTCGTTGGACCCAATGGATTTCCAGGGGAGACTTTCTTGAAAATGAATCCAGCAGAGTTGTTTTAAGGATTAAGAAGCCGTCCCACTCCCTTGGCTGAGTTTTGACTATGCGATCACAACAGATTGTCTCACAATCGTGAGCAGAAAATGAAAATTCCTTAACTTTGCAAAATCAATAGAAGAATATTCTGTCAAATCAACACATTATGGTCAATACTTCCACATTAGACGATATAGACATTCGCATCCTTCGCGAACTTCAACAAAACAGCCGACTCACCAACAAGGAACTGGCGGCACGCATTCACCTGAGCACCACCCCAACATTTGAGCGCCACAGACGTCTGGAACGTGAAGGGTATATCAAATCTTATACTACCATCGTGGACGCCGGACTAATCGACCGTGGTTTCACCGTGTTTTGCAACATCAGCACAAACAATATATTCAGAGACAAGATTGAAGACTTCCGCAATCATGTGGCGGAATGGAAAGAAGTGACCGAATGCTACAACGTCAGCGGTGAGTTTGACTTTCAAATGAAGGTCTGCGTCAGCAGCATGAAAGCCTATCAGGAGTTTATCATCAACAAAGTGGGCGCCATCTCCTACATCACAAAAATCCAGTCGTCTTTCGTTATGGACACGCTGAAAGTCGCATACAGCGTGCCACTATAACGATTATTCCACCACCACTTTCCAGCACTCTTTCTCAACTTTCACCAGATAGACACCCGGCGCTGGGAGAGAAATGCTGAAAATATCGGCATCCGATTTCTTATTTGCCACCAGATCGCCCAACGACGAATAAACACGCACTTCGCAGTTTTTCGCATTGAGCACATAGACGGTCTTGCCCTGCGCAATCGCCTGTCTGCCGGCATCTTCCGCCACAACCTGCTCCATAGAGGTCTCATTCGGACAAACGATGCTTCCGTTGGCAGCCTTAGGGGTTGCTGTAATAATATCATTACCCTCTTTGTCTTTGCAGACAGCAAACACTTTCATGACTGACGCACCATCGGTCTCACGACCAAACGATTCATCAGCATTATGAGGAGTGTAGGTGATGCTGCTCAACTCCACGTCGGCATCGCGATACTGCTGACGCAACACGATTTTCTCCGCCTCGGTGACACCAAGTTTGAAATCCAGATGCAACGCTCCCAAATCAGGAGACTTGTCCGCCCACAGCAGTTTATAACCATGAGCCGGCACCACAGTTTCAGCACTTCCGGCAGGAATGGTACACTTCACCATCTTTGTCTCGTTTTCAATCGTCATTCCGGCAAGGTCAACGTCAGCATCGCCTCCGTTATACACCTCTATCCAGTCCGATGCCTCACCATTTTCGTCCAAATATGAATGGTTGGAAGCGCACACCTCATTCAGATGCAGATTCTCAGGGAGAATGCAAGCGGGATCATACTCGAAATAGATGGTAAACTTCAATTCGGTGGAATCGGCAATTCTTGTCAACGCATTACCCGTATATCTGCTGCCATCTTCGTTTCTGACGGTGACATTGTTGACCGCCCATTTCTCAATCTTATAACCATAAGGCACAAATGGCTCCACCTTCACCCGTTCGTTGTTATACATCCAGGTGTTGAACTTCGCCTCGTTTTTCAATCTCTTGTTGAGCAGGAACGAGAAACCCGGCATCTCATCGTTCGGGAAGACCGTTCTGACCTTGATGTTGACCGTATCATCGCCCAAACCATATTCTTTCTTCAACTGGGCAATAACATATTTTTTGCGTTCTTTTGCAAACACACGCATCTTTTCTATCTCCTCATCGTAGGTTGTCAAATTGCCCGGACAATCCAATTTCCCTGAGTTTTTGATTGTAGCGCACATTTCATGTTCGGTCAAATCCCAAATAGAGTCGATCTTGGTGTCGATTCTTTCCGGGGTGAACACATGATCCATTCTGTCTAAATACTGGTCGAGAAATCTCCAGCGGAAGTCCTCGTTTTTCATGCACGATTTCAGCAGGATGATTGAGCGCTCCAACGAACCATTTTTCATGAGTGTGGTAGCAAAATCAAGCATGCAGGTATCCAATTTTGTGGCTTTTGAGAGACCGAAATCGGTATCGAAAACAATCCAGCGGAATCTGCCGCCATCGTGCTTTCTCCACATCTTGGTGTTGTTGGTCACCCAGTCGGTATTACCCACATATTGCTCCAAAATCTGGTAATCCTGGTATTCATCAATATCCATGTGCGTATCGAGTATGTCGTAGAAATTGTCATCCGCATATCTGTTGCTGACAAAATCGATCATCTTGGTATAAGCATCCATGGTTCCCTTATCGCAGACATATCCGGTTGTGACATAAAGCAAATCGATTTCATCTTCATCCAGCCCGTAGTTGTGATAAACGAAATCCTCGTCTGTACGCTCGGTGAGAATCATCATGCCATAATACTGTCCGTTCAGATAAAACGCTACGGGCTGCGCCTCTTGCTTGTCGAGATTCATTCCGTCGGCAAGGCTCTGGATGAACATATCCCTCCAGCGAGGTTGCACATAGGAATAACCGTTTCCTCCGTTGCGAAGGGCAAGGCTCTTATACTTTTTATATGAGCGGTCTGGGAAAAAAGCGTTGTAGGTCATCTTGTTTTTGCCCGAACGCTTGTTGGCTTTAATTTTCAAACTTTTAGCCACATGAACTCTGGTGCAACCACCATACACGCCGATTTCGACTTCCTGGTTATCCACCACCTTCCCATCGAGTATATACTCAAAATTGGCAGAGCGCATCCAGTCTTGATTGTAGTTGGCCACAGCAGAGCAACCATTGGTTCCGTTTTTCCCCACCACATATATCCCGACCATGTCTCCTTCAAGGTCTTCCTGGTTGGCAGTGAGTGAAACAACAGGCAAATTTCTGCCTGGAATGCTTTTACATTCGTTGTGAAATTTGTCTGGCAAAATGTAACTACCTGTCAATATCTCGCTATAGAGCATGCCGTCTTTGTAGGCTCTCGCACGCAAAGAGGTGGTTTGGTCCACCGCAATTGCCCCACTATACAGTTTCCCTTTTTCCGGGGTGGGTATGTCGCCGTTTGTGGTGAAGTAGATTTTCGCTCCATCGGTCGCGCAGGCCAACTCCACATTCAGTCCTTCCGCATGCAAACCAGGAGTACCCGTCATAAAAGACGGAGTCGCCACGCGGTTGGTGATTTCAGTAACCAGTTTATCGTTTTCTTTCCCCGGAGTGGGGTGCATAAAACCCTTCTCGCAATACGACAGATGTGGGTACTGCTTAGGATAAGCAATCGAGATGCTTTGTCCGTCTTTCTCAAAAGAGATGGAGCCAGCATCTGTGGAAAGTTTCTGCCCCACTCTGCCTACATAATTGGATTGCACTCTCGAAGCTGTCTTACTGCCGGTCTCGCTCTTCCCGAAAAACAAAAGGGAATAACCGGATGGTACGATATGTGAAGAATCCAACCTCACACTCCAATTCGTTTCGCCTTCCTTGATGTTTGTCACCGTCCATCCTTTAAGATCCACGCTGCCACCATCGTTGTAAAACTCAACGTAACCATCGTAGTTATATTTATCGCTGACAATCGTAGCGACATTATTGGTCATTATCTCCGTAATGCGGACCCCGGCATTCGCGCTTGAGAAACAAAACAACGAAATCAATATGTAAAAGCAGTCTGTTTTTTTCATATTTGCAGATAGTTAATTTTTACAAAATTACATTTTTCAATCACAATAAACAATATCCGTAACATTATTCTTTCAACAATTTGACAGCATGTATTTTGTTGCCCAATGAATCACAAATAACAACGATATTGACATCTTCTTGCTGATGGCGATCTTGGAGTTGTTCGTAATTATAGGAGCCAAGGAACACACCCCCTATAGTATAAACCATATAGGTCAGGTCTTGAGGGTTTCTGCTCGCCACGACAGGAGCGCTTGTCAAAGATCCGTTTTTAGAATAGCCATCCGTCATCACGACATTTTTTGCGCCCTCGGGTATGCTGTAGCGAAGCACTTCATTGGCGTAATGTTCAATCACCTTTTCGTTGTCTAAATTATAGGAGATGGTCCAATTTGTGGTGACAGAATCGCTGGTTGGCACCGGTGACGGAATGTCCAGATAAGAGATGTGGTCCGAGCCAGACGCATGGAGTCCGTAAATATCCAACTTATCATCGTGCGACAAATAGATCACCCTGCCTTCATAGAAGTGACCATCGTACCTGTTTTCGGGCAACGGATTGTTGTTGAAATAGATGATAGAATCGTGGTGCATACCTTTTACGGTCAGTTGAGTGGTATCTCCCAAGCCAAAATAATCGCCGAGGTCTTTCGCATGAAATTGACGACGAAAATCCAGCCAATCGTACATAAATTCCGCTTCGCCCAAATAAAAATTGAATTCCTTGGCTGTCATCACCGAAGACATCTCACTGAATATGGTGTCCAACATTTTATTGGTATTGTTTTCCGACCAAACAGTCGAAGCAAGAACCGATACGCGGTCAATATATGGCTGCCTGAACTTGCCGAAAGAGAACATTTTAATAAACAACTCACTGGCAGCATCTGTGTTGAAATAATAATCACGATAAGGATCTTCCCGCATCAGATATTTGTAATAGGGCAGATCCACTTCAATGCATGCTGCATCCAGATCTTTCAAGATAAATCGCCATTTTTTCGAGCCTTCCTTATCGTACCAATAAGCGATGTTGTTGTTGGGCCAATCAATATTCGCAAAGAAAGCGTGGAGCGACACATAGTTCATAAATTCGTTCACATCCAACTCGTCGGCCATTTCTACGTACGATGTCTCGGATGAACGGAACTTACTCAAAAAACGTTTGCAGTTTGGAAAATCCGACAGGTCATCATAATCAATGAAGTGAAAAGAGACATCCATAAACTCAATATCTTCTTTTTTGCCATAGTTGGCCCATACATAATCGTCGTTGGCACGTTCCTGCAAATGCATATAATTTTTGAATACCCCGTTTATGAAGAACTGTACATTTCGGTGTGCCTGGAAGTCAATATCAAAATATTTAGCAAACCGACCAATGGAGTTTTGCGTAAACATATCTCTCAAGCCATATATGTTTAAGTCCTGACTTGAAGAGCGGATTGCCAAACTCTTTTGTCTGTCAGCATCAGGTCTGAGATCTTCCCAAAAAGTTCCCACAAAGTGCTTGTCGCCAAATCGCTTGTTGGATTTTATAGCCATCGACTTCACTTTGAGATCCTTACGCGAGACAGCACCAGTTATATGTGTCTCGGCAAGTTGGTTGAAATCGGGTCCGTCTTCTTTTCTTGAATAGTATTCCACATTAACCGGACGACGCCAATTATACTGGTAATTCTGGTTACCATCGTAAGAGCGTGGCGAAGGGTTGTCTCTATGGTTTTGGTAATAGTAGTCGAAAGATGAGCAGATACCCAAAATGCTACCATACAAATAATCTGGATTACACGTCATGCTGATAATCGGCATATCATTATCCACGCCAAAAAGATAGGTCTGCGTTTTGCTGATTTTGCTTATTGCCTGATCACTGAATGGCTTTGCCCTGACCACCGTATTCTTCCATATATAAATGGAATCTTGCAGTATATTGCTGTTTTCCGTCGGTTCGGTGCCGTCGGTGGTGTATCGTATCACCGCATCGTCGGGATAATCGCCTTTCATACTCACATACAACCAGAACGGCTCTTTGACGCTTCCTCCTTTTACGGAGAAATCGACTTTCTTCATCACCCATTCGGTGTTGGTATTGTTGTTGGCAGCCTCGGGTGTGGCAATTCTGAAATGTGAGAGACTGTCTCGGTTGTCGGGCAGACGCCCCCACGAGACTTCTGGCGAAATCATTTCAGGATAGTGCATTGAATCGGCGAAAACGCCCTTGCTGTCCCACAAATAAATGGCTCCTGGTTTGTCGCTGTTCAATCGGAAATTGGTATGTTCCTTAAAATTCCCTTTATCACAATATACAAGGGCATAACCGTTTGCCTCAACAACCATCGAGTTGGGAATCGTGTAAGCAGACGATTTGTCGTTTTTTTCTGCAATCATATAGCCTTTCAGGTCAACAGACTCTTCGCCTGAATTATGAATCTCCACCCAAGAATCGGGAAATTCATTGTAGTAATCGAGCACACCACCGAAGTTGCTCTGCATGATCTCATTGATGGAAACGCCAGCAAACAATGACTCTGTATGGAACACAAGAACGACTATTGCTGATTTCGCAATATCTCTTATTTTCATTTTTCTTATTATTTATAATACACATATAGTTAGGTATTTCCTTCTAACAGATTCATCATAGAAGAAAACATCAATTGACTACGCAAATATATGCAATTTATAGACAACGGACAAAAAAACTCGCCGCAGACAGCTTTATGGTGGGCTTTCTGCAGACGAGTCTTTTTTACCACAATACAATTGTGAAACCAACGCACACAGAAAAACAAAACACATCCACCAATATTTCAATTAATATGTTTTTATATTATGCGACAAATAACGTAGTTTTGTAAAAAAAACATCACTACACTTTATATTCATGAAAAAAGGAAAACTGACTCTTATCCTACTCGTTGCAGCAGTAGCACTTCACCTTATAAAAGCATTTGACACGCCATTTAACCTAATTTTCATTTTTGGGACCATGGCCATTGCTGCAGCTTTCAATATGATTTTGCCAACCAGAATGAGTTGGGAACTGGATGCTGATGAACTGGATAATATAAATGGTATTAACGGCCTTTCTACAAATAACATGGAAGACCTTACTGAAGATCATGCCAAAGCCTATTCAAAATACCGCATCTTTGAAGTCAGCCTATTTATGAGCATCACTGTCTTGATGGTCGGAGCCATGTTTAAAGCACAACGTTGGCCTGGTGCATCGCCAATGCTCTTAGTTGGCTCCATCACTGTGGTGGCATCATCCTTAGCAATTCTTTTGCTGGTCAAGCCACACAATTGCACCTATAGCAAAATGATAACAAAAGTGGCGATTGCAAGTATCGTATTTACAGCAATCATGGGAACCGGGAAATACATTAGCGCCATTCGTTCCTTTCGCTTCAAGGATTATCCGCACTACGTCGAGGTAATCAGTTCCGGCACCACTTCACCTAATGAAAAAGCGATTGAATTTGAAAAAGTTGCAGCTCTTAGCGCAAACGACTACAACCGCTTGGACGCCACACATGCTAAAGCACTTGAATTGGCACAAAAAGATAAAGACTCCAAAGTAATCTACATATTAGTCAATATGATAGACAAATCGGGGGGATTAGTTAAAAATACAGTGTTCGATGCCGAATATTTATGGGGGGCACCTTCCCCATTAGAAGAATATGCCTCAGAAAAAATTTCTTTGTTTACAAATCCCGACATAAAATTCTATGTCGTTTCCAACAACCCTCAGGAAGCAAAAGAATTATTAGCCCAAAAGTCTGTTGAAGGAAAGGAAATTATTATTGTGGAATAGCATAGGGCCGATGTCCTGCAAAAAATCCTTTATCAAATGAAGACCAAACTTTTATCCATACTCTCAATTCTTTCCGTTTGTTTGCCACTACAAGCCGACCCTCCTGCGTCATCCGCAGGCTGGACAATGGTTTTTAACGATGAGTTTGAAGGCTCTTCCTTGGATAAAAGCAAATGGAACCCCACTTACAACTGGGGACATACACACAACCACCAGGCTTATTGCGTGGAAGAAAACGTGACGGTAAAAGATGGCAAACTGATTATCAAAGCCGAAGCACGCCGACACCCCGATGCTCCTCCAACTTGCTCCAACGGTGGGAAAACCTATTCCCTGGACTACACCTCTGGCGCAATAGACACACGAGGACATTTTGAAGTGAACGGTGGATATATTGAAGGCAGATTCAAAATGCCCTGGCAACTGGGCACATGGCCTGCTTTCTGGACACTGCAAGATGGTTGGCCGCCTGAAATAGACATCTTTGAAGTGCCTCACGAGCGAAATCTGCATCACTATTACCTCCACTATACCAATCCGGATTGGTACGCTTCGCACGGCTCGGCATGGGACCACGAAGCCTCTTTTGGTGGCACACATACAGGTCCGGACAAAAGCGCCGACTTCCACACCTACGGGCTGGAATGGACCAGTTCGTATCTGAAGTTTTATTTCGACGACAAAGTCATCGCCACATATAACCGTCCGAGCGAAATCAGTCAACTGAAAGGCAACTATATCATCATCAATCTTGCTGTCGGCGGCTGGGCTGGCGACAACATTCAAATCACCAATGGCAATCCCGCCTACTTGGAGTGCGACTGGGTACGCGTCTGGAAGAGAAACGCCAGCGAAATGATTCACTCCGACCAAGTGAAGGTGATGTCGGTAAGCAATGGCAAGTGCATGAGTGGCGTCACCGGCGATTTGAGTCTGGTGGATTGCAACAGCGACGACGCATGGATCAATCTGTATGAGCAATATAGCGGCACATTCCGCCTCAACATCTCCGGAAAAGTGCTGGAGATTGCCAACAGCAGCAATGAAGATGGAGCCAGAGCCGGCATCTGGAACTGGAATGGCGGCGGGCACCAGCAGTTCGCATTTGAAAAGCAACCCGATTATTCATCCAACGTGGTGACAATGATGGCACGCCATAGTGGCAAATTCCTGCAAGTGGGAACAGATGAGAGCGTCTTCCAAGCCCCACTGCCAAGCGACAAAACAGCCCTTTGGAAAATCATCCAGCCAGGAGAAGATGTCACATTCGTAAACCTGAATGAAAACACAGGCTCTTTCCGTTTTATCGACAACAAACTCATCTATACCGGTGAAAAAATGCCTACAAGCATCGTGGAAATCTTCAACTCACGAGGTGTCAGTTGCCTGATGGACAACATTGGCGACGACAAAAACGAGGTTAACCTGAGAATGTTACCCGAAGGTGTCTATTTCATCACCATAAATGGAGGCAGAGCCATGAAGGTAATCGTAAAATAAAAACATCCTGAAAAATCCACTTATAAAGATCTCCAACAAAAATTTAAACAACTTCTAAATGGTAGCACATTCCCCTAATTGTTAAATTTTGTTCTTATGGCAAAGATTCTTATTAAAGACACCACTCCAATGGAGCGCATCCAAATCGTAAAAGAGGCCCTCGACGGGGAATATGATGAATTTTACGACGATTACGTAGACGGGAAAAAGGAACTCGCAGAAATCAACAGAGAATACAGCGAACGCCTTGCCGGTACAGGCACTGAAAAAGATTTGTAAAATTTTAGAAAAATATGAAGTCAGCCCGAAAGGACTGGCTTTTTTACAACTACCATTTGGCATATAAACCCCATTGAAAATTCATTGGGTGTGATTTCAGTAAGTTTCATGCCAATATTGGGTGTGATTTTGGATTTTAATTGCTCTTTTTGCCAAAAGAAATATTATGTCCTTAAGATACTTTTACGAAGACTATCCGGAATTACACGTTGTGGCGGCCGGGGCACTTTTGGAATTCACACTTCACATATAAGGATCCAGAAGAAAACATAGATCGTCATATTTCAGTTTGTCCATTGTATGCGGTATCCAGTTTAATTTGATGTTCAGCCTACAGTTTTGGGCGTAAGACATAAGTCTGGCAAGATGGTTGGTAATAACGGTTTACCAAGATGGATATGTTTACAATTATTATCAAAGAAAGGAGCATCCAACAAAGAATGTTGAATGCTCCTTTAATATGTAGAATACTCCAAATAATTCAGGCAATTACTCTTGACAAGAAAAATCCTATTTCTTTCTTATCAATACTTGCCAATACCCTTCTGAATGTTGCTTTTCAGAGATTACCGTGTGCCCTTCCAAACGAACTGACCCTGGCACATTTTCAATTGGTTTTCCATCATCAAGCAATATTTCCAAGACGTCGCCTGATTGCATTGATGCAAGTTCTAATTTTGTGCGAACGAAATTCATCGGACACAACACACCACGCAAGTCTTTAGATTTTGTCACTGCCACACCTACAGGATTCGCTGCGACTTCCACATCCTCTGTCTTTTCTTCAGTTGGTTGCGTATGGTTTTCTGTTGACGTTGTTTCCGGTTTCTTAAACTGCAATGCATCGTCCATACTTGCATACAGCCCATTGACAGCATCGGCAAGCGCCTTCGCTTTCGCACCGTCATAATTTCCCTGCTCACCATCTTGCTTTGCTTGCAACACAAGCGATTTGAAAGATGCGTCAACATAACCAGTCTCAACAAAATGCTCAATAAACGCATCAAATACATCGGATGGCTGCTGAGGATCGAGACCGCGTGTCACAAGCAACATTCTCGACGAGTGGAAAATGACATTATAACTGTTCTTACCCAAAGATTCCTTGATAGCCTCCTGATCGACAGTAATCATATCGAATAGTCCGGCAGAGCACTCTGGTTTTCCACGTTTTGTGACGTTGAAGACATCGTTGCTGCCCCAGTCAAAATAGTAGTTTTTGTCATCAGAAAACAACGGAACATCTGCGTATTCATCCACCAATTTAGACGCCTCTTTCTGTCCGAGTGGCGAACGTAGCCATTTGCCGAACGACAACGACTGCTTCCCCTCACCCCCAAAGAGAAGATCTGCTAACTGACTTGTTTCCACATAACGTCGGATCAAACTCTCCACCAATTCCGGAACCTTGTAGGCAGCAACTGTACCCACAGACTGCGCAAGGGCTGGATTCTTTTCGTAACTTGCTCCAATATATATTTGATAAGCCGGGTATGCATGGTCGGAATGAAGCACCTTCCCCACAAATCCGAGGTCGGTCCACAAAGGCTGACCACACAGATTAGGGCATCCAGAGATGTTTATTCTCGCATCATCGAGATACTTAAGATCTATATCTCCATCCTCCAATCTCTTGCGAATGGCCTCTGCAAGCCCTTTAGAAAGACAGATTCCCAAACGACAAGTATCGGCACCAGTACATGAAACTATATTGTTCAACACTAACGGTTTACCATACTCAGGCGTGTATGCAGAAAGCAGTCTTTCCAACTCTGGCAATGCTGACTCTGGGATGTTTCTCAATCTGATATTCTGATGCGGAGTGAAACGCACAGTATGTTTTCCAAACTTAGCCACATAGTTCAACACATCTTTTAATGCTTTCACATTCTCGTCATCATTGAGCCAGATATTGCCCCAGACGAATGGAACAACCACCGTCTTATCAGAAGACTTGCTGTGAGGATAATCCTCTGGATGCACATCAAGAGTCTTGCCCTCAGCCTTAGCCTTCTCAAAATACTGATCAATCAGGCGAAACGTTTCCTCCTGCCCAAGTTTGTAGAAAATGAATCTGATACGCGCTTTATACTTATCTTTACGGTTGCCATGTGCATTAAAGAAATCTTTCAAGCCTTTTACCAATGCATAAAGATCTTCGACTGGCATGAACTCTTTATAGAGCCAACCAATAGTGGGTTTTGCTCCTGCCCCACCGCCTACATATACTTTGAATCCTCGCTTGCCATCCTTGATTTTTGCGACCAGACCAACATCGTTGATATTGGCATAGTCTTCATAATTCTCATCAGATGAGAAGGCTATTTTCATTTTACGAGGCATCAGGTAAGAGTCTGCTTCCGGCACGACAGCATCTGTCAAAGCCATTGCATAAGGAGTCGTGTCGAATACTTCGTTTTCACTAATGCCAGAGAATTCGCTCACAAGGATATTTCGGACTGTATTACCACCGCCACCCTTTGTAGCCAACTCTGCACCTTGCAATTGTTCCAATACAGACTGAACTTTATCCAATTCCAAATTTAGAATCTGAATTTCAGCACGAGTAGTGATATGAAGCAAGTCAGAGCCATGGGATTTGGCAATATCAATCACTTTTATCAACTGCTCTGGAGTGATCACCCCTCCTGTAGCGCGTATGCGAGCCATATATACCTCGTTTTTACGTTGCTCATATACGCCCATTGGCACACGAAAAGCCTTAAACTCCACTCCACTGACAGTATTTTTTTGATAACCAGCAGCAAGCGTTCCAAACTTTTCTATATCTTTCGATAATGTATCTGGTAACTTATACATAACTTTTCAAAAATTAAAATTAACGTTTGTGAAGTCCACATTCCTTATGTTCTGGATCTTCCCACCACCATCTTCCGGCTCTGATATCCTCACCAGGTTGGATTGCACGAGTGCACGGTTGACAACCGATTGAAGGGAATCCCTGGTCGTGAAGTTTGTTGTAAGGAACGCGATTGTCTTTGATGTATTTCCAAACGTCCTCTTCCGACCAATTTGCCAAAGGGTTCACCTTGATCAAACCATTGTTGGCATCCCACTCCACCACGTTGATATTGGAGCGAGTCACAGCCTGCGATGCCCTCAAACCACAAATCCACACTTCCAAGGAGGAGAGCGCTCTCAGAAGTGGCTCGATTTTTCTGCAATGGCAACAGGCTTTACGCAATTCGATGTTCTGATAAAAAGCATTGATGCCATTGTCTTTAACGTATTTTTCAACACCAGTATGTTCGGGAGAATACACCTCGATTTTGATGTCGTATTTATCGTTGGTACGATCTATCAGTTGATAACATTCAGGGAAAAGGCGACCAGTATCAATGGTGAAGACACGGGCATCTTTCTTAATCTTTGAAATCATGGCAGTCAGCACCTGGTCTTCCAGTCCAAGACTTGAAGCAAGCGCAACTCTGTCGCCATACTTTGGCAGAAAATATTGTAAAACCTCCTCTGCCGGTTTATTCTTCAACTCCTCATTGAGTTGTTTAGCCAATTCTTCGTTAGTCATATCCACTTCACTTTTCATTCAACAATCATTCCGGCACCTACAGTTTCATTTGTGCCTTCATCCACAAAGATCAAAGAACCTGTTGTGCGGTTGTCGGCATACACATCATAAGCAAGCGGTTTCGACACTTTTAACGTGATCTTGGCGATATCATTCATGTTGATTTTCTGATCATCGGTAATGTTTTCCAGCGTGTTGATATTCACTTTGTAATCAACAGATGTAACAAAACCCTGAACTTCATCCGTAGCATGCTTGATAATATACTTTTGCCTCAATTGCAACGGGCGGTGATTTAACCAGCAAACCATCAGTTCCACCTGCTGCCCGACATGAGGAAGTTCGTTGCTCTTCACAATCTGCGAACCACGGCTCACATCCACATCGTCGGCCAATGAAATGCTGATGCTTTGTGGAGCGCCGGCTTCATCAATCTGCTTGGTACCCTCATCAATACGAGAAACCGTTGATTCTGTATAAGAAGGAAGCACAGTAACCTTATCGCCAACCTTAATCGAACCACTTGCCACACGACCAGCATAAGCACGATAGTCTGGCCATTCGGCAGTCTGAGGACGAACAACATACTGGACAGGGAAACGGAACGGAAGTTCATCAACACCTTCTTTCAATGGCACTTGCTCCAAGAGGTGAAGCAACGTCTCTCCCTTATACCAAGGTGTATTTTCCGACGCATTCACCACATTATCACCCTTCAAGGCGGAAATTGGAATGAAATAAACATGTTTCAAACCCAGCAATTCAGCAATGTGCGCATATTCCTTTTTGATATTCTCATAAACCTCTTCCGAGAAGTCAACCAAGTCCATCTTATTGATTGCGACAATCACATAGTCTATTTTCAACAACGAGGCGATATAAGAGTGGCGCTTTGTCTGTTCAATGATACCATTTCGCGCGTCCACCAAGATGATAGCAGCATCGGCGGTGGAAGCACCAGTCACCATGTTTCTGGTGTACTCTATATGTCCTGGAGTGTCAGCAATAATAAATTTACGCTTTGGAGTGGCAAAATATCTGTATGCCACATCAATCGTGATTCCTTGTTCTCTTTCAGCCCTCAAGCCGTCGGTAAGCAAAGCCAGGTTCACCTCTGCATTTCCAAGACGCTCAGAAGCAGCCTCCACAGCCTCCAACTGATCTTCAAAAATGGACTTCGAATCATACAGAAGTCGGCCAATCAATGTTGATTTACCATCATCCACACTACCTGCAGTGGTAAATCTCAACAACTCCATGTCAAGGTAACCTGTACCTACTTTATTCTCTATATTGCTCATAATTTAATTTCTTTCTTTTAGAGGTAAATAATTTGTTTGATTTGCAGGATGCCTGTCCCAACAAAAAGCGAATAAATCGCTCCAATGATTAGAAGTAGCCTGCTTTCTTTCTGTCTTCCATTGCTGTTTCAGAACGTTTGTCATCGGCACGTCCGCCACGTTCAGTTACTCGGCTTGAAGCAATTTCATCAATGATATCCTCAATGCTGTTGGCAGAAGAAAGGGTAAGACCAGTGCATGTGATATCTCCAATAGTACGACAGCGCACCTGCTTTTTCACAACTTTCTCGTTTGGTTTCAACTGCATGAATGGGTAATGGGCCAACCAAACGCCGTCGCGCTCGAAAACGTCGCGCTCGTGCGTGTAGTAAAGACTTGGCAATGGAATATTCTCTTGAAGGATATACTGCCAAACGTCCATCTCCGTCCAGTTGGAAATTGGGAACACACGAAAATGCTCACCCAGGTTTTTCTTTCCATTGAAGATATTCCATAGTTCAGGGCGCTGATTCTTCGGATCCCATTGTCCGAACTCATCTCGATGGCTGAAAAATCTCTCTTTGGCACGTGCTTTTTCTTCATCTCGTCTTGCTCCGCCAAGAGCCGCATCAAACTTATATTTCTCAAGAGTGTCGAGCAAAGTTACTGTCTGCAGTTTATTACGAGAGGCATTAAAACCTTTCTCTTCTACCACTCTGCCCTCGTCAATACTCTGCTGAACACTGCCGACGATAAGTTTCACACCCAATCGTTTAACCAAGTCGTCACGAAACTCTATAGTCTCAACGAAATTGTGGCCAGTGTCGATATGCAGGAATGGAAATGGAATTGGAGCAGGATAGAAGGCCTTGTAAGCCAGGTGGGCCATAACGATTGAGTCCTTACCTCCCGAGAAAAGCAACACCGGTTTCTCAAACTGCGAAGCAATTTCTCTTATGACATAGATTGCCTCCGATTCCAATTCTTTCAAATGTGTAATCTTCTGTGACATAGTATAATTCCTTTCTTTTTTGTTTCTTTTTACGATGGCAAAATTACTGTCATTCCAGCATGTGGGAAATCGCAGTTGTTAGGCATTCATATAACATAAGTATGTGATATGTCCAAACAACAAAGGGCGCATCATCACTGACACGCCCTTCCGAACATTGAACTTTATGCAATAATAAATCTACGATAAATCATTTCAGTTTTTGAAGTGCGGCATCCAACTTTTCCTGTGGAATGGTGATGTAACCCACACCTTCGTTTGCTTTCTGGCCCTCTGTAAGCGCATATTTCAAGAAAGCCACAGCAGCAGGATTTGTTGGAACACCATTTGAAACAAGATATAAGTCGCGAGCAGGAGGAGAAGGATATTTTCCATCGGCAATCGCTTTTGTCAACTGATCTTTAGAGGCATAGAAATCTTCTTCTGGATCAATCTTGCCGTTAGCATTTGCGTCAACAGGGAGAACACGAATACCAGGCAATGGTTTCAAAGTATTGTTGTCGTAAGCATAACCAATATTGTTCAAACCGATTGAAGTGGCGTTTTTCTGAACTGCATTTGCAACACCTGGGTCACCATTCACACCCTCTCCGAGCAGATCTTCCTGGTGTTTGCCAAGCCATTTGGCCCATGTCTCCGCAGCGCCGCAAGCATCACTACGGGTGAATACCGCGATGGCTGTGGCGTCTGAATTACCAAGCAACTGCCCCCATGTCTTGATTGTTCCGTTGATCCAAATATCTGTTGCCTGCGCCTGTGTGATGCCATGCTTTACAAGATCGGCATAAAGCGGATTGTTTTCATTGATTGTTGGCACTACCGCATCTTTTGCAACTGGAAAGCCAAGCGCACCTTTTGCTGTTTCCGCGTCGCTCACTTCACGGCTGACCATGCCGAAGTCCACCTGACCTGCAAGTGCGTCAGTCATTCCCTTTCCAGCGCCACCGCCTTCAACGTCGATTCTCACATTTGGATGAATCTTCTGGAAATCTTCTGCCCACTTCACTGCCAGAGGATAAAGTGCAAACGCACCCGACAGTGATACACGTCCACTAAGTTCGTCACCATTGGCCTGGGCTTCATTGCCCTTATTCCCCCCACCACAAGAGGTTGCCAATACTGCCAATGTCAATCCTAAAAAGGATGAAATGAATGATATGTATTTTTTTCTCATGCTAAAATCTGTTTTGATGGTTAATAATTAATAAATATAGATTTGATTAAAACTTGACGGACAACTGTGCTTCCACAAGATGTGCTTTTTCTTTATCACTCTTTGAATAGTCTGTTAGAATATAATTGGTCTGCAAACGGAGATATTTATTGATCAACCAGTTGAAACCAACTGTAATATCGTGTTGAAGATCTTCATTCACATCCTTGTCTTTCTGATAAAAAGAATATCCGAGCACAGGCTGATAGTGGCGTGCAATTGTATATGCTGCGGTTGCAAAAGCACCTTGCTGCTCTACGTTATCGGTCCGACCATAAAGATATTCCGAACGGAAAAAGAAGTCTCTTGTATTCAATGTGAAGCCAGCAGCAGTACGATTACGCTTAATGGCATTGTCGTTGACACTCGCCCCAGCGGCAAGTTCGTCGGCAGTGACCGCCTTGGAAGTATAATGTCCGAGATACTGGCCCGCCTCAATCTGCAACTGCTTGATTGGATTATAAGTCAACAACACACCCACGTTTTTGTATTCGTCATTGTCCTTGATGTTGATTCCGTTACCATTATATACGCCAACCTTGTAGGTAAACACATCGTAATCTGACTTATTACCAACTTTACCCCAAAAACGAACACCAACGTCACGGGCATTGGCAGACAACCCACTGATGTCGCTGTAGCCATGAAGTTTGTTCACCGCGGCTGGACGTTCAATGGTGTACATCGAAGCAGGACCTTCTAATCCTTCTTGCGAATAAGCCACCTTAAACTGACCAACCTGGATATTGAAAGCCTTGGCAGGCTTGAAGTTTACATAAGCATCGAGGATTTCTACAGATGATTCGTATTCTGCCTGAACTTTATAATCCACGAATTTTCCAAAGTCGCCACCGACAGAAAGACGAACCCTGCGTATGTCAAAACTGTTTGGTTTCGCATCTTGCGAGTCGTAGAAATATCGAGTTTGGATCAAACCAGACACTTTAGGCAGCGATGGTTTTACATTTTCCAAAATTGGCTTTCGTTCTTTCTGTTCTATATCTGAAGATGCAGATTCCAAATGCTGTGCGCTCACCGTGCCTGTTGATAGTATCAATGCTGCGGTTGCAATCTTAAAACTAAATTCTTTTACCATCGCTATACATTTTTTGTTTGACGATGCAAAGTTAGGAAGTTTACGAGGGGCAAATAATCGCATTGAAATGGTAATCGCATCACATAAGTTTGGGATAATCATTTGATGTATTTAATGTAATTATCTTATAAAATGATAGTTAAGCATAATTACACCTACAATTATTTATTTGATAACAAAACAAAACTCCCGGAAACCAAGAACTGATTTCCGGGACTCAAAATGAAAAAAAGGAATATCGATTATTCCTGAACTGCCTGCAATATATCCTCGTACAAGTCATCCACATGCTCTAAGCCGACAGAAAGACGGATAGTCGTATCAAGTACGTCCATCGCACGGCGTTGCGACCCTGAGAATGGTCCAAAAATGGTGGATGCAGTATGAATTGCCAACGATCGGTTGTCGAAGAGATTGCTTGCACGGTGAATCACATTCAGTCTATCAATAAAACGAAGGGCAGATGCCTTGTCGGCGAGGTCAATGGTCAACATGGCACCAGATGTGCTTCCATATTGCTGTTTTGCTATTTCATGGAAAGGATTGTCTGGCAAACCCGTATAATTGACTCTCTTGATTTGAGGAATTTTTGTCAATCGGATCGCTAATTCCAATGCTGTGGCGGACTGAACTCTGTAACGCGCATCCATAGTCTCCAAACCTACTGTCTGCATATAAGCAGCATGTGGTGTCATGTAGCCACCAAGATTGAACAAAAGTTCATAACGAATGCGTCGGTTGAAGATGGGAAATGTTCCATAATCAATCACCAAGCCTCCCAGACTGGTTGCTCCGCCTGAAACATATTTCGTGCTGCTGACAACCTGAACATCCATACCTAGCGATTTCCCATCAAACTCTGTGAAAGGGATAAGGGTGGTGTCGGCAATAACTGGAACATTTTTTGCGTGCGCTATATCTGCCAACATTTTCACATCAGCAACCTCCATTTGAGGATTAGTGATGATTTCAAAGAACAAAGCGCAAGTCTTTTCATCTACAGCCTTGAGTACTTCCTCCTCATTGAGCAAATCTATTTCTCTGACTTCCACACCAAGATTTCCGAGCGTGTTTCGAAACAATGAGACCGTGTTGCCAAACAAATGACAGGAAGTCACAATGTTCGAGCCAGCCTTGGCAACCGCCATAATGGCATTTGTGATTGCCGCCATTCCACAATTCAGAGCGAAGACGTTGGCCGCATCCGTAAGCGACTTTACCCTTTCTTCGAAGAAAGTAACTGTCGGATTCATCACGCGGGAATATTCCGGATCGAGCACACGACCACAGAATACATCACTCATGGCTTTTGCGTTTTCGAACTCGAAACTCGCACAATGATATACAGGCATGCTAAGCGCACCATAAGCGTCTTTTTTCTGGTAATTGGTGCTGGTGGCTATTGTTTGTTTTTTCATTTTCTTTATTATCTTTTTCACGTTTTCCAATAATCATGAGAACGCACCGTCGAGATACCTTCTGGTCAGTTCGTTTTGCGGATTGTTGAACACATCGCGAGCAGGCCCTTGCTCCACAACCTCACCCAAATACATAAAAATCACATGATCGGCTATTCGTTGCGCCTGCTGCAAAGTGTGAGTGACCATCACGATGGTGTAATCTTGTTTCAAATCCACAAATAGTTGTTCCACCTTTTTTGATGAGATCGGATCAAGCGCAGATGTGCTTTCATCTGCAAGCAATACCGATGGTTCCACCGCTAATGAGCGTGCCAAGCATAACCTTTGCTGCTGTCCGCCAGACAATCGGCCGGCTGGTGAAGACAACCGGTCTTTCACCTCGTCCCAAAGTCCTATACTACGCAAATAATGCTCTACCACCGCATTCAATTTTCCCTTGTTGCTTATTCCATGTATTCGGCATCCGTATGCTATATTGTCGTAGATAGACATCGGCAGAGGGCATGGTCGCTGAGGTACAAGACCGATATGCCGACGCAATTCAATCAGATTCGAACCATGTGACTTGACGATATTACGGTCGCCAAGCAATATGTCGCCATCAATTTTGACGCCTTCCGTCGTATCGATGATTCGGTTGAATGTACGGAGCAATGTACTCTTGCCACAACCTGACGGGCCTATTATACATGTGATTTTATTCTTCGGTATAGAAACAGTCACGTCTTTTAAGATATGAGCATCTCCTATATGAATATTGAGATTGCGCACCTCTATTCCGTTGTGCTCAATCCTCTCGAATTTCTGTGTTGGATTAAACTCTGCCATACAATACCCGTTTTCGTTAATAATTTAAATCTTCACTGCAAAAGTATTGCGATTCAAAAGGGCAGACAATCGCATACTTATGTGATATGGTTCACTACTAATTGTGATTGTTGGCAGATGTATATACTTCTAATTTTGCACTTGAAAATAAAGACAAACTAAAGAAATTAAACTTATATGATCAGCGTAATCGTACATTTACACAATCAGGAAAATACTATTATTTCCGCGTTGCAATCACTTGTGGCACAAACCGCGCAACAATGGGAGTGCTTCATCGTGGATAATGCGTCCACCGATGCCAGTGAATACCAAGTCCGTTCATATCTTATCGACAGACGAATGCGATACCTTCGGCTGGAGCAGCAGGTCTCAACCGAAGAAGTTTGGAATATCGGTTTGCAACACACCACAGGAGAATGGGTTGTATTCTTCGACGGAGCAGACTATATGAAATCCAATGCTTTGCAGGCCTTGTATTTAGCAGTCAAAACATACGGAACACAATGTGGAGCGGGCAATTATGGCGTGATCCGCAATGGTGAATTGAATACTCACAGTTATGACCCATCGAGAAAAGTGAGTCAGAAAGACGTGGCGAAAGGAAAACTATCCGTGCTGACAGGGGCATCTATTTTCAGCCGTAAGATTGCAGACAAGCCAGAGTTTTGGAAAGACTGTGACTTTGCATATACCGATCATCTGATACTCATCAGCGGAGAAGAATCGGAGCCTTTAATCAAAAGGAAAAAGCAACCATGGTGGAAACAATTATTTAATTTGTAGAATATAATGAATATCAGAATAATAAAGGACAATGTGGCCGGTGGGTTGATGACAGTCTTTACCTTGCTCTCACTGATTCTCGTTGTAGCGATGGCAGTGGGTCTGTGGCTGAAATCCACCGACATATTAGAAGAACATACAGTGTGGGATTTGCTGACTGCATCAGAGTGGAAACCGATGAAAAATCAGTTTGGTTTCCTCGCTTTTATTGCTGGCACGTTTTACGTCACAGGCGTTGCCACACTTATTGCGTTTCCAATTTCTCTTTTGATGGCCATTCTCCTGACGGAATACAGTCGCAACATCGTCCGCAAGTTCATATATCCGTTGCTCGACATCTTGGCATCGCTTCCTTCTGTTATATATGGAGTGTGGGGCACACTCGTCATCGTACCGATTGTCAGCGACATCATCGGACCCGCGGTCGGCACAGCCACGTCGGGCTACACCCTTTTGTCTGGTTCTGTGGTGTTAAGTGTGATGATTCTGCCACTCTTGGTGAGCCTTTTCATTGAGATATTTGGCAACGTCGGCATAGACCTGCGCGAGTCATCACTGGCGTTGGGAGCAACACGTTGGCAGACCACCAAATATGTGGTATTGAAAAAAGGATTGCCTGGAATCATCGCATCCACGGTGCTTGCCATAAGCAGAGCCTTGGGAGAGACCATCGCAGTATTGATGGTCTGTGGAAACCTCATCATTGTGCCTGGCTCATTGCTCGACGCATGTTATCCGATTCCAGCACTGATAGCCAACAACTACGGAGAGATGCTATCACTCCCTCTTTATGAGTCAGCATTGATGTTTGCTGCATTCATCTTGTTTTTTATCGTATTAGTATTCAACCTTGGTGCACGTTTGTACCTAAAAACACTTAAAACAGAATGAAACAGATAAAATATATAGAAGAGAAGATTTTTCGTGTTTTGATGATCTTGTCTTTGCTCATTGTGGCAGGGTTTGTATTCAGCGTATTGTGGAGCATTTTGAGCAAAGGATTGCCTGTTTTGACTTGGGAAATGGTGACATCCCTACCCGGATCTGGATTTTATATCGGAAAAGACGGTGGTTTTCTCAATGCCATTGTCGGCTCAATCTACATTGTGCTTGGAGCCACTTTTTTAGGGTTGTTGATTAGCATCCCCGTTGTCTTCTATCTGAATGTCTATTTGAAGAAGGATTCAAAATTCGGTTACGTTGCCCGATTGGCTTTCGACGTCTTGTTTGGCATTCCAAGCATCGTTTACGGGGCTTTTGCATTCACTATTATGATTGCTGTCGGCATCAAGGCATCCCTGTTGGGTGGTATCTTTGTAGAAACGCTGCTTATTGTACCTATTCTAATCAGGAGTATGGATGAGGTGGCCCGCACCATACCAAAAGATCTGCTTGAAGCAGCCTACTCTTTAGGTGCGACCAAGATAGAGACCATCGGGGTTGTGGTACGACAAATCGCACCAGCCATTGCTACTGCCACTCTTCTTTCGGTCGGAAGAGCCATGGGAGACGCTGCTGGCGTAATGTTTACAGCCGGTTTCACCGATTATATTCCTGAATCGTTGACCGACAAGGCTGCCACTCTTCCATTGTCCGTCTTTTTTCAGTTGTCCGCTCCACAGATTGAGGTGCAAAACAGAGCCTATGCCGCAGCCTTGGTCTTGACAATCATCATACTGATTCTAAGTCTGTCTGGCCGCTTTATCATGAGATATTTCTCAAAAAACAAGGTCTAACCCGGAGACAATAACAAAAACGAGTATATATCATGATTCAAGATTTATGGTAAGAAGCGAAAAGATAGACTATTCCAGTTTGAATGGAATTATCCAACGGACTTTCGAACGAACTGTTTTTCCGCGATTCTTTGCTGGTTTCCACTTTGGCATACCTTCCACAAAACTAATAGCCTCATTGGCGAACCCAGGGGTTGAAGAACTTAGGACCGTAATATCAGTGATAGAACCGTCTTTGTTGACGGTGAATTCTACGTAGACTTTTCCTTGTGTGCCTTCCTGTTTTTCCTGCTCCGGATAAACCAGATTTTGCTTCAAATACTCACGATAAGCACTTATTCCACCCACATAACTGGCTTTTTCTTCCACTCTAACGTACACAAAATCATCAGTATCAGGCTCATGTTTTTCTTCCGTTTCTACTACAGCAACAGGCTCGGACGTCACCACTAATTCGTCAACAGCGGCTATTGCAATCTCTTTTCCCTTGTGCTTTACAGGCTTTTTAGCCTCTTCTTCCTTTTTCTTCTTTTCTTCCTGTTTTTTTTGATATTGCTCAAAAGCCTGCATTACGATTTTTGCCGGTTGGTAACCTGTGGCAGCCGACTTTTTAAAATATTCCATTCCTTTTTCCGATACCGTATCCCCCCCTGCTTGTATTTGGAGGAGGAGCGCTGCATCGTAGTAGGCTTTTTTGTAGCCGTTTTCGGCTGCCTTAACAAACCATTTACAGGCTTCATCTAAGCTTTGCTCCACACCGGTACCCATAAAATAGCAGTTGCCCAGATTGTATTGCGCTTCTGCACTACCTTTGTCGGCAGCCATCCTATAGAGTTCTGCTGCTTTCTGGTAATTGACGGGGGTGGCGGTTGCAGTGTAGTAGTAGAAAGCCAGGCGGCATTGCGCTTCCCTGTTTCCTTGGGCTGCGAGTTCCGTTAATTTATTGAAAGACTGGGCCCATTTTCCTTCTCTTTCCAACTTGGCGGTTGGACCATCACCTGTTGTTTTTGCTTTGACAGGTTCGATTGTCGTTTTGCCTGTTGGATAGTATTCGTATTCAAACTTTTGGGTGTTTGAATAGTCCACCTTCTCGTCTTTCACCACCAATACTGTTCTAATCTCGGTAGGATTACCATATTTGTCGTATGTGTAGGTCTTGGTTAGAATCTCTCTATAAAGTTTTGTATTTGTTCTGCATCTTTTTGTCACGTTGCCCTGCTCGTCATAGGTATAGGTGGTTGTGTCATAGGCCACACCATCACTGGTGCAACTCAAATCCGTCTCCACTTTTCCGTCTTTATTGAAGAATTTCTTTTTTTTGAGTTTTGGCGTGGTGTTGTCCCAACCATAGTCATACCAATACTCTGCTTTCAACACGTTGTTTTCGCCATATTCTCTTTTGATGAGTCCAGTCTTTTTCCAACCTCCTCGCCTGCACTTGTAACTGCGGATTTCTGAAATATTGTTGTTTTCATCGTAGGCAAATTCTCCCATCACATCATAATCGCCTGATGTTCTAAACGCTAAGACTCTGCATTCTAACCCTTTGGGGTTGTATTGTTTTTCCGAATAATCTAATTTTTGGTCACCATTTTTTTCTTCAATAGCAATTAGTTGCTGTTGGCTGTTATATTTTAGAACAGTAGTGCGTTGATTTTTGATATATTCGACCGGACTTCCCGCTTTGTTGTATTTCATGCTCGAAACAATATTGGGTTTACCGTCGGTCAGTTGGTCTTTGCGAAGGAAACGACCGTCTTCGGTGTAGTATGATATGGTAACCTCGTTTTCATCTGTTTCTTTCACAGACTTTACTGGCCCCTTACAATCTGTATGGTAATTTACTTCCTCCAGGCTAATCTTAACAGCAAAAGCATGTGAAAACGACAGCGTGAAGAGTAGAACCGAAAGAACAATATGTTTCATGTCAATTATACGTCTAGTTGAATTGTTAATTATGCAGAAGCAAAGGTGGATGTTTTAAAGTGAATCTGACAGAAGCAATGGAGGTCCATTGTGACTGAGAAGGTGTGCTAAAAAGCCTAATAAGACCCTTATAAAAATCTCCAACAAAATTTAAACAGCTTCCAAACTCCTCAAATATAAAAATCCGTTTCATCAACAAGGCCTGCACGCATCGCATATTTCATGGCATCGTGTGCACAGTTGACGTTTAGTTTACGGAAAATATTCTTACGGTGGGAATTGATGGTGTGGATACTTGAAAACCGTTCTGCGGCGATTTCTTTTGTCGTCTTCCCCTGTGCTATTGCCTTCAGCACCTCCCTTTCTGTCTGCGTAAGATCGTCCTTATGATGCTCCTTCTCAGTATCACGAGCCAGCAAAACCTTGGTAGCCTGCTGAGAAATGTAACGCTCACCAGAAATGAGATAATGCATGGCTTCTCGCAGATTATATAGAGACGCATCTTTATAAATCACGCCAATACGCTGCGAGTTGTATATGACGTAACGCAAGAAATCCGGAGTCAACTCATCGGAAAGCAACAGGAAAGTGACGTTGGGATTACTGTCGCTCAAGATGACCAACTGCTCACAAGTTGAGAAATCAAAAAGTGTGTAGTCAAGTATAACGGCAGTATGAATTTTATCGCGAATCATAGCACTCAACTGCCGACAATCGCTCGCATATTCCACTTTAGGAGCACCACTTGCATATTCTGGTAACGCACGAATTATCGCTTCCACAGCAAATGCTGTGAGTTCCTGGTTGTCTGCTATTATTACACGTTCTGCATTCATTATAAACCTCTTTTCTATAATAGAGAATATACACGTTGAATTTTATTGCAAAATAAATTATTTTACAATAAAACATGAATATAATACAAAAAAGCCCAGACTATTTAAACACAAACAATCTGGGCGAAAGAAATTAAACTATTACAGGGAAGCGGGTAACTTCCTTTTCCTTTATCCTAAAAGCATTCAAGACGGGTTCTCCATCGGGAACATATGGTTGCCCCGATACATCCGGAGCAAGCGATAAAATGAGATAGAGAGCATTGGGATCGAAAGCAAGGCGTTTGTCTTCTTCCGATGGCCTGCTGGGAGATGCCGGATGACTATGCCAATTACCAATGACTTTCAAACCATTCGCACGGGCATATTTAATTGCAGCGAACTGTTCCTTTGGATCGAGTGAGAAATGCTCAACGGCATGATCGACATTGGTCAGAGGATAATTGTATGTGATTGTCTTTTGACCATCATCTCCAATGGTACCTAGTGCGTATCCACAACTCTCAACAGGAGCATCTTTCTTCGCCTGCGAAACAATGGAGTCGTAGGCTTCTTGCGTGATACGGATCACCTCGTTCGACTCATGCCATCCGTATGTCTGTTCTCCTATCGTCATATTCAAATTTATTTGTGGTTTTTCAAGTCACAAGTAGCCTGCTCGTAGTCGATCAACTCAGTGATTGTTGGATTGTCTCCACACAATTTGCAATGCTTGTTGTGACGGATACTAATCTTACGGAAATCCATTGTTTTAGCATTGAATGTTAGCAGTTTGTTTGTCAGCAATTCGCCAACACCTGTGATATACTTCAATGTTTCCGCAGCCTGAATGGTACCCAACATACCGGCAATGGCGCCAAGCACACCCGCCTGCGAACAAGTCGGTACCGCATTTGGTGGAGGCGGAGCTCCAAACACGCAACGGTAACAAGCCGAACCTGGAACATGGGTGAAGGTCTGACCTTCAAATCTCAATATACCACCATGACTGAATGGCTTGCCAGCCTGCACACAGGCATCGTTGATGAGGAACTTCACAGGGAAATTATCTGTGCCGTCCACAATGAAATCATAATCTTTGATGATATCCAACGCATTGTTGGCCATCAAAAGATCTTGAATTGCGTTTACCTTCACATTCGGATTGATTGCCAGCATCTTCTCTTTTGCCGAGATAACCTTCGGCGTATCAACGTCCTTTGTGAAATGAATCACCTGTCGCTGCAGATTGGAAAGATCCACCACATCGCCATCAATAATACCAATGGTACCTACACCTGCAGCAGCAAGATAGAGCGAAACCGGAGCACCCAATCCTCCTGCACCTACCACCAGTACCTTGGCCTCTTTTATCTTTTCCTGTCCTTCCACACCAACATCCTGCAATAAGATATGTCGGCTGTAACGGAGCAGTTCTTCTTCTGAAAAATCAAACATAATTTATAATCAACAGTTGATAGTTAATGATTATTGGTTTTGAGCCATTTCATAATGCTCCACGAATCAGAATTGTCCTCCTCCCATGAAGTAAAGGAAATCCACAGCGTCGCCCTCTTTTATCTGCAGGGTGTCAAACTCCTCACGTTCAACAAACTCTTCGTTGATTTGCACACTCACCATTTCTGGTTGAAACACATTGTTCGCCTTTATCAATTCCGACACGGTAAGAGGCAACTGTACCTCTTGATCTTCACCATTTACAATAATCTTTGCCATAGTTCTAATTCCTTTCTTTTTTGGGAGTCTCTTCCCTGTTAATTATGGGTGTCTTTTATAAATTCACCGATTAGAAAAACGTATTATAAATACTTATCAATTGTGTCTGTGATTTTCAACTTGTTCACAGCACCACTTAACCTTTCGACCACTTCTCCATCTTTCAAGACAAGTATGGTTGGTATGTTGCGTATTCCGTAAAGATCTGTCAGCGCCTCGTTGTTTTCCACATTACACTTTCCAACAACGGCCTTTCCCTCGTAGTCCTCGGCCACTTGTGCGAGGATTGGAGACAATCGCTGACACGGGCCACACCATGTTGCCCAGAAATCTACCACTACCACGCCTTTTTGTTTAAGTATTACCGCATGGTTGTCCTCTGTTATTTTCAATTCTGCCATAATTCAATTTCTTTCTTGTTTTGTTTTTTTCTCAGTGCAAAATTACTTGGATATGTCCACCGTCGAAATAACGTCTTATTGGTAATCGTATCACATACGTTTGTGATATCAACCCTCAAAACCCTTTGCAATTTCCAATACTTCAGCAAGTTTCTCTTCGGTATGCTGAATTGAGATGAAGTTCCCCTCAAATTGAGATGGTGATATATAGACACCGTGTGAAAGCATATAGCGAAAGAAGCGGGCAAAAGCCGCAGTATCACTCTTTTTCACATCACTGAAATTCTGTAGACCGACGCCATTTGTGAAGAAAGGCGTGAACATATTGCCAACGTGGTTGATCACTACTCCCTTAGGACGAAGAATTGCTGCCAATTCTTTGATAAACTTTTCGGCTTTGGCATTCAAGTCTTCGTATATATTTGGCTGGCTTAATATAGCAAGTGTGGCAAGACCTGCAGTCATGGCGATTGGATTACCGGAAAGTGTGCCAGCCTGATAAACAGGACCTAACGGAGCCAAGAGTTGCATGATTTCTTTTCGACCACCAAACGCGGCTGCAGGAAACCCTCCTCCTACAATCTTTCCAACGGTCGTAAGGTCCGGACTGATACCATAGTATTTCTGTGCGCCACCCAGTGTCAGACGAAAACCTGTTATCACCTCATCAAAAATCAGAAGCGACTGATTTTCCAACGTGATCTCGCGCAGGAATCTCAGAAAATCTTCCTGCTGCGGCACCACTCCCATGTTGGCAGGTACCGGTTCAACGATTATCGCAGCAATCTCGTTTTTATGCTGACGGAAGATCTCACGCACCGCTTCCTTGTCGTTGAAAGGAGCAACAAGGGTGTATTTGGCAAAATCTTGAGGCACACCTGCAGAACTGCTTATTCCACATGTCGCGACACCAGATCCCGCACTTACCAGCAGATGATCGGCGTGACCGTGATAACAGCCTTCAAATTTGATGATATAGTCTCTTTTTGTATAACCACGCGCCAAACGAATGGCCGACATGGTGGCTTCTGTGCCGGAATTGACAAACCGGACCTGCTCCATCGACGGAATCAAGTCCGACACTCTTTTGGCCAACTGCGTTTCAAGCAAAGTTGGGATTCCGTAACTTGTGCCATTCGGAATCGCACCTATCACAGCCTGCTGAACACTTGGGTTGGCATGACCGGCTATGAACACCCCCCACGAAAGACAGAAATCGGTGTATTGGTTGTCGTCGATATCAGTCAACGTCACCCCCTCTGCTTTTCGTATAAAAAGTGGTGTAGCCCCCACGCTTCTTAATGCTCTCACCGGACTATTGACTCCTCCTGGAATATATTTTTGCGCCTCTTCAAAGGCTGCGATTGATTTTTCTCTACCCATTTTCTATCTCATTTCGTAAAATTTATGATGAACGCTATTCAAAAAAAACAGATTTCATCGAGGGCACTGAAAAACCTGCTCGCAGATAATTATCGCACTTGTGTATTGCACAAGTGCGATTTTTTTCGTATATTAATACTGTAAAAAAAAACAGTTATGCTAGACCAACAGTTATCGCTTCAATTGTCAGAATACAGTGATTT
>JAGHUM010000084.1 GCA_018064855.1 Candidatus Physcocola equi
AAAAAAGAGGCAGCAATGCCTCTTTTTATGTTTATATGCTCTCTAAAAAAAATGTTTTTATCCAATGATGAATGAGATTCAAAATAAAATCGCTACATTTGTAACTGATAACATATTATCAATATTTAAAGAATATCATACTTTATGAACAATATATTATCAATATTAGAAAACTACACCTTAGACAATGCTGACGACATCGCCATGACTATCGCAAAAGACTTTCGCAAACGTCGCATAGAAAAAGATATGACTCGCGAACTGGTCGCAGAGAAGTCGGGAGTTGCAGTAAGCAATATTGTAAGATTTGAACAGAAAGGACTCATTTCCTTGAAGAACCTCATTGGTATTGCCATGGCTTTGGAATACACAGCAGAAGTGAAACACATTTTTGCCGAGCCAAAATATTCCACTATGGAAGAACTTACACAAATACGAAAGAACAGAGGGAAGAGCAGAGCCCGCAAAGGACAAGAAAAATGAGAAAGATAGACAGACTAACCGTTAAATACCACAATGACGTTGTAGGTGTTATCTCACACACTCCTGATGACAAATGTCTTGCTTTTGAATATGACCCCATCTGGATAGCCAAAGGTTTTAGCATCTCTCCATTGGAATTGCCATTAAAAAACGAATTGTTTTTGTCAAAACCGACACCCTTCCATGGTAACTTTGGCATCTTCGAAGACAGTTTACCAGACGGATATGGACGATACTTGTTACACAAAGCTTTACTTCGTGAGGGTGTGGATGATAAGAGCATGACCGCTATCGAACGCTTGAGCATCGTAGGCAATTGCGGTATGGGAGCCTTAACCTACGAGCCAGAAACCATCATCAGCAAGGAAGAAGGGATTATGGATTTCGACCTACTCCAAGAAAAAGCATTGGAAGTGCTCAGAGAACAGCAAGACTCTGATGCCGGGCTCCTGCTTTATAATAGTGGTAACAGTGGGGGATGTCGTCCCAAAGCAATATTCACCGACGAGGATGGACATTGGCTTGTCAAGTTTCGACATACATACGACCCTAAAGACATGGGCAAACAAGAGTTCCATTACAATGAGATAGCCAGGAAATGCGGGATAGACGTTCCTGATTTCAAACTAGTAAACGACAAGTATTTCACCTCTCGTCGTTTTGACTTGACAGCCGAAGGCGAGCGAATCCACACCGCGACTGCTGGCGGTTTGCTCTGTCTCTCACTTTCAGAACCTGTGCTTGACTACAGCAATTTGTTGGCTTTAACCGGTTATCTTACACAAAGCTCAAAATGTGTTGAGGAGATGTATCGTCGAATGGTCTTCAATTACCTGACTGACAACAAGGATGATCATTGTAAAAACTTCAGTTTCCTTGTCCGCAAAGACTCCAATGGCAAATTCGTTTGGCATCTGGCCCCCGCTTACGATCTTACGCTTTGCACAGAGGGATATAACGGACAACATGCCACATCAGCCAACCAGACAGGGTACCCTACTTTGCAGGATTTCATTGCAGTAGGCACCAAGATAAAAATGACAGAGAAACGATGCAAGGAAATCTTTGATGAAGTATATCAGAACTGCGACGACTTACTACTATACACCGGCATCATTTCCAATCATCACAAGTAAATTAAGAAACTGTTTTCCCTGGGAAACAAGCAGGAGGGACACCTCCCAGAAAACAAAAAAAGAGGCAGCAATGCCTCTTTTTTATGTTTATAGGGAATCATCAAAACTTGAACCTGAAGGAGAAATCGAGCGCGATATCGTCGTGGTCGTAGGTGACAACGTTTCCTTTACTATCTATACTTGTGGGAACGACGCTACGGTAGTCGTACTCAAAATCAATGCCTAAAAAGATGAGCGTGGTGATTTTGAACTCCAAGCTGGTGAGATTCTTGAAAATGTAGTCGTTGAACTTGTCGATACGCGGCTGATAGTAAATCTGCTCTCTGAGGGATACCGCATCACCCAATTTCTGCTTGATTTTAGGGCGCAACGACAAGCGGAAGAGATTCTCACGTTCGGTCTTCACTTTGTCTTTCACATACTCATCGTTGTCGTAGAGCGCAGCCATGCTGATGGAATAGTCGCTCGTGCGCGATTGATAGATGCGGAACTTCTCACCGGCGAGAATGCTCACCTTGTGATTGTAGCCCTTGTATTCGTTGTGGAGATACTCCACAGCAAAGAACGGAGACCAACGGTTGAATTCGTACCAGTCGAACTTGGCATAAGCCGTTACGCCCCGGTCTCTACCTTTGTGATCGGTTTCCGAATAGTTGAACTTTCCGTAAACATCGAAGGAGAACACCGTGTCGGTACGATACACTTGACCAGACGCCTTTGCTTCAAACTTGTTGACGTTTCCTGATTTAAGCGTTCCTCCAACTGTGGCCACGCCATGCACTCTGGAATCGGCGGCAATAGCCGACAAAACGGAACAAGAAAGCAGAATACCTGTAATTGTAGTTTTGAAAATATTGAGCATTTTGATATTCTGTCCTTCTTAATCCAAATTCACTTTGACTGCATTTTCAGCGCCGCCATCCGCTTCATACATCGGTTTTTTGTTGAAACCAAATAAGTTTGCCACCACATTGGAAGGGAACGTGCGAACGTCTGCATTGTAATCCGCAACGATCTTGTTGTAGTTTCTACGTGCCACCACGATACGGTTTTCAGTGCCATTGAGTTGCACCATCAGTCCCTCAAAATTCTTGTTGGCTTTCAAATCGGGATAGCTTTCCTTCACAATCGTCATTTTAGCGAGCGAAGCGCCGAGTTGATCCTGTGCGTTTAGGAAAGCAGCGAGTTGGTCGTCTGTCGCGTTACCGATGTTGACCGTCACCTGTGAAGCGTTGGTACGCGCTTTCGCCACGTTTTCAAATATCTCGTTTTCGTGTTTGGCATAAAACTTCACCACTTCCACCAGGTTGGGGATCAGATTGAAACGACGTTGGTATTGGTTTTCCACCTGCGCCCAAGACTTGTCCACTGCAATCTTCTTTTCCACAAACCCATTGTACGTCACGCCGGCGTAAATTGCTACAACAGCCAATACAGCTAAGGCCCCGTAAAGAAATTTCTTATTCATATTAAGTGTTTTATTTATCGTAAATACCATC
>JAGHUM010000090.1 GCA_018064855.1 Candidatus Physcocola equi
TTATTTTTCGGAAAAATTAGTCGTAAAGGCCAAATATAAATTGACAGTGTTGTGTATCCGTATAGTGAACTTCGAAACCTTATTTCTTTGATATTCCCCCAACAAAAAGGTCCTCGCAATTCGCGAGGACCTTTTTTAACTGTTTCTTAATAAGATACCAAGCAGGAAAAATGCGATAAAGATATATACATACCACTTTGCTCCTTCCCAAGCACCTTCCAATGCTAATTTTGTGTTATTCTTCATCACCGAGTAGAATTCTTCAACAATTTCCTTTGCGTACTTTCTTGCATTATCTATGTCTTCTCTCAGTTTTTCGTCATTAACTTCATATCTATTTTCTTTCCAGTTCGTATTTTCTTTCGCATCTGATCGATTGGAATAAGTTGATGTGTTTTCTTTTTGTTGGGAGTTGGTTGTTTTTCTGGTACGGAAAGCCTGTTCTTTTTGATATCTTTGGTATTTTGCATATTCCATATCATACCTTAGTCTCTTCTCATGTTCTTTCAATATGGCGTATGCTTCGTTTATGTCTTGCATTCTTTCTTTTACATCAACTCCCGGATTTCGGTCGGGGTGCCACCTTTTTGCCTGTCTTCTGTAGGCGTTTTGTATTTCTGTGGGCGTGGCTTTATGGTGTATTCCAAGAATATCGTAGTAGTCTTTAAACATTGTTTATTGTAAAAAGGAATCATCGTCGTTTTTGTCGTTCTTGTCTTTTTTGTCTCCTTTCCACATAGCCCTAAGTCCGAAAAACAAGCCTCCAAAGACAATCAAATTTATCATGCCTGGTGCTCTTCCGCCGTGGCCACCAGAAAATGCTCCTATTATTATTCCTGCAATGAAAATAGAAATGACTGTAATGATGATTTTACTGAATGTGTTCATGATTGTTTGTTTATTGGATGTTAGTTATTTTGCCCTTTGTTTCCGCCATTCGCTCTATGGCGTTTGCCATTCTTGAAATATTGATCATTGTTGCCACCATAACGCACGATGCGATTATTACGCAAATGGTAAGGCAAACGATAAGAAAGGCGTTTTTGGAGAATTTGTTAGGAAAATAATCAATATCGCACACGCTGTCGAATATAAACATTATTCCAATAAGTGTCAGAAGGAATAATAGGAAAACACTTGTCTTTGTCGCCAGGTTTTCCACTTTTTTAATACAAGAGTCTGTCATTTCGTACAAGTAATATTTTGAATTTTGGTTTGATGATGCAATATTACTTGTTACTTTCGGTTATATCAATTCTTTTTCATCCACAAGCCTTGTGAAAGTGCCATTTTCACATCCAGGAGACAAGGTCTCGGTTAAGCGTTATTCTTTTTGCTTCTCCGCGCTCTCCTGTTACGAAATAGTTGGATGCGAGGTCTTCTTCAAATTTTGCTATGAAGGCCTGGCGAATCCTTGAGATTTTCTCGTTGACTGAATTGTTGGTCGGGTCGAGCAATTTGTCCAGACTTTCTTTCCTTTTTACTCGGTCGTCGTGCGACAATTGAGTGTAGAGGCTTTCCAATTCATTTCGGTGGTTGCCCAGTTCTTTTAAACGTATGCCTTCTTCGTGTTTTAAAAATAATAGAAACAAGGCTTTGTTTATGGGCTCCATCCTGATTTCCATGTCTTGATAGTCTGGCAAGATTATTTTCAGATCTTTTGTGATGACTAGTCGGCTGATGGTTCTGTTTTTGTCAACGATTTTGCATAATATCTTCTTTAGGATAAGCGAATCAACACCTCTTTCTTGTAATTGGTGGATTTTTAAGTCTATTTCAGCAAACAGTTCATGGTGTTCTTTCATGTAGGCCCAGTATTCATTGTCATACCAGTTTACCTCTGAATATAACACATCATTTCCTCTTTTCGGCTTCTCGATTCTTGTGGAAATGATTCTGGCGATTTTTTCAAAATGATCAATCCTTTTCTTTTTTGTGAAATGGTTGAACAGTCTTCCAAAGAGGCCATACTTTTTCTCAAAGAGTGAACGGGAAAGTTCTACGGATAGAAAACATGAATTGTTTGGTGTGCTTTTTTCTTTTTGGTATATGATGATGGATGGTACTAATTCTGATGGTATATCTCCATTGAAAAGTGTGTATGCAAACTCTTTTGTTGTCACTTGAATCGAACCCTCTGGCTTCTTGCTCCAAGCAGGATTATGATAAATGTATATTTCTTCATTTTTTTCAAGTGAACGGAGGGGAAGATAGCAAAAATCAATGCAATAGGAATGAAATGTTTTTTTTATTTGTTCATGGTTTTCTATTATAAAGGCGTTTATTCCTTCGTCGTGTTTTTGCTCTATGTAGATGGCTTGCTCGGCTGACGGTGTGAATGGCAGAGTTCCGTTTATTGTGATTTCTTTGATTGTTATATCCATATTCGTTTCTGTTTTTTATTATCTCATCACATCCTGCCATCCCTCCCAGCCAAATCTATCGCACTGGTTCTCGTTGTGAAACAAGACGACGAACTCTCCTTTTACATCTTCCGCTGCATTCTTCATCTGCTCAATATATGCAATGGCTTCATGCGGTGTCAATCTCAGGTTGCTGTGCAGCGTTTTGTCCATCACAGCCAGCGGATGAATGAGCAGGTTGCTAGCCCTTTCTTGCTCTAAGTCATAGAAATGGAAAGGCAGACTGGTGCCCGCTCTGTAGCCTGGGTTGTTGGAATACCCCATAGAGTAGTCATCAGTAATGCCTGTTTGTTCTAATTTCCGGTAGTCTTCTGGTATTTGAAACAAAAGGTAGTGGCTCCGGCAACTGGTGACAGGTTTGCCGATATGCCATTCCAGTATCTTCTTCTCTAATCGGAACAGCCATTGGGTGTGTGCGCTTCGATATGATGGGTGCAAACCCACATTCATTTTTTCGCTCAGATGTTTTCGTATCTTTCCGTATCGCAGACTTGGCACGATGGTCTTCTTGTCGCGTTTGCCATAACCTCCGCAGTGGAAAAATATGTGCGTGTTGGCCCCTGTTGGATCCAAACTCAGCAGACGGTTCGACAATTCTTCCAAATTGAAAAATGGGTCCTCTTCCTGGCGTGAGATGACTCTCCAGCGGAGTCTTGCCAGATTTTTCTCTCCTTTCAGCCAATCTTTCAGCAGGTGAATCCCATTGATTATGGGACCTTTGTGACGATAGGCGTATATATTGTCCACGTCGATTGTTCGGACATAGCGGAATTGTCTTTTGCTGTGTAAATCACAACCGAATTGTCTGTTGATTGTGTGGATGAGTTTCTGCATCCATATTTCAATGATCGGTTTTTCAAGAAAACCGTTTTTGAATGCGATACTTTCTTCCGCCAGAAAGCGCCCGTGCAAGTCGGTTTTGTGTGGTAGGTATTCTTCGTAGCGGCTTAGCAGATAGAAAGATGCGGCAAACAGATCAAAAGAAAAAGATAATGTTTCGTTTTCTTTCAGTGTGCGGAAAAAATATGGCGTTTGATCTTCTGTTTCTACCGAAATGCTTTGCAGGTGGATGTCTTTCTCAAATAGCAAAGCGGCAGGAACGATATGCAGACTGTTACCGATGTTTTTCTCTGCATAGCAGATTTTTGGTAAGTATGCTGGCAGTGAGGCAAATGTTTGTTCGTCGGTAACTAAATCAATATCGAATCCGTGCATTTCGTGAAAAAGTTCCTCGATGATATATGTAAGCCTGCTGTTTATTGCTTTGGCGAATACGCATATTCTATTCTCCATTGATGTTTCCATATTTAGGTGACTTCTCCAAAATCACTGAAAAGATTTCTGGATGTCACAATTACGTTATATGTTTTAATCGGTGAATTTATAGATGTCACCTTTAGAGGGATGACAAAACGCCTTCATCAAAAAAACTGAAGTATCCGTTGCCCACAATTATCACATGGTCAAGCAGACGCATTCCCATATATCCGCAGGCTCTTTTCATTTCGCGTGTTATGTTTTTGTCTTGGTCGCTTGGATTGATATTGCCGCTGGGGTGGTTGTGTGCCATGATCACGCCGGTTGCATCTGCCAATATCGCTTCTTTCATCGCAACTCTGATGTCGAACAGGGTAGATGTGAGCCCACCTTGGCTGAGTCTGTGTTTTTTTATGACTTTATTGCAGTTGTTGAGAAATAACAGCCATAATTCCTCGTGATCCAGCATCTCTATATCGTTTCGGATGATCGCAACGATGTCTTTGCTGTCTGAAATTTTATCAAGTTTGCTTGTTCGGTTGCGCATTCTGTAGCCCAGCTCTATGGCGGCATATATGGTGACGGCTTTCGCCGGACCTATTCCGGGGACTTTTTCCATTTCTTTCCATCCGTTCCGGTGAAGGGTTATCAAGTCTCTCCCTGCCGTCTCCAGCAAATCATTGCTGATGTCTATCGCGCTGCGTTGCTTTGTACCTGTGCTCACCAAGATGGCTATGAGTTCTTCATCTGTTAGCGATTCCGCTCCTTGTTCCATCAGTTTCTCGCGCGGTTGTTCATCCGCGCTTCGGTATTTCAGCGGAATGTATTTGTTTGCGGATGCCTCCGGAGCAGGTGACACTTCTTCCGTGTTTTCTGCTCCGTAGATCGTTTCCTGCAACCTGATTTCGTTTTCTTTGGAATGTTCAGACATTGGCGATTGCTTTCAGATGGTTTTTGAGAGGGTTGGCATACATTTCCAGCATTTTGGTGCGAAGGAATGCTTCGTCTTTGTTCTCAAGTTCTATTTTTGCCATCTGTCCGGCTATGTATTGGTCAAATTTTGCCTTGTCAGCATTGGTGTATTTGTCTGCGTTGTCTGTGTTCCCGTTGAGTTCGTCGAGAGCGACGTAATTGATAGGGTAGATGCGGTAGTTCTTGTGAATGTGTTGGTCGATGAGTTTCTGCACTGCTGCAATTACGGTCGCGCGGTTGTCTTCTGCGCTGACCATCTTGTCCAATTCTTCGTTGATGCAGGTTGTTACTTCGTAATGAACGCGCCCTTTGTAGCCCAAGATGCCTGTTTTCATGCTGAGAATGTCATCTGCTTTGGTCTTTTTGTATTCGGCATCGTCACGTTTCTGCTGAAATTCTTTGGCTTTCAGATAGTCACATCCGTCAAATTCATAACTGATGGATACTGGCGTGATATGCAGATCCATGAATCCCTGTTTCATGTCTTTGCCACAACTCATGCTCAGCATCTTCAACACACTTTCCTGGGTGACGTCGTTGGAGTCTTTTGCGCGACCTTCTCGTTGCGCCAGCCAGATGGAGTCGCTGCCACTGGTAATTTGATCATGGATGTATGAAGACAAGCGAATGGATGAGTCGAAAATCTCACGTTTGGTGCCACTGCGCTTTACGAGAAAATTCTTGTTTAGTTTCATCATGTCTGTAATCCATGGTTTTGCACACAGATTGTCTCCGATGGCGTTTTGCGCTGTGGAAATATGGGCTTGTTTCAGCATGAGTGTGTCCAAAAAGGCGGCGTCCATGATGATGTCGCGGTGGTTGGAGATGTAAAGGCATTTGTCTTTGTCATCTTTGTTTTCCAATCCTGTAATGTCGAGCCCGTCGCTAGTCATCTCTCCTACTTTCAACACGAATGGAGCGATTACGTTGGACTGAAATTCTTCAACGGTTTTAATGGTTAGGAAATACTGGCGCATTTCCTCTGCTTTGTCTTTGTAGATGAATTCCAATACGGATTTCAATTCTGGTTCTTGACATGCTCTTACGAAAGCGTCGTGTACTTCATTGTCGTTATAGGGACGAATCTCGTCGTAGTTGAATTCGTTGTTTTCCATTTTTCTATGAATTATGATTGGATGCCGTTCGTTTGCCGAACGGTGCTTTTAAAGATATTTATATGCTTCAGGTCCTTCATTTAGCACAAGGTCAAGTACACTCAGGTCGGCTATGAATCCATGTCGTTGGCTGAATACTTGGTAATATGGCTTGGTCTTGTTGGCCGCTGATTTGGGATTGAATGCTGTGCGTAGGTCAATTTCCGATTCTCCTGGAGTGTGGTATTCTGTGGTTGATGTCAATTGAATCCTGTCCTCCAGTTGCATCCATTTGACCACCAGTTCATGCAGTTTCATGTTCAAGTCCACCAAATAGCGTTCCTTGGTTTTGTAAAACACTTGCAATTCGTCGGCATAATAGTCAAAATAGGCGCTTGTGCGGTAGGCGCTTTCAATGGCGTTCCAATGTGTTTTTTGCCAATCTTCGTCATAACTTATGGCGATATCTTTCATGGCGGTCTTTTCATGGGTGCGTTCAACCGGGATGGTCAGGTCCATTACCTTGTTGGCTGTGGCGATGCGGCAGCGGTTTCTGTAGGTTTGCTTGCCGTAATGGTCGTTTACCTCAAGCAGTGCTTTTTCTGCATTGAGTAAAGCCGAGTAATAGCTTACTGGACCCAAATAACAACTTTGCAGGATGATAGTGCTCATGTCGTTATTTTTTGTTGGTCGTTGTGCTCTTGCGCAGTTCCGCAGGCAACTGTTCTTGCAGAGGCGTGCTTGTCACATCCCATTCTTCTTCGCGGTCCCAGTTGGCTTTGAGAGTAATCTTCTTAGGGTAGTAGATGACGTTTTCAGGTGTTTTCTGTTTGCTCAGTTCTCCTGTTGTCCATTCCCCGTCTTCGTTGGCGTCTTCTGTCAGACGAATGAAGTAATTGCCGGCAGAAAGGTTTTCAAATTTAACGCGGCCGTTGCTTCCCACTTTTTCTTTTCGCACAATTTTGTCGGCGCCACTCATCAATTCAATGAAGGCTGGCATCTTTGCGTTCTTGGTTTCAATGAGCAGGCTGGTATATTCTGTTTTCTTGCGGAGGTGGAAAGAGGTCTCTTCTTTTTCCCTGTTTTTGCGTCCCAGGTAGTCTTCTACAGCGCTGGTATCCACGCGAAGGCGATATTCTTTGCCTTCTTCCATGGCCATGTCGATTTTGTATCGGCGTGGGTCTCCATCGATTGGCAGCACCTCATAATCGAGGATGTCAGTCCACACGGTGTCTTCTTTCATCAGGATGCGGCAATTGCTTTTGTCAAACTTTTTCAATGGCTTGTCCCAACTGATTTCTGGCTTGTTATAGACCTCTATCGTGCTGCGCATGCTGGCATTCGGACCTGCGTCTTTCTTGCTGATTTTCTTCCACTTTTTTGCATAGAGGCGAATGGTGTCTCTGTGTGGTCTGAATTGCTCCATACTGTCGGATTTCTCGAAGTCGATGGCAAATTCCAGTGTGTCTTTCTCCATTATTTCCGGATTGGTGATCCAGTAGGTCAGCGTGTCGAATGTCACGCCAGTCTCCAGTTGGTACCAGTCTTTTTCATTGAAATTGATGGGGGTGATGGTTGGTTTCGCCTTCTTTTCGTTTACAAGGTTCAGCACAATCTTGTCTTTCTCGTTCCATGTGGCGTTTTTGTAGTATTGCAAATGTTTTTCTTCTTTAAACATTTTGAATACCAATGTGTCGGGACCGAAACTTCCCACTTTGCTTACTTTGATCGTGTCGATGGTCACCGAATCTTTCATCACGGTGTCGCGTCGTTCAATTTGTTTGTAAGTGGGCACGATGTTGGCAAGCGGCAATGCGATGCTTTCGTTCTTGTTGTCGTAGTGGTAATCTCCGTTACCGTCTTTCAACGCATACAAGGTGTATGCCCGGTTTTTAAGGCCGCGAAGGGTGAATTTCCCTTGATGGTTGGTGCGGCAGATGTATTCTAAGGCTTTGGTGCGGAAGGCTTCTGTTGTTCCTTCTTCGTATGCGCCTACCCAGACTCCTTCTTGTGGCAGCAATGTCTGGGCGTCGATTACGATGCCGCTCACTGCCATGGTGTCGATTTCCTTGCCGGTACTGAAAGTCAGGTTGAAATCTTCTATAGGGTTGCCTTCGTTGTTATCTACAATGGCGTCGCTGAAGTCGATGATGTAAGTGCGGTTTTCCAGCATCGTGTCTGCCAATTCTATTGTCACCTTTTTCCCTAAGCCGCTGATGCTTGGTTGCATCTTTTGTGCTGGGGATACGGTGATCTTGCTGTAGGGGTCTTTCAATGTGATGTATTCATCAAACTGAATCGTGATTTTTTTGTCCTTAAAATCCACCTGATTCGGCTTGGGCGTGCTGCCCATGTATTGGGGCGCACGGCGGTCTGCAGGACCTCCGTTCGGACCGCTACCCATGTTTGCGCAGGCGGTGCATAGCATTATTGCGGCACCCAATCCTGTTACTTTTCCCCAGATGTGTCTGCTGTTTTTTGCCATGTCTTAAAATTTCTTTATCACCACTTGGCTGCCTGCCTGTGGGGCGTCGCCTTTCTTCGCCTTGTTATACCATCTTATTTCCCATTTCTTCAGTCCAAACTCTTTCGCTATGCTTTCGTATGTGTCGTTTTCTTGTGCGATCACAATCTGCTTGCGACCTTGTTTGATTACGTTGTGGGTGTAGGCAACTGTCACTTCGCCCATTGTGCTCTTCAAGTGATAGTCTTTTTCGCTTGTCTTTTTTGCTGGGGAAATGATGTTGTTTTCGTTGGGTTTGCCGTCTGTCAGTCCACCGTCTGTATAAGGGTCATAGTGGTCTTTGTCTTTTACCTTTACGTCTTTGTCGTATTTGTCCAGGTCGTAATCCTCAATGATTTTGATGAGGCGGTCTGCATAGTTGGGGTCTGTTGCGTAGCCGCATTGCTTCAAACCCTTTGCCCAACCTTTGTAGTCGGTGGTCTTTAACTCGAAAAGGCTGGAATAGCGCGGACGGTTTTTCAAAAACAAAGCATGGTCGCGATAACTGTCTTTGGGGTTGTCATATTTGCGGAAGCATTCCCCTTTTTGGTCGTCGTCGAAATATACACGCTCGCCTTTCCAGTCGCTGCATTTGATGCCGAAGTGGTTGTTGCTGGCTTTTGCCAGTTCGCTTTTCCCCGCTCCGCTTTCCAGCAGGCCTTGCGCAAGTGTGATGCTGGCAGGAATGCCATATTCTTTCATGTCAGACACTGCAATCTTGCTGTATTGATTGATGTAGTCCAAATAGGTCTGGTTCTGCTCTTTTGCCATGCTGTTGCCAACGATTGCTATCAGGGCTGTCGCCAGTGCTATAAGTCTGTTTCTCATTTTTTATGCTTTGTTCTTCGCCACTGTCGTGTGACATTTATATATATTATTGTGCAAATTTAAGAAAAATTGCGCCACAATACCTTTTTTTCTGTGTTTCTTTCTTATTTTCTTTTAATTTTGCATTCTCAAATGTTTTTTAGTTTTTAAGAGGCGTTTGTAGAAGTTAATGAGATTTTTTCTATTGGTGAGTTTTTAGGTCACCTTTATTGATTTTGAAATAAAATGAAAAATTTTCTGCCAAGAACTTTTTGGGCAACTTTTCTTTTGGTCATAGCACTTTTTGCTTTGCATCATTTGCCGCCGCTTGGATTCAAGTCGGGAATGGTGAAAACGTGGTTCGGCTTACCTGCTGATCCTGATGAGATTACGGATATGCGACGTGTGGATCTGTTGGCCGACATTCGTGTCAAATCTCAAACTGAGGAAACGGAGGATGATGCAATTGATCCCGAGCTGGTGGAGTCTCTTAAAAAGGCCGAGGAAATGAAAGCTTTGGCTGAACAGATGGTTTTCCCTGATTCTGTTCCGGTAGATTCTGCGATAAACGCGCTTGCCATTCAAGTGGACACTGTTTCTGGAGATACTATTCGTCTCGATTCTGCACAGATAATGCGTAGAAAGACACGCATCGTCGAGTCGATGTTCAAAGATACCGTTCAGGTGCCTCACGGGGTGATTGAGATTGAAGATTTTGACGATTTTTCCAATATGGGCATCGATCGTTTCTACGAGGCGCTCGCTCATGTGAAAGATCGACCTGTTCGCATCGGATTCTTCGGCGACTCTTTCATTGAAGGCGACATCTTTACGGGCTCGCTTCGCTCTCTTCTGCAAAAGCAGTGGGGGGGCAAAGGTGTGGGATATGTGGAAATCGCACCTGAGACTGCCGGCTTCCGTACCACGGTGAAGCATCGTCATAAGGGTTGGAGCATGCACCAATCGATGAAGAAAAAGTCTTTTGTCTCGAAGAAGCAAGGTCTTGCTTGCCACTATTTTACGGGTGGAGCAGGCGCTTGGGTGGAGGGAACTGCCACCAAGTTGCTTTTTGGTAACAATAATTTCGACAACACTTCTTTCTTCTATTATTGTAAAGGTCCTTCTTCCATTCGTTTGGTGGCGAATGCGAAAGATACTGTGCGCTTCAATAATGGTGGTGCCGATTCGCTCATCTCTTTTTCTTACGCCAACGACTCTCTTTTCAAGGCGCATTGGATGGTCAGCAAGTGCGATTCTAATGCGGTGTTCTATGGTATGGCGATGGACGGAAAAAACGGTATTATCCTCGACAACTTGAGTATGCGCGGACATAGTGGCTCACAGATTTCTTCTATTCCGCTCTCTTATTTGAAGGATATGCACAAGGTTAGAGACTATGACTTGATTGTCATCCAGTTCGGATTGAATGTGGCCTCTAAATTTGGTAAGGATTTTTCTGCTTATCAGAAATCTATGGAAAAGGTGGTCCGACATCTTCACGAAGCATATCCGAATGCCGGTTTCCTCATTCTCAGCGTTGGCGATAGAGCCTATCGCAATGAATCTGGTGAAATGTCAACCATGCCGGGCGTCAACAACCTGAGTCTGTATCAGAAAAATGTGGCTGTGCAGTGTAAAGTCAGTTATTGGAACATGCTCGAGGCTATGAAGCAGGAGGGTGGTGTTTATTCTATGGCTAAGTCCTCTCCTTCTTTGGCCAATATGGACTACACGCATATCAATTTCCGTGGTGGCAGTGTTATGGCGCAGAAACTTTTCGACGCGCTCAAAGCCGGCAAGGAACATTACGATAGAAAACTTAATTTTGTAAAATCTCATGAGGCTAAAACTGATAATAGCGTCAGCGACGATAGTGCTGTTCTCCCTTAATCTCTCCATTGCGTGCAAGGGACAAGGACAGGCGGATTCGGCTCTGGCCGATTCTGTCGTGCCTCCTATCACCGCGCCCGTGCAGAATGTGGGCAATTCCATGCCTAATGGATTCCGGAATACGCAAAACAATCATATCGTTCGCGCTGAAAAATTAGATTCTTTCTTTTCGCTTATCCGTGAAAAGAAAAGACCTGTGCGCATCGTTCATATCGGCGATTCTCATGTGCGCGGACATGTTTTTTCTGTGGTTACCAGAAGAAGGCTCGAAGCGGCATGGGGAAAGGAGGCTGTAAAACCACAGGATATCGACTATAAAACCACAGCAATTGCTCAGGAATCGGGCAAGGCTGGTTTGGTCTATCATGCCTTTGGTGTGAATGGCGCGCTTACACAACATTTCTTGACGAAGGAACGATTGGATAAGGTGGCTGAATTGAAACCAGACCTCGTTATCGTCTCTTTCGGTACAAATGAGGCCCATGTCAACAACTATGATGCGCAGGCCCATTGTCTGGCCATTATCAAACTCACCGACTCGATTATGGCAAGGTGCCCGGAAACTTCCATTTTGCTCACCACGCCTCCTGGTGCGTTCATGAGTCACAAGGAACCTTACACGAAAAAGGTGAAACGCAAGGGGAAAATGGTGAACAAGACTTTTTACAACGTGTCTTACAAAGTTAACAGCAACACACCAAAAGCCGTACTCACGATTAAGAATGTGGCAGATAGTTATGCGTTGCCACTTTGGAATCTGTATGAAATTTGTGGGGGGCAGACGAGTGCTTGCAACAACTGGACCGGCGCTGGCTTGATGAAAGACGATCATATTCACTTTAAGCACGAGGGGTACATCGTACAGGGTAATCTTTTGGCTGAGTCTATTCTCAAAGCGTTTAACCGATATATGGAAGACCTCGATTTGGATCTCCCAGCCACCATTTCTTTTAACGATTTTTAATTTCTAATTTTTTTTGCATATTTTATGCTTCTCGATATATCTGACACTTCTGGTCTTGGCGATTTTTTCTATAGTGTTTTTTTGACACTGTATGCTTTTGGTATTGATTTGAGTAAACTCGGAGATGTCCTCTCTTACGATCCGCGCAATCCAATGATTTTTTGCAGCGGTTTGTTCCTTTTCTTGTTCCTCTTTTTTAGTTTGATCTATAATTTGCTCAACAAGAAAGATACATTGCGCATCGCTTTTGTTACGCTCTTCTCCTATTATTTTTACTACAAGAGCAGCGGCGCTTATTTTGTGCTGTTGGCGATTGTGACGTTGGTCGATTACAATATTGGCCGTAAATTGTATAAAACCACCGGCCTTTCTTCCCGAAAGTTGCTGATGTTCATCAGTGTGGTGGTCAATTTAGGCTTGCTTTGCTATTTCAAATACACCAATTTCCTCTATCAGGCTTTTTGTCCGCTTTGGGGTGGACATTTCTCTCCGTTCGACATTATGTTGCCTGTCGGTATCTCGTTCTTTACTTTCCAGAGTATGAGTTACACGATAGACATCTATCGCAATAAATTGCAGCCTGTCGATCGGTTGATCGACTATGCTTTCTTCGTGTCGTTCTTCCCGCAGCTGGTGGCGGGACCGATTGTGCGTGCGTCCGACTTTATTCCGCAGATTCGCAAGCCGCTTTTTGTCAGCCGCGAAATGTTTGGCACGGCTCTGTTCCTCATCGTGGCTGGTCTCATTAAGAAATCCATCATCTCCGATTATATCAGCGTGAACTATGTCGATCGTATTTTCGACAATCCGGGGCTTTACTCCGGGGTGGAGAATCTGCTGGGTGTCTATGGCTATACGCTGCAGATTTATTGCGATTTCTCTGGTTACAGCGATATGGCTATTGGTATCGCGCTTTTGTTGGGTTTCCATTTTCCGAAGAACTTCGACAGCCCTTATAAAAGCCAGTCTGTTACTGAATTTTGGAAGCGTTGGCACATTTCTTTGTCAAGTTGGTTGCAAGATTATCTCTACATTTCGTTGGGAGGTAACAGAAAAGGGAAAATCCGCCAATACTTCAATTTGATGATGACGATGCTGCTTGGTGGTTTGTGGCACGGAGCAAACTGGAATTTCATTCTTTGGGGTGGTTTGCATGGCTTCGCTTTGTGTGTCCACAAGATTTGGATGAAAATCCGAAATCATAAGAAAGGTTACAAAAATCCTTGGCCGGTACGCATCTGGGCCACGATTGTCACCTTCCATTTCGCCTGTTTCTGTTGGATATTCTTCCGCGCGTCATCTTTGGAGTCGGTGGAGGCGCTTTTCAATAAACTTATCTATGAATTTAACGGAGCGGTTCTTCCTCAGGTGGTCGCCGGCTATCCGTTGGTGTTCGCATTCATGGTCTTGGGATATCTGCTCCATTTTTGTCCGGAATCGTGGTCCACTGCGTGCCGCAACCAGATGGTGCGCATGCCTTTGGTTTTGCAGGTGGCTGTCATCACGTTGGTGGTTTGGCTCATGCTGCAGGTGAAGGGTAGTGATGTGGTTCCGTTCATCTATTTCCAATTCTGATATTTATATAATCTGAATGAAAGATAGTTTCGCTGTCATATATCTGATTGGTGCTGTTATTGCGTTGTTGGTGATTGGTATGAGTCTTTTCTTTATCAGAGTCTCATTCCGTCGTGCCAGACAAATCGGTATGGATACCGGTATTCTTAAGCAGACCATTAAATCAAGCGTCATTTTCTCTCTTGTTCCCAGCATTCCCATTGTCATCGGTATTGGCATCATGATGCAGTACCTTGGTTTGGCGCTTTCTTGGATTCGTTTGGAAGTCATTGGCGCGCTCCAGTATGAGATTCTTGCGATGAATCAGGTACTTCCTGTGGGCTGCCAGGTTTCTTCCGATATGGTGGCTGCCGCTTTGGTGGTGATGACGGTGAGCATCTTGTCTGGACCTGTTTTCAATGCGTTGTGCTATAAGCGTTATGAGAATCGTTTGGCGCATATTCGAGAATCCAACCCTAAATTGATGGACAACCTGACGGGCGCTTTGCTCGGTGGCTTGCTTTCCGGCCTTATCTCCGCCATGCTTGTTGGTGCCGCTTTCAGTATCGGGAATGCCTCTGTTGCCAAAGATACCGGTGCGCAGGTTTCGGGCGAGGTGACCCTGATCACCTTCGGCGTAAGTTGCCTGCTTATGGCTGTCTGTGGTTTGTTGATTAAGAAATGGAAGTGGCTCGAGAGTTATGCCATGGCGGTTACAATTCTCGGTGCGCTTTCGGTCGCTTTTTTTATTGCTTGACGATATGCATACAAGGTTTTCTGATAATCTTCATTATTACGGTCGCATCTTTACCTGGCTGGCCATCGTCGTCATTGTTCTGGTGCCAGTCATCTTTTGCTCTGCTGCCGGTGTCTTGCCAGATTGGTCACTGATTCCGCAGTGCTTTACTTTTATGCTCGGGTATATGGCTATCGGACTGATTGAGGCGCTCTCTTATGGACCGCTTTTAGGTACTGGCGGACAATATCTCACTTTTATTACGGGTAATATTTCCAACCTTAAACTTCCTTGCGCTATCAATGCGCAAAGCATTGCCAAGGTGAAGGATGGTACCGAGGAAAAAGAATTAGTAACCACGGTGGCTATTGCCGCGTGCTCTATCACAACTACCTTGGTGATATTGGTCGGACTTATTCCTTTGGCCATTTATCAGGATGTGCTGGTGGATATGCTGAAACCGGTTTCTCCTTATGTGGTGCCTGCTATTTTTGGCGGACTCACGATTGTTTTGGTCGGGCGTTATCTCCGTATGGCGGCGGCTCCTTTCATCGTCTGTCTTTCGCTTTGCCTTATGGCGCATTTGTTGGGCTTTGGTGCGATAGCTAGTCAGGGCACTATGATTATGGTGGGAATGTTGGTGGGCTTGACCTCGCTTTTTCCCCTGAAAAGACAGTTGAAAAAATAGAAGGTTTATAAGAAGTTGTTTATAATCCTGAATTATTATATATTTGTGTATTGCAAAAGAAATAATAAACTTTGTTCACATGAATCATCTTAACAAAATTCTATTCTCTATCCTCGTTTTTTCTGCTGCGGGTCTTCACGCTGCTACGCGTTCTGTCAATGAGGCTCTGGCTGTGGCAAAGAAAACACTTTCAAATTCTTCGGTTGTATCTCTGACGCAGGTTAAAGTTGACGACGGAGATACTGTTTTTTATTCTTTTAAGGGTAATGCAGGAGGCTATGTCATTGTGGACGCCAATTCTGAATCTTCTGCTCTGTTGGCTTACAGTAATGATTATGCTGGCAGTGAACTACCTTTTGAATTGCAGGGAATGCTCAATTGCTTTTCTAAAAATACTGAACGTCTCAAAACAGACGGAAACAATGTTCTGAAGGCGTATCGGATTACCAATGCGCCGATTGAACCTCTATTGGGCAATACCTGTTGGGGACAAAAAGCACCTTTCAATAACGCTTGTCCTAATGTTGGTGTTGATCTCGCCCCTACAGGATGTGTCGCTACTGCCGTCGCTCAGATTATGCGCTATTACAAACATCCGGCTGCTGTCGTTGCAGACATTCCTGCTTATGTCTCTAAAATCAATAAGATTAGCAGACCTGCTGTCAAGAAAGGAACTGTGATTGATTGGAAAAACATCCTCGACAATTACAACGAGGGATATACTGATGTGCAGGCCGATGCCGTTGCACAGTTGATGGCTATTGTTGGCACTGCCGCTAACATGGATTATGATAAGAATGAAAGTGCCAGCAATAAAATTATGATGTCTGAATTGGTCAACTACTTTGGCTTTGATCCGGATTTTATTCAACTCGCTCGTCGTACTACATATTCTTTGAAAGAATGGTATGATATTATCTACAATGAATTGAAAGAGAAAAGACCTGTCATGATGGCGGGCTGGACTATGAAAAGCGGTCACCGTTTTGTTGTTGACGGTATTGACGATGGAGGCTTGTTCCATATCAACTGGGGATGGGATGGCCACTATAACGGGTATTATGATCTGGCTTTGCTGAACCCCAATACGGTTACTGAGCCTGGGGCAAGTTCTTCTACTGATGGTTATTCTAATGACAACTATATTGTTTATGGCATCACTCCCGATAATGGCAAGAAAGACGTTACTTCTGCACGTCCATTGGTGCACTCGCTCGGTGTTCGTCATCAATTGACCAACGGATACCATTATTTGTTTTTTACTTATTTCAATCCTTATTCTCATCCTGTCGATGTGTATCTTTCAAATGGCTATGTGGATGAAACTGGGAAGGTTGTGAAGACTGGAACTGCTGAAAGTAGCACATTGAAACCTGATACAGATTACAGTCAGGAAACTGTGAATAGTATTGATGTGTCCAGTTTCAAAGATGGTAAGTCTTACACTGTTGGACTTATTGAAAGTGAGGATGGAAAGAATTGGAAACCATGCGAGGGGTTTGCCCATAATTCTGTGACTTTTACCGTCAAGGATGGAAAGGTAGTGGTGCCAGAAAGATACAAACTGTCCGCTGATCTTCAGATTGTCAATTTCAACTATGTCAAACAGTATGCTTATGGCAAGATTAACCTCAAAAACGCTGGCGAAAGAGATTATTACGATGTGCTCTACTTGATGACCAACAGCGTTGATGTGAATCCGATGAAGTATTCTTATGCGGCTTATGTCACTGCGGAGGCGGGTGATGAAAATGTCGTCGATTTCAAGTTTATCCCTCAGTCCGATACGGTTTACTATTGGGTGATGGATGTTAATAACAATGAGATTGATAATGGCGTTTTCTATAAAGGGCAGGATCAGTATAAACTCACTGCCGAAGCACATGTTGATACGTTGTCGAATGGTAAGACCGTCTGCAAACTGTTGCTGAAAAATGAGGGCAAGGCTTTCTATGACAACAGTGTGCGTGTGGTGTTTGCCAGAGATGGTGGAAATACCAATGTCACAACCTATGTATCTTTAAGGGCTGGTGAATCGAAAGTCATTTCCATTCCCTTGGACGAATCTGTCGTGTATTATAATTTCAGTGCTTGGGACTATATGGCCAATCAGTTTGCCCAAGGTACGTTTGAAGTCTTTTCTGAAGATGAAGGCAAAGTGGTGTTAAACATCAGCTCGTCTCAAATGGATGTTGATGGCAAGACTATCAATAGTTCTCTGCTGATTACCAACAACTCTTCTTCTGTTCATCGTGCGGTCTATAATTTTGAAATAGACACCATCGGCAATTATGAGGGTGAATTATTCTTGTCGCAGAGTATTGAAGTCGCACCTCATTCCGTTGGCGTGATTCCGCTTTCTTTCCAGGCGAAAAAAGACACGTTCTATCTGGTTTTCTATGAAGAGGGTAGTCTTGCGAGAAGTAGAATGACATTTATTACCAAAGCGTCAGATGTGTCGGTTTTAGATGCCGATCCTGGTCTCCTCTCTGTATGGAGCGCGCAGGGATGTCTTTTCGCTGTTGCCAACGAAGATACTCCATTGGTCATTGTGTCCGTTTCTGGAAAAACGATTGTAAAGCGTAGGCTCTTCAAAGATGAAAACTTCGTTTGCTGTCTGCCTGCTGGCATTTATGTGGTAAATGGCAGGAAGGTGATTGTTGCTGAATGAAGGTGTCTTGAATAGTTATCAAAAAATATCCGCAACACCGTATTTACTGGTATTGCGGATTATTTTTTTGAATGTCTTTTCAGGTGTAGCGGACACCTAAGAGTTATTTATCGTTTCAGTGGTTTTTTTACACCAATTTCCATTGAGCAATTTGTCGATAGCTTCTTTAAAAATACTGCTATTGGCAGTTTCTGCGTTTATTTTTCGTGATGCGCACCAAAACAAGGTCATGCACGATTTGAATTTCAACACATCAACATTATTCCCCATCATATCCCAAATGCTATCTTTAGTGGCTGCATTGTGGTCTAATATTGCTTGGGTGATTTCTGTCAAACGAGGGCCAAGCACAGGATGCTGCAAATAGGCCACTGCTTCATCAATACTCCCGATGGCATACTTTTTCGTCATAGCCGAGTACCCAAAACCTTTTATTTGCGGGAAAATGTACCAGATCCAATGGCTGGATTTCCTGCCCTTCTTCATCTCTTCCAAGGCTTTGGCATAAGTCACAAGTTCATCACTTTCCTGTGCATATACAAAGCGTTTTAAATTGTATATAATTTCGGTATTCATAGAAATAAAACTAGTTTTTCTTTCTCAATATCATGGCGCTTCTGCATGGCAGGTAGAGTTGCATCCATTCTTTGCCTGGTGCTGGGCTCTCGATGTTGCCCATGGTAAAGTGACTTCCGCTTTCATCCACAAGGTTGAAACCGCCATATTTTGGATTGTCGCTGTTGAGCACAATCTCGTATTCTCCTGGTTCAGCCAGAATACCGTAGTCGGTGAAACTCTTGTTCGGGTGGAAATTGAAGATGAATACCAGGTTGCCGCGTTGCATTGCCAGCACCTGGTCGTCGCTCTTGTCCCAGAGCACGTTCACCATCTGCTCGTTAAATTTCTTTTCGCTTTTTATGAGGGCGATCATGTCGCGGTCCCACTCTTGTAGCCAGTCGTATTTCAAGTCGTGATTATCTACCAGGCTCCATTGGCGACGTGCGTATTTGTGGCTCCATCCGTTGCCTTCGCGTGGAAAGTCAATCCATTCCGGGTGACCGAATTCGTTGCCCATGAAATTGAGATAACCACCGTTGATTGAACTGAGTGTGATCAATCGGATCATCTTATGCAAGGCTATCGCGCGGTCCACCATGTAACTGCTCGGCATCAGTTTGCTCATGTGCCAATACATGTCGGCGTCTGCCAGTCGGAACATGATGGTTTTGTCCCCCACAAGGGCTTGGTCGTGACTTTCCGCGTAATTGATGGTCTTTTCTTCTATTCTGTGGTTGGTGAGCACCCAAAGCATCGAGCCCGGCTTCCATTGCTCGTCGGTCTGCTCTTTGATGAGTTTGATCCAGAAATCTGGGATTCCCATGGCCAGACGATAGTCGAAACCGACACCGCCTTCGTTTATTTTACCTGCCAATCCTGGCATACCGCTAACCTCTTCCGCAATGGTGATGGCGTATGGGTTGACTTCGTGGATTACTTTGTTGGCAAGTGTCAGATAGCAGAGCGCGTCGCCGTCTTGATTACCGTTGAAATAGCAGTCATAGCCGCTGTAGTCGCTGCCCATGCCGTGGTCGAGATATATCATGGAGGTTACACCATCGAATCGGAAACCGTCGAAATGGAACACCTCCATCCAATATTTGCAGTTAGACAAAAGGAAATGCATCACCTCATTCTTTCCATAGTTGAAGCACAGCGAGTCCCATTGCTTGTGCTCGTGGCGCCAGCCGTCGTGGAAATACTGGTAAGGGGTCCCGTCGAGCAATCCCAATCCTTCTTCCTGGTTTTTCACTGCGTGGCTGTGTACGATGTCCATTATCACCGCCAAACCCATGCTGTGTGCTGTGTCGATCATTTCTTTCAACTCGTCTGGCGTGCCAAATCGGCTCGAAGCGGCGAAGAAACTGCTGACATGATATCCGAACGATCCGTAGTAGGGATGTTCTTGTATGGCCATCAGTTGCACGCAGTTATACCCGTCTGCGGCGATGCGTGGCAGCATTTTTTCTTGAAATTCCCTGTATGTGTGCACGCATTCCTCTTCGCCCGCCATTCCGATGTGGGCTTCATAGATTAAGAGTGGAGTGGTGCTTGGCTTGAATTTGTTTTTCTTGAACTTGTATGGATTTTCCGGCGACCACACCTGTGCGCAGAAAAGTTTTGTGTTGCTGTCCTGCACCACGCGTTGAGACCATGCTGGAATGCGGAGTCCGTTCCCCCCTTCCCAGTCCACTTTCATTTTGTAGAGGTCTCCGTGGTGGATGGCATCTTCTGGTAATGTGATTTCCCAGATGCCGTTCTTTTCTGCTTTTAGGCGATATTCGTCTTTTTCCTGCCATCCGTTGAAATCTCCCACCAAGCAAATGCCTTTGGCATTGGGAGCCCATTCGCGGAATACCCATTTTTTACCTTGTTTGTGTAGGCCGAAATAGAGATAGCCGCTTGCCCATTCGGAAATGCTTTGTGCTCCTTTCGTCAGCTCCTGCTCTTTGGTGATGGCGTATTTGTAGCGGGCAAACAGTTCCTTTTCAAAAGGCTTCAAGTACGGGTCTTTTTTTATTATTTTGAGTTTTTCCATGGGTATTCTTATTAAGGATTTTGTTCTTAAATGTTGGTCTGCACTTTGATTTTGGCAATCACTTTTTTCGTTTGTCCTTCGCCTATCAATGGCGCGTGTGCGTCATTAGGAAAGAAAATCACAAATTGTCCAGGTTTTACGTCAACAACGGCTTCCGGATGCTCCTCATACAGCGTATAGTCTTTGTCTGGATTCTTGGCGTGGACTGTCTTGCATGACGATCTTGGCAACCATCCCATTTGCTCGGCTCTGGCGATAGGCAGCTGGATGTCAATATATTTGTCGTGCACTTCCGGTGTGGCTGCCGACAGGTCTTTCAACTGGCTCTCATCCACATTGATGTAAAAGTCTTCCGTGTCAAAAGTCATTCGTCCCTTGGGCTGTTTGGCCCAGTCTGTGTTGCGCAGTATTTCGCCCACTTTCTTGAAGTTGGGGTGGAGTTGCTCGTAAATGCTGAAATTTTCCAGTGAATCTATTATCATGTGTTTTTCTGAATCAAATGGTAACCTTCTTCAAAGATAATTTTTTTTTCGTAATTGTGTATTCTTTTGCTGCTTTTTTTGTGACGATTTCAAATTTGAAGTCTTTTAGAAGTTGTTTGAATTTTTGTTGGAGATTTTTATAAGTGGATTTTTCAGGATGTTTTGAAGAGAATCTGAAAGGAGCAATGGATGCCCATTGTGACTGAAG